>CABSNF010000037.1 GCA_902478995.1 uncultured Collinsella sp.
GGCTTCGCAGGGTCGCGCGAGGCAAAGGTTTCCCCGCCCTGCGCCCCGGCGTTGGGTCGTCGCATGCTCGTTACAGAAAAGCAGATAAGAAGTTTGCGTGCCGCCCCTTTTGGGGCGGCACGTTTTTGTATGGGGTCCCGGTCTCCACAATTTCCGTCAAGCTTTTGGTTAGATTTTGGTCAGTTGGCGTAAGGGTGGAAGGCCAAAAGATTGCTGGCGAAAAAAGCTCAGAGAAAGTGCTGGTAGGGGAGTTGTTGAGCTTTTCGACAGCTTTTGAGCAAAAGAAACTTTGTGGCTATTGCCGGCGATTGCGTTGTCGCGGTCATGGCGGTGCGGGATGCTGGTCGTAAGCGTCGAATTCTCCGACTTTGGAGGCCAACATGGACCTGTTTCTTGAGACTCCACAGCAACAAGCTAAGCGCATGCTGCGTCAGCAGCAACGACTCATGGAGATGCAAATGCAAGGGGCGGCAGCCCAGCCCTTTGCGCAAAATGTCGTGCCCGCTGCTGTACCTGCAGCTGTGCCCGGGTGTGAATCGGCGCCAGAGGCCTATTCCGTACAGCAAGATTCATATGCGCAGGAGCTCGCGTTCGACAAGCGTCGTGCGCGTCGTCGCCGTGTGGGCCAGCGCTTGCGCACATTGGCGATGATCGTGCTCATCCCGTTAGGGCTTGCGGCCATCTTTCTGGCGTCGTATGCCCTCACGTGCATCCTCAACGGCGCATCGCCCAACGAGGTGCTCCAACATCTGTCAGCCCTCGGCCAGCGCCTAGGCGATGCCATAACAACCTTCCAGGTCGGTTGGGAAGGCTGACGTTTGCCGCCATTGGTCTTCTTGGATGCAAGGATTATCGCCACGAGTGGAATCCTTGCATCTTACGGGCCCTATCGTGCGACTGAATAGTATTATTGAAGATGAATAATAATAGGATTTGATATGTATAAGCAGGATTTAGAGCAGACTCTGTTAGGCATTGACGAAGAGGCGGAGCTGGAAATAGGTCCAAGAGACGATAGACCGAGCGTTGTATTGGTGGGAGGAAGCGCCTTCATGCTAAACGATGTGACGAATCGGTCGGTTACACATGACATTGATGTGTTTGAGGCAGACAGGTGTCTCCGCGAGATCATAGCTCGATACCCCGAGGTGAATGGTATGGCGGTGGCATATTGTAATCAGATGCCATTCAATTACGAAGACCGTTTGATTCCCTTGGATATTGGGGCGCGTTTTATCAGGTACTTTACGCCATCCTTGGAGGACCTGGCGGTAATGAAGCTCTATGCCTACCGTCCGAACGACATCATCGATCTTCATAGTCAGGCATTCGTCGACCAACTTGATTGGGGTCTGCTCGAACGGCTTATATTCGACGAGGGAGAAGCACTGGCGTCGTCGCCTTCGGAGCGAAGCTATCAAGAGATGGTCTGTGCATACAGGCAATACAGAAAGGAGGTGCTCGGTTGAATCTGACCTTTGAGGGATTCTTAAAAGGCTATTGCCGAGAGCTATCCGGACAGCAGTCGCTGAGTTTTAGAAAATTGGTTGAGCAGGCGACGACGGATGCGCCGCGCGTGGCGGAGCCTCTGTTTTTGCTCGCTTTAGCGCAAGGAAAAGCCGAATACGTTTTGGGTTTATCCGAGGGCTCGTGGATGGAACAGGATTACCGAGACGTTTTATTCTTGTACGGCCAAGCGGGTAGCATGGCGTCTCTATGCGCCAAAAGTGAGCTCCCTAATCGTTATGCCAACGTTTGGCGTGCGTATAGAGCGGTGAAGGAAAAGCCGGCGGCCGATAGAAGGGTGAACGCCCTGATGAGAAAGAAAACGCTGGAAGCATTGGAGGAATCGGGTGTAACGCGCTATGGCCTCTGCCGTGCTCTGCGCCTGAATAAAGGAAACGTATACGCATACTTGGCCGGCGATGACTCAAAGGTGAGCAGGAAAACGGCGCGCCGCATTATGGAATATGCGGAGGAGAGGGGCGCCCAAGAAGGGGCCGGGCGCCCGGTGCGTGTGGCGGGGTAAGATTGATCGCGGTTTTGATTGATGACCGATTGAGTTTGTTGGGCGGAGTCTATGTCTGCTATTGATATCGTGCTTGTTGTGATCGCCTTGGTGGCGGTGGGGGTTGCTGTGGCTTGCGCCCTCCAGCTCAAGAGCCTGCGTGCCGAGTTGCGGGAGCGTGGCGACAGTAGCGCGGAAACGCTGGCAGCACTCGAGCAGGCCAACAACGCGCTCGATGCCCTGAACGTCGCGCTGGCCGAAACTCGCCGCACGGCCAACGCCATCGCGCAGCAGCAGACGACAGATGCGGCCGTGGGGCAGCAACGTTACCTGACCATTGCACGTGAGTTTTCGCAAGCTGGTGACCGGATGGATGACCTTCGCCGCGAGACGGCCCAACAGCTCGGTGCCAACCGCGAGGGCATCGAGCACCGCCTGGACAAGGTGCGCGAGACGGTCGATGCCCAGCTGGGTGCTATCCGCAAAGACAACAACGTGCAACTCGATCAGATGCGCGCGACGGTGGACGAGAAACTCTCCCGCACGCTCAACGATCGCCTGTCGGCATCGTTTAAGCAGGTGAGCGACCAGCTCGAGGCCGTGTACAAGGGCCTGGGCGACATGCAGTCCATCGCCACCGGCGTGGGCGACCTTAAGCGCGTGCTGGGCAACGTGAAGGCGCGTGGTATTTTGGGCGAGGTGCAGCTGGGTGCAATTCTGGCGGACATTCTTACACCCGACCAGTATCTGGAAAACGTCGCCACCAAGCCCGGCGCCTCGGAGCGCGTTGAGTTTGCCGTCAAGCTGCCGGTGGACGAGGGCGATCCCGTGCTGCTGCCGATTGACTCCAAGTTTCCGGGCGACGCGTACGAGCATTTGCTCGACGCGCAGGAGTCGGGCGATGCGGAGACCGTGGCGGCTGCGCGCAAGACGCTCGACACCATGGTCAAGCGCGAGGCCAAGGATATCTGCGAAAAGTACCTGAGTGTGCCGGCAACGACCAACTTTGGCATCATGTTCGTGCCGTTTGAAGGACTGTACGCCGAGGTCGTCAGCCGCCCCGGGCTTATCGAGACCCTGGGCCGCGACTATCACGTCAACGTTGCCGGCCCCAGCACCATGGCGGCCATTCTCAACAGCCTGCAGATGAGTTACCAAACGTTTAAGCTGCAAAAACGCACCGACGATGTACTGCGCGTGCTCTCCGCTGTCAAGGCCGAGCTGCCGCGCTATCAAAAGGCGCTGCGCCGCGCCCAGCAGCAGATCGAGACCGCGGGCAAAACGGTCGAGGGCATCATCACCACGCGCACCAACGTCATGGAGCGCAAGCTTAAGGACATCGACGCCCTGGAAGATGCCGAGGAGGCCGACGAGATCTTGGGGCTTACGTCTGCGAGCCTGCTCGCAGACCAAAAAGACGAGGACTAGCTTCATCTGACGGCGGGGCGCCTGCGCAAGTGCGGGGCGCGGGCGCTTTTCGCGTCGCACTTGCCTGAAGTGCGCTTTAGTGTGCAACAATGGCGTTTCGCCCTATCAGACGCGAAAGGAAGCCCATGTCTCAGAGAAACACCAGTCCGCTCAAACGCTCCACCGTGCGTCGCACGCTGCAGCGTTTTTGGGACGTCACGCGCACGCAGCCGCTGATCGTCTTTCTCTCGGTGTTCTCGTCGGCGGGCTACATCTTTTTGCTCACGTTTGCCAACACCTATGTGATGGCCCTCATCGTCGACCGCGTCCAGGCCGGTCCCGTGGCAGGCGACCAGGTGTTTGAGGTCTTCGGCCCCTATATCCTGGCGCTCGTGCTCGTTAACCTAGTGGGCCAAATCCTCTCCAAGCTGCAGGACTACACCGTCTACAAGCTCGAGATTGCGGGCAACTATCACCTGGCGCGCCTGTGCTTCGACACGCTCTCCAATCAATCCATGACATTTCACACCAGCCGCTTTGGCGGATCGCTTGTGAGCCAGACAAGCCGTTTTATGAGCGGCTACACGGGTCTGGTCGACGTGACGGTGTATTCGCTCATCCCCACCATCACCTCGGTCATCTGCACCGTGGCCGCACTCGCCCCGGTGGTACCGACGTTTACCGTGATCCTGGTGTGCATCATGGTCGTCTACATTGCGTTTGTCTGGCTTATGTACAAGCGCATCATGCCGCTTTCGGCCGCGACGTCCGCCGCGCAGAACAAGCTCTCGGGCGTGCTCTCCGACGCGGTCACGAACATCTTGGCCGTCAAGACCTGCGGGCGCGAGGACTTTGAACGCGATCTGTTCGACGCCGCCGATCGTGCCGCGCGCGACGCCGAGACGGTCTCGATGCACGCCATGATGCAGCGCAACTTTACGACCTCGGGCCTCATCGTCATCACCATGGCCGTGGTGAGTGTGTTCGTGGCGGGCGGCAACGCGTGGTTTGGCATTTCGGCCGGCTCGCTCGTCATGATCTTTACCTACACCTATAACCTCACCATGCGCCTGAACTACGTAAGCTCCATGATGCAGCGCATTAACCGCGCGCTGGGCGATGCGGCCGAGATGACGCGCGTGCTGGACGAGCCACGTTTGGTGGCAGATGACCCGGACGCCCCTGAGCTCAAAGTGACCGAGGGCGCGATTGATTTTGAGCACCTGAGCTTTGCGTACCGTGACGCTGCGGCGGGCGAGAGCGTGTTCGATGACCTGACACTTCATGTGGCGGCGGGCCAGCGCGTGGGCCTGGTGGGCAAATCGGGTTCGGGTAAGACGACGCTCACCAAGCTGCTGCTGCGCCTGGACGATGTTCAGGGCGGCCGCGTGCTCGTGGACGGTCAGGATGTCTCGCGCTGTACGCAGCAGAGCCTGCGCCGCCAGGTTGCCTACGTGCCGCAGGAGGCGCTGCTGTTCCACCGCTCCATTCGAGAGAATATTGCCTACGGCCGCCCCGACGCCACTGATGAGCAGATTCGCGAGGCCGCGCGCCTGGCCAACGCCCTGGAGTTTATCGACCGCTTGCCCCGTGGCTTTGACACCATGGTGGGCGAGCGCGGCGTCAAGCTCTCGGGCGGCCAGCGTCAGCGCGTGGCTATCGCCCGCGCCATCCTAACCGACGCGCCGATTCTGGTGCTCGACGAGGCGACCTCTGCCCTCGACAGCGAGTCCGAGGCGCTGGTGCAGGAGGCGCTCGAAAACCTGATGCGTGGACGTACCTCCATTGTGGTGGCGCACCGCCTGTCCACCGTGGCGGCGCTCGACCGCATTGTGGTGCTGGCCGATGGCGAGATCGTCGAGGACGGCACGCATGCGCAGCTCGTCGAGGCGGGTGGCGAGTACGCGAGCCTGTGGAGCCGTCAGACCGGCGCATTCTTGGAGGCGTAAGCGTCTCGGACGTGGGACAATTGTGCCCATAAGTTTATTGTGCCGTTGAGCCGAGGAGTCGTTATGCCACGCGAGACCAATGCCGCCAAGCGCGAGCGCGCCATCGAGGTGTGTGAGCGCCTCAACCGTCGCTATGGCCCGGTCGAGTGCTTTTTGGACCACGAGAATCCCTTCCGCCTGCTGATCGCGGTGCTGCTCTCGGCGCAAACGACCGATGCGCAGGTCAACAAGGTGACGCCGCGGCTGTTTGCCCAGTGGCCCACGCCCGAGGCCATGGCCGGGGCGAGCGTGGCTGACGTGGCAGACACCATCAAGTCACTCGGCTTCTACAAGAGCAAAGCCAAGCATGCCGTCGAGGCCGCGCAGATGATCGTCGCCGACTATGGCGGCGAGGTGCCGGCCGACATGAAGGAACTCGTGAAGCTGCCGGGCGTGGGACGCAAGACGGCGAACATCGTGCTCAACGTGGGGTATGGCATCGTGGAGGGCATTGCGGTGGACACGCATGTCAACCGCATTGCGCACCGCCTGATGCTGAGTCCCAAGACGCATGCAAAGGAGCCGCTCAAGACCGAGCAGGATTTGCTCAAGATTTTGCCGCACGAGTATTGGGAGTCGGTTAACCATCAGTGGATCACCTTCGGTCGCGAGATCTGCGACGCCCGCAAACCCAAGTGTGACGAGTGCCCGCTGGCAGATTTGTGCCCCAGCGTGCGCGTAGCGGGGTAGGGCGGAACGCATCTTCGTCTGGCGTTTTTTGCGGGGCTGGGTTTGCCCTTGAGCCGGAGTCCTCTCCATGCGCTACCATGACAGACAATGTATTTGACGTACGACCCGCCGAGCTTGCCCCGGCGGGCTTTTGGCGTTGCAATGCCGGAGGAACAGCATGCTCATTCACCGTATAGCCGCGCAGCTCTACACTGCCGAGGCGCTGCAGACCGTCGAGGCCGGACTCGATGCCGGCGAGGACGTGACGCTGGCTGTGTCGCAGTCGGGCCGCACGCTTATGGCGGCCGCCCAGTTTGCGCGCCGCCCGCGTCCCACGGTCTACATTGTGAGTGGCGAGGATGCGGCCGATCGCGCCGCGCGCAGCCTTGCCGCCTACGTGGGCCTAGCGCACGTGTGCCGTTTTCCCGAGCGCAAGGACTATCCGTGGCGCGAGCAGGCGCCCGACGATGCCGTGGTGGCGCAGCGCTGCGAGGCACTGGGACGCATCGTGCGCGGAGACAATTGCATCATGGTCGCCTCGGCTCGCGCGCTGCTGCGTTGTGTGCCGCCGGTCGAGAGCCACTATTGGGAGTCCACGACCTTTGCGGTGGGCGAGGAGATTCCCTTTGACGAGGTGCCGCAGCGCCTGGTGGGCATGGGCTACACCAATGCCGGTGCCGCCGATGCGCCCGGTCTGTTCCGCGTGCACGGTGACACCGTCGAGGTGTTTCCCGCGCAGGAAAAGGCGCCCGTGCGCATTGAGTTTTTCGGCGATGAGATTGACCGCATCCGCCGTATGGTGAGCTCCACGGGCCAAACCATCGGCAACGAGGACAGTATCGAGATCTTCCCCTGCCGCGAGCTGGCGCTTACCGACGATGCCGTCCACAACATGCACGTGGCGCTCTACCGTGCCAGCCAGGACGACAGCAAGCTGGCGGCGCTGCTCGAGATGGTGGATACGCGCATCGTCACGCCCGAGCTCGACCGCTTTTTGCCGGTGATGTACGGCCAGACCGTAAGCCCGTTGGCGCACGTGAGCGGCAAGGCACTCGTGGTTCTGTCCGAGCCGCGCTCGCTGTTCGACGACTGCCTGCGCGCCTACGAGGATATTGAGGCCCGTGCCGGCGAGGCAGGGATTGACCGCCTGGATGGTCTGTACGTGCGCGCCCAACAGCTCGATTTTGGTGCCCAGCAGCGCCTGAACTACGTGAGCCTCATCCGTGCCGGCGGTGCGGTGACGGCCGAGCTCAAGATTGAGCAGCCGGCCATCGCAGGCTCGGACAACCGTTTTATGACGCGCATCCAGGAGGTCGTGGGCAAGCGCTATGCCTGCGTGTTTGCCATCCCCGACCGCGGTGCGCGCGAGTCGATGGAGCTCACCTTTGGCGACGAGGGCATTACCTTTGAGGAATCGCTGACCGCGGCGCCCGAAAATGTCGGCGCTATCGGCGACCGCGTTCGCGTGGCAGCGGCGGATTCCGCCGATCGTGCCGCACGCCAGGAGGCCCATGCTTCCATTCGCGAGCGTAAGGCCGACGCGCTCAACGCCCGCTCGCTCGAGGCGGGTGCCGACCAGGCTGCCGCCGGCGCCGCCGTGCCCACTATTTCGCGCGGACGTGTGACCTTTGTCGATGCCGCCTTGCCGCAGGGCGTAGTGGTGCCCGATGCCAACCTGGCCGTGTTCTCGATCGCCGATCTCAACGCCCGCATGGACGCCAACCGCGCGCGCAGCCGCCGCAAGGTGGACATTACGCAGATCACGTTCCCGTTTAAGCCGGGCGACTACGTGGTGCACGCCACCCACGGCATCGCGCTCTTTAGCGAGATCGCGCGCCAGGAAGTGGGCGGCAAGGAGCGCGACTACTTTTTGCTGGAATATGCCGACGGCGACAAGCTCTACGTGCCGCTCGAGCAGGTCGACCGCATCACGCGCTATGTTGGCCCCGACGGCGATAAGCCGCGTCTGACCAGGCTCAACACCGCCGACTGGACACGCGCCACCAACAAGGCGCGCAAGAACGCCAAAAAGCTGGCGTTTGACCTGGTCGACCTGTATACGCGCCGCTCGTCGATTACCGGTATCGCCTGCCCGCCCGACACGCCCGAGCAGATTGAGATGGAGGAGAGCTTCCCTTACGACGAGACGCGCGACCAGCTGGAGGCTATCGCCGACATCAAGGCCGACATGGAGGCGCCCAAGCCCATGGACCGCCTGCTGTGCGGCGACGTGGGTTTCGGCAAGACCGAGGTTGCCCTGCGCGCGGCGTTTAAGTGCGTGGACTCCGGCCGCCAAGTCATGGTGCTCTGCCCCACGACCATTCTGGCCCAGCAGCACTACGAGACGTTCTTTGAGCGCTTTGCCCCGTTTGGCCTCGAGGTCGAGGTGCTCAGCCGCTTCCGCACGCCGGCGCAGCAGAAGCGCGCGCTCAAGGCGTTTGCCGAGGGCACGATCGACGTGCTCATCGGCACGCACCGCTTGCTTTCTGCCGATGTGAACCCCAAGAACCTGGGCCTGGTGATCATCGACGAGGAGCAGCGCTTTGGTGTGCAGCACAAGGAGCAGCTCAAGAACCTGCGCGAGCAAATCGACGTGCTCACGCTTTCGGCAACGCCTATTCCGCGAACCATGCAGATGGCCACGAGCGGCGTGCGCGACATGAGCCTGATCACCACACCGCCGACCGGGCGTCGTCCCGTGATCGTGCACGTGGGGGAGTACGACCCCGACGTGGTGAGTGCGGCGATTCGCCTGGAGGTGGGCCGCGGCGGTCAGGTGTATTACGTGTCCAACCGCGTCAAGACCATCGATGATGCCGTGGCGCGCGTGCACGAGGCCGCGCCCGAGGCGCGCGTGGGCGTGGCGCACGGCAAGATGAGCCCGCGCGAGGTCGAGGACGTGATGATCGAGTTCGCGACCAAGAAGATCGACGTGCTCATCGCCACGACCATCGTGGAGAGCGGCATCGACAACGCAACGGCCAACACGCTGATCATCGAGGACTCGCAGCGCTTGGGTCTGGCACAGCTCTACCAGCTTAAGGGCCGCGTGGGCCGCTCTGCCACGCAGGCATACGCGTACTTTATGTTCCCCGGCGAGCTGCCGCTCACCGAGGAGGCCACGGCGCGCCTGACCGCGCTTTCCGAGTTCCAAGATCTGGGCAGCGGCATGCGCATCGCCATGCGCGACCTGGAGATCCGCGGTGCCGGTTCGCTCATGGGCGCCGAGCAGCACGGCAACCTGTCGAGTGTGGGCTTTGACCTGTTTACGCAGATGCTGGGACAGGCCGTGGCCGAGGCGCGCGGCGACGACGATGCCGGCGTGGAGGCGGCGAGCGCGGGCATCAACCTGCCGGCCGACTACTTCTTGTCCGAGGAGTACATGCCGGCGGTGGACCAGCGCGTGCTCGTGTACCGCAAGCTCGCGGCGGCCGAGGATCTGGAGAGCATCGACGAGGTGCAGGAGGAGACCGAGGCCGCGCATGGCGAGCTGCCGTTGGCGGGACTCAACCTGTTCAACCGCGCGCGCATTCGTATTCGCGGCGAGCGCCTGGGGCTCGAGAGCGTCACGCTCAGCGGCGGACGCATCACGTTTTTGGGCGTCGAAGTGCCCAAGAAGGTGGCCTTTGAGCTTAAGACTCGCTACGGTGCGGTGAACTTCCCCAAGAGCCGCAAGCTATCGGTGCCCTACAAGGCGGGCGCCGGCGCGGGCAGCGGCCTGGGCCGCGGCCTCGACGCCAACGACGGCACCGGCCCCGTGGCGGCCGCGCTCATGCTGCTGCAGCAGTTGGGTGCTAGTGATGATGACTAGCAAGTCGACGCTGCAAACACCCCATTTGGGCACTCTGGCTCCATCGAAAGGAAAGCATGTTCGGATACATCTATAAGAAAGATGTCGCCATTATCGCGGTTGTCCTGTGTCTTTGTCTGGGCGTGGGCAGTTTCTTCGATTATCAGATCTCGAGCGCGCTGTTCAACATCGGCAGCATGTACGGCCGCTTTATCGAGGCGGCCGGCGAGCTGCCGTTCGAGCTGACGGCGAGCATCGCGGGCGTCATGCTCGTGCGCTCGGTACGCCCCGATTCCAAGGCGAGCAAGTGGCTCGCTGCGCTGGGCGTTTTGATCAACGTGGGCCTGGTCGGCTACGAGATTGTCGGATCGCTGCGCGTCGGCGGCAAGCTTATTGCGTTTCAGCTGGTTCTGACGTTTGCGTTGGTCATCGCAGCCAACTTCATCGCCTACCGCCTTACGCGCGACACCGCGCCCGACGAGCTTACGCGCTGGGCGTTGATGGTGCTTGCCGTGTGGGTCGCTCAGGCCATCATCCTCAACGTCATTGTTAAGCCGTTGTGGTCGCGCCCGCGCATGCGCGTGATCGAGGTCACGCCGGGGCTCAATTTTCAGCCGTGGTGGGTGATCGGCAATCCCGACAAGTGGACCTATATCGCCGCCGGCGTGATCAAGGACGGGTTCAAGTCGTTTGCGAGCGGACACACGGCGCATGCGGCGATTGGCCTTATGCTCGCCGGGCTTCCCGCGGCAGCCTTTAAGGAAAAACCTTCGCGTCGCCGCGTGATCTTTTGGGCGGCGGCTGTGATCGCGGCGCTCGTCGCCTTTGGGCGCATCGTGATTGGAGCGCACTTTTTGACTGATGTGAGCTGCGGTTTTGCCCTGGTACTGGCACTTGAGTGCCTTGCCGCACGCATTGCCTATCCCAACGGCGTACAATAGCTCCGTTTGAATCATCTGGCCGATACCCGGTAAGAGAGGATTGCCATGCTCGCGTTTAACAACGATTATTCCCACGGCGCACATCCGGCAGTGCTGCAGGCGCTCGTCGACACCAATATGGAGCCGCAGCCCGGCTACGGTACCGATGCGCACACCGAGCGTGCCAAGCAGCTTATCCGCGAGGCCTGTCAGGCCCCCGATGCCGACGTGTTTTTTCTGGTGGGCGGCACGCAGGCCAACGCGACGGTGATCGACATGCTGCTCGCGCCGTACGAGGGCGTCGTTGCCGCCGAGACTGGCCACGTCGCCTGCCACGAGGCGGGCGCCATCGAGTTTGGCGGCCACAAGGTGCTCACCATCCCCGGCTACGAGGGCAAGATGCACGCCGAGGACCTCGAGAACTATATCCAGGTGTTCTACGAAAACGAGAGCTACGAGCACACGGTGTTCCCGGGTGCCGTGTACGTGAGCCTATCGACCGAGTACGGCACGCTGTACTCCAAGGCCGAGCTCGCGGCGATTCACGCAGTGTGCCAGAAGCGCGAGATTCCGCTGTTTGTGGATGGCGCCCGCCTGGCCTATGCGCTGGCGGCCGATGAGTGCGACATTACCCTGCCCGAGCTGGCGCAGCTGTGTGACGTGTTCTACATCGGCGGCACCAAGTGCGGCGCTCTGTGCGGCGAGGCCGTGGTGTTTTGCGGCATGCACGCCCCGGCGCATCCCATTCCGCGTATTAAGCAGCACGGCGCGCTGTTGGCCAAGGGCCGCCTCACGGGCGTGCAGTTTGAGGCGCTCTTTACCGACGGCCTGTATTTTGAGATTGGTCGCCAGGCGATCGAAACCGCGCAGGCGCTTCGTCGCGTGCTGCACGAGCACGGCTACCGGTTCTTCTTGGAGACGCCCACAAACCAGCAGTTTGTGATTCTGCCCAACGAGGACATGGCCCGCATTCGCGAGCATGCGGCGATCGAGTACTGGGAAAAGTACGACGATACCCACACGGTGGTGCGCTTTTGCACCAGCTGGGCCACGACGCAGGAGGATATCGACGCGTTGGCGGCTGTCCTGTAGCCTGATGTAATGACAAGGGGCCGCCCTGCGCCTGAGCTTGGCGCAGGGCGGCCTTTGCTTTTGGGGAGAAGGGTTGTATGACCGAGATGTCCGAGCCGACGATTCGCCTGGCGACGCCCGATGATGCGCCGGCGTTGCTTGCCATCTATGAGCCGTATGTGCGCCAGACGGCGATTACCTGCGAATACGAGGTGCCGAGCGTTGAGGAGTTCGCTGGGCGCATCGAGCGTACGCTCAAGCGCTATCCATATTTGGTGATGGAGTTGGACGGGCGTCCGGTAGGCTATGCCTACGTGAGTCCGCTTAACAGCCGCGAGGCATACGACTGGTCGGTCGAGACGTCGATCTACCTGGCACGCGATGTGCGCCATGGCGGGCTGGGTCGCAAGCTGCACGACGCGCTCAAGCAATGCCTGGTCGCGATGGGCGTCACCAACATGTGCGCGCTCATTGCCGTGCCGCACGATAAGGACGACGAGTATCTGACGCACAACAGTCAGGATTTCCATGCCCATATGGGATATCGCCTGGTGGGCGCCTTCGACCGCTGCGCCCAAAAGTTCGGCCGCTGGTACGACATGTGCTGGATGGAGCTGGTCCTGGCTGAGCGCACACCCAACCAACCCAAACCAATCTGGTTTCCCGACCTCCCCAAACCCACCATTTAGGGACAGGTTTATTTTGGCAGGTTAGCCGATGGGCTCGGTGTATTTGGCGCGGTCGGTGCGCTGGATGCGCTTGGAGACGTGGAGCGGGCGGCCGTCGGTGTCGTAGACGTAGTCGGTGATCAGGATCAGCGCCTGCCCGCGCTCAACGTTGAGCAAAAACGCCTCGTTTTGCGAGGCGTAGCACACCTCAAAGGTCTTATGCCCCTGTGCCGGCGCGCGATGGAACTCCTGTCGCAGCGTGGCGTAGAGCGAACCGTTGATATCGCGATCGATGAGCGTCTCGAAGCTTGGCGGCAGGTAGGTGGTCTCCAGGCACAGCGGCGCGTCGTCCAGGTAGCGCAGGCGGACAAGTTTGACGAGCTTGCTGCCCACGGCGACATCGAAGAACTTGGCCGCATTGCCCGCGGCCTTGGCAAAGCCCGAGTCCACCGTGCGCGTGGTGGGCTTCATACCCTGACCCTGGACCTGTGTCGTGTAGCTCGAAAACACCAGGTTGTTCTCGTGGAGCGCCGGCGTGTCGGCCACAAAGGCGCCACGCCCGCGCTCGGTGCGCACCAGGCCCTCGTCAACGAGCACCTTAAGGGCGTGGCGTACGGTGCTACGCGACAGCCCCGATTCGTCCATGAGTTCCATCTCGGACGGCAGCTTGTCTCCGCGCGCGTAGGTGCCGGAGGCGATGCGGTCGCGCAGCATGCCCGCCAAGCGCTCGTATTGGGTCAGTCTCTTTTTAGATGAAGCGTTCATGCGATCAACCTGTATCTAACCTGTATGCGTATCTAATCAAGCATGTATTCAATACAACAACAAAACCGCTGGTATCAAGTTATCGAAAACCGTATCAGCAAATTTTTTAAGACAAATATAGCATACAACTAGTCGACATAACCAAAACATGTATGTAACTTGTATGCCATCGAGAGCATCAAACGAGAAGAAAGGCTGATGCACGATGACTACTCAGGAACAGGTTAAGGACGTCGTCTCCCAGGTTTTGGCCGACAAGGCAGACAAGGGCGGCATCAAGCGCGTCGTGTGGATTGGCGCCGGCGGATCCAACGGCGGCAACTATCCTGCCCAGTACTTTATGGAGCACGAGGCCACGCAGGTCGTGAGCTCCAGCTACACCAGCAATGAGTTCGTGCACGCCACCCCGGCCTACGTCAACGAGAACACCCTGGCCGTCGTCGTGTCCATGCGCGGCACCAAGGAGACCATCGTCGCCGCCCAGGTCGCCAAGGACCACGGCGCCAGCACCATCGCCATCTATGTCGACGAGTCCGGCCTCACCGAGGTCTGCGACTACAAGATTCAGTATGACAGCCTGGCCGTCGACGAGTCTTGCATGGGCCGTACCAACTCCGCCGTCGTGACCATGATCGCCATGGAGCTTACGCAGCAGACCGAGGGCTATGCCGAGTATGAGACCGCTATGGCCGCCTTCGACCTGGTTGACCCCATCTATCGCAAGGCCGTCGAGTACACCCGTCCGCTCGCCGCCAAGTGGGCCGAGCAAAACGCCGACAAGCCCTGCATCAACGTGATGGCTCAGGGTCCGCTCTTTGGTGCCGCCTACGTCTTTAGCATCTGCAACGTGCAGGAGATGCTGCAGATCGACTCCTGCACCATCAACACCTGCGACTTCTTCCACGGCCCCTTCGAGATCCTGGACAAGCGCACCTCGCTGTTCCAGCTCATCAGCGTCGGCCGCAGCCGCTGCAACGACGAGCGCGGCATCCGCTTCGTCAACCAGTACGGTGGCGAGCGCGTCTATCAGCTCGACGCCAAGGAGCTCGGCCTCAACGACATCAAGGACAGCGTGAGCGAGTACTTCAATCACCTGATCTTTGCCCCGATCCTCAACAACGTGTACATGCGTGCGCTCTCTGCCGTCACCCACAAGGACTACATGACGCGCCGCTACATGTGGAAGCTGGACTACTAGGGGATAGAGCGGCCTAACAGCTCGATGTCCTCATAAGTTGCGGTGGAATAGTTCCTGCTTGGGGGCTTGAAGCCTCTATTTAGGAACTATTTCACCGCAACCGCCCAGTAATCCGCTGGGGGCGGAGGAAAACGGATCACTTATCCGCTCGCCGATTTGTGTCTTGAAAAATGTATATAACGACTATAACGTAGTACGAAACATATTGGAAACAATACCGAGGAGGCTGCGTTGAAGAAGAGCAATCTGGGCTATGTGCTGGTGCTGATCGCCGCGCTTATGTGGGGCAGCATCGGAATCTTTGTAAACGGCATCTCGGCCATGGGCGTTTCGTCCCAGAGCATGGCTGCCTTTCGCTTGTTGGTCGGAGCGCTTATCTTGGCGCCGGTCCTGATGTTTATGGGCTGCCGTCCGGGTGAGGGGTCTACCGTGGCTCAGGGTCCGCTGGCCCTGTTCAAGGCAAGCCCTAAAGAGCTTGTTCCTTGTGCGCTTGTTGGCATCGTCGGTTTGGCCGCCGCTAACACCTGCTATTACGAGTGCATGGGCGAGGTGGGCATGTCCACGGCCTCGGTGCTGCTCTACACCTCGCCGGTGTTTGGCGTCATGCTCGGCCGCGTGCTTTATCGCGAGGACGTGACCCCCAACAAGCTCGTTGCCATTGTCTTTAACATCGTAGGCTGCGTGCTTGCAGTGACCAATGGCGACCTTTCCGGTTTTCATTTTTCGGTTTGGGGCGTCACGTCGGGCGTGATTGCAGGCCTTTGTGGTGCGTCGCTCGCGGTGTTTAGCCGAATAGCAACCAAGACGGTCCACCCGCTGGCTGTCACGTTTTGGGGCTTTGTTTTTGGCGGTGCGGTTATGGCAGCTATCGCGGCTCCGTGGCCGGATGTCGCCGCGGCAATGTCGCCACAGCTGCTGCTGCTGTTCCTTGGCTTTGGACTCATCCCCACAGCCGTTGCTTACATCTTATATATGCAGGGTCTGTCCATGGGGCTCGAGACATCGAAAGTTCCCGTCGTAATGTCTTTCGAGACGGTCGTCACCGTACTGGTGGGCATTGGTGTCTACGCCGAGCCCGCCGGCGCGATTAAAGTCCTGGGCATCGTGTTGGTGCTCGCGTCCATCCTGATTATGAACACCGACTTCTCCAAGCTGCGCAACAGTGTGTTTGTCGGTCATGTCATTGAGAGCATGACCTTTAAGCCCAACGCGTGGTGGACCGAAAAATCTCAGGACATGGATCTGTTTAAAGAACGCACCGGCATTGCGCTGGAACCCACCGTACAGGAAAGCCCCTGGTACTTCGTGCGATAGGGGATTGCGCGCAGGGTCTGACCTGGGGTTATCCAGCTAGCGCCGGCCTACCCAGCCCAACGTTTCGAGTACGTTAAACCCGTCAACGGTCGATTTTCACCCGCGAACGGTCTTTATACTAATTAGCAATATAAGCAACGTATAAGACGTTATAATGACCATAACGAAAAGGAGGAGGCAAGATGAATCAGATCATTCTCGCATCTCATGGCGGCCTGGCCGCAGGCGCCAAAGACACGCTCGAGATGGTTCTCGGCGACGTGTCGAACGTCCACGTCGTGTCGCTTGCTCGTGACGACAAGGAGCCCATCACCAATAAGGTTGAGGCTATGATCGCCACGTTCAACGCGGACGACACCGTCTATGTGCTGACCGATATGCTCGGCAGCTCGGTCAACAACAACATGGTCGAGCTTTCCAAGAACGGCACGAAGTTCACGGTTGTCAGCGGTTTCAACATCCCGTTGGCGCTCACGCTTGCTATGAGCCCCGCCCCCGTCAAGGGCGCCGAGCTCGCGGCCCTCATCAACGAGGCCCGCACCGGTCTGACCAATCCCAACGCACCGGTCGAGGCCGCCGCGGCTCCCGCCAAGAAGGCCAAGGCGTCCCGTCACAGCTCCGGTCCCGCCAAGATCGTCCTCGCACGTCTTGACTACCGTCTGCTGCACGGCCAGGTCGTCTTTACCTGGACCACCAAGGTTCAGGCCGAGCGCATCATCGTCGTCGACAACGCTGCCGCCAACGATGACATCAAGAAGGGCGCTCTTAAGCTGGCCAAGCCCCAGGGCGTGCGCCTGAACGTCTTCACCGTCGAGCGTGCCCTCGCCAAGATGGACAAGCTCAACACCCTCGGCGAGCGCGTCATGTTCGTCTTTGGCAACACGGCCGAGATGCTGCAGTTCTGCCAGGGCTACAAGCTCGACGCCATCAACCTGGGCGCCACCGCCAACCACGACGGTGCCGATCAGGTCGGCGGCAAGGACAGCTCCGTCTTCCTCGACGCCAACCAGAAGGCCGACGTCAACCAGCTGCTCGACATGGGCATCAAGCTCTACGTCCAGCAGACCCCTACGTATCAGAGCGTCGACATCGACGCCAAGCTGTAATCAACCAGGCTTTTGCCTGACTGAAAGGAGAAGGGTATGAATACGTTCATCAGTGCGGTGCTCGTCGGCCTCGTCGGCGTGTTCTGCATGTGGGACTCCCGCCTGCTCGGTCGTCTTAACTTCGAGCAGCCCCTCGTTGGCGCTACGCTCGTCGGTCTGCTGCTGGGCGATGTGCCCACCGGCCTTGCCGTCGGTGCCGCCGTCGAGCTCGTGTCCATGGGCCTGGTGCAGGTCGGCGCTGCCGTTCCGCCCGATATGGTCCTGGGCGGCATCGTGGCCGCTGCCTTCGCATGCCTGACCGATGCTTCCGCCGAGACCGCCATGACGATCGCCATCCCGGTCGCCGTCCTGGGTCAGCTCCTCGGCATTGTCTTCCGTTCCATCATCGCCGCCCTCACCCATGTGGCAGATAGCGCGATCGATAACGGAAAGTTCAAGACCGCCTACCGTATGCACATCTGCGCCGGCTCCGGTCTGTACGCCGTCATGTACTTCCTGCCGATCTTCCTCGCCGTTTTTGTTGGCACCGACCTGGTTCAGGCCATCGTCAACATGGTTCCCGAGTGGCTGTCCACTGGTCTTAACGTTTCGACCAAGATCATGACCGCCTACGGCTTGGCCCTGCTGCTCACCATGATGATCAAGAAGGGTATGACTCCGTTCCTGTTCATCGGTTTCCTGCTCGCCGCTTACCTCAACCTGTCCGTCATCGCGGTCGCTCTGATCGGTGTGTGCCTGGCTGTCGTCTTCATGGGCTTCAAGTTCAACGGTTCCCATGCAGCCGCCGGTGTCGATTCCGACTACGATCCGCTCGAAGACGACGAAGACTAAGGAGGAACACACTATGGCAACCGCAACCAAGGACGTGTCCCTGAACAAGAAGGTCAGCCAGTTCTTCTGGCGCTCCTGGGCCATCCAGGCCTCTTGGAACTACGAGCGTCAGATGAACATGGGCTTCCTCTACGGCATGGTTCCCACGCTCGATCGCCTCTATCCGGACGAGTCCGACCCCAAGCAGCTCGCTGCTAAGAAAGAGGCTTACCACCGTCACATGGCGTTCTACAACTGCACCCCGCAGACGAGCGCCTTTATCCTGGGCCTCACCGCCTCCATGGAGGAGGAGTACGCCAAGGATCCCGAGAACTTCGATCCCGATTCGATCAACGCGGTCAAGACCTCCCTCATGGGTCCGCTTTCCGGCATCGGTGACTCCTTCTTCCAGGGCACCATCCGCGTTATCGCCTTTGGCCTGGGCGTTCAGCTGGCTCAGCAGGGCTCCATCATGGGCCCGATCCTGGCCATGCTCATCTCCATCGTCCCCTCTGTGCTGATTACTTGGTTCGCCGCCAAGATGGGCTATCAGGGCGGCCACGAGTACCTGAGCAAGCTTCAGGGCGGCGACCTCATGGAGAAGCTCATGTATGTCTGCGGCATCGTGGGTCTTATGTCCGTGGGCGGCATGATCGCCACGCTGATCGGCGCCACCACCCCGCTGCAGTTCGCTGAGGGCACCGTCGTTATCCAGGACATCCTGGACGGCATGATGCCCCAGATGATCTCCCTTGGCCTCACCGGCCTTATGTACTGGCTCATCAAGAAGAACGTCAACACCGGTTGGCTTCTCGTGATCGCCATCGTGGGCGGCATCGCCCTCTCCGCGGCCGGCATTCTGGCCTAGTCGCGACCAAGCGCCTAACCGCTTTCCCCCGGGGGCCTGCCTGGCATCCCATACCCCAGGCAGGCTTCCATCCCCAAAATGCGACAATGGGACAGTCCCCTTGTCGCATCCTCAACGGACCGGCGACTCGGTCCAAACCACGGTAACCCTGCGAGCGCCCGGCAATGTGGCGCCGCAAAAATCGAAAGGAATGTGTCAGATGTACGAGATCGACCTTAACCTCCCTAAGCAGATCGTCGCTGACGTCCTGTCCAACCACGAGATCCACAGTGTCGCCTTCGTCGGCTGCGGTGCTTCCATGTCCGACCTGTACCCCGCCAAGTACTTCCTGGCCAACAACACGGACAAGCTGAACGTTCAGATCTTCACCGCTAACGAGTTCAACTACGACACGCCTTCCTGGGTCAACGAGCACACCTTCGTGATCACCTGCTCCCTCGGTGGCTCCACGCCCGAGACCGTCGAGGCCAACAAGACCGCCAAGAAGCACAACTGCCCGGTCGTCTCCCTCACCAACAAGGCTGGCTCCGCTCTGACCGTCGACGCTGACTACGTCATCGTTCACGGCTTCCACGCCAACTTCGCTGCCAAGTGCGAGAAGCCCGGCTATGCCATCGCTCTTGCTCTCGAGATCCTTCAGCAGACCGAGGGCTATGACAAGTACGACGACATGATCACCGGCCTCACCAACGTCTTCGATCTCTGCGAGAACGCTGCTCAGTCCTGCAAGAAGCTCGCCAAGAAGTTCGCTGAGGACTTCAAGGACGACAAGATGATTTACTTCATGGCCTCTGGTGCCTCCGAGAAGATGGCTTACTCTCACGCCGCCTTCCTGTTCACCGAGATGCAGTGGATCGACGCCGCCGCCTACAACACCGGCGAGTACTTCCACGGCCCGTTCGAGGTTTCCACCGAGGGTAAGCCCTACGTCTTCTTCATGTCCGATGGCGCTACCCGTCCGATGGACGCCCGCGCCCTCACCTTCCTTGAGCGCATGGGCGCCAAGGTCGCTCTGATCGACTCCAAGGACTACGGCCTGGCTGACGCCGTGCCCGCGAGCGTCGTCACCTACTTCAACCCGCTGCTGCACCTCGCCGTTATGCGCGAGTACGGCAACCAGATCGCCGAGGCCCGTCAGCACCCGCTGACCATGCGCCGCTACATGTGGAAGCTTTCCTACTAATCACAAGTAAGTAGACCTTACGGGTTGATTGAGAGGGGATGGGGTTTGCGCCCCGTCCCCTTTTTTGCTCTGGGGAGGGCGTGTCTGTCGCGTCGCAAATCCCAGATAAAACCTACCAAAATAAACCTGTCCCTTTTTGGCAGGTGGGAGGAGATGCGTATGATCAAGGCAGTGCTGTTTGACATGGACGGCGTGCTGGTCGATACCGAGTGGTTCTACAACCGTCGTCGCGTGGCGTTTATGGAAGAGAAGGGCTTTCACTTTGACGAGATCCCCGATCTTTCGGGGTCTAACGAGCCCGCCATTTGGAAGTCGCTGGTACCTGACGATGTTGAGCTGCGCGAGCGCCTGCGCGTGGAGTACAAGCAGGTCTATAGCCCGGACCATCCCGTTCCGTATGCCGAGCTGCTCAACGAGCAGACGGAGCCGGTGATGCGCGCACTGCACGAGCGCGGCGTGAAGTGTGCCATCGCGAGCTCGTCCTATCGCGAGTTGATCGACGAGCTGGTGGGGATTGCCGGTATCGCCGACGTGCTGGACTACACCATCAGCGGTCACGAGTGCAGTGCGTTTAAGCCCGACCCCGAGATCTACCTGCGTGCCATGGAGGCGCTGGGTGTGGAGCCTACCGAGTGCCTGGTTATCGAGGACTCGCCTTTGGGCATCGAGGCTGGCAAACGTTCCGGCGCCCGCGTCCTGGCACTGCGCCCGCACGAGGGCGTCAACCTCGATCAATCGCGAGCCGATGCCGTTATTGATAATCTGACCGACATTTTGGCCGCTTTGTAGTGTCAATCCGCCGCGAGAAGCACGGGTTCAAACGTTTTTTGCGGTGGACTGGCTCAATTTGGTTTCGATTTTGATCCGTTTGGCTTCGATTCGGACTAAGTGAGTAGACTTTTTGGTGCAGGACGAGCACAAAGCGCATCTGCTCTAGTAAAACCGCAGGTCACAGGGGTGGCGGTTTTGGGTGTGCTCTGCAGGTCGCGTAAAGTCTACTCACTTGTTATTTGGGCCTTTGGTCGTGGGGTTGCTGGTCCCGCTTTGGTTGTCGAGGGAGGGTGAATTGAAGCGCCCCCGCATGCTCCGTGCTACAATCGCCGACATGCCTCACAACCAGATTTGCCTTCGAAAGGAGCCCGCGTGGCGAACGCCATCGATCAGCTCACGGACCGCGTGCTCGTGCTCGGCCGCCTTACCATCGTCCGTCGCGCCATTACTGTCGTGGCGGTCACGATTTCCGCCGTTCTCCAGACATTCCTGATCCAGGCGTTCATTCAGCCCGCCGGCCTGCTTCCGAGCGGCCTCACCGGCGTTGCGGTCCTGCTCGATCGCGTTACCTCGCTGGGCGGCGTTCACATCGACATTTCGCTCGGTATGCTCGCGCTCAACATCCCCGTGGCACTCCTATGCTGGAGCGGCATCAGCAAGCGCTTCGTCATCTTCTCGATGATGCAGGTCGTGCTCTCGTCGCTGTTCCTCAACGTCTTTCACTTCGCTCCATTTTTGGGCGACAAGATCATGCTCATCATTTTTGGCGGCGTGGTCTCGGGTCTGGGCGCTGCCATCGCACTTAAATCCGGCGCATCCACCGGCGGCACCGACTTTATCGCGCTGTGGGTTTCCAACCACACGGGCAAGACCATCTGGGGCGTCATCTTTGGTTTCAACTGCTTTATCCTGGCGATCTTTGGCTTTATGTTTGGCTGGGACAAGGCGGCGTATTCCATCGTGTTCCAGTTTATTTCGACCAAGACCATCGACAGTTTCTATCGTCGCTACGATCGCGTGACGCTGCAGATCACGACGCGTAAGGCAGACGAGGTCATGACTGCCTACGTAAACCATTTTCAGCACGGCATTAGCTGCGCCGAGGTCGTCGGCGGATATAGCCGCGAAAAGATGTACCTGCTGAACACCGTTGTCTCGACCTACGAGAGTCAGGACATTATCAAGCTGGTGTGCGACGTTGATCCCGGCGCCGTGATCAATGTGTTCCACACGCTCAACTTTGTGGGCGGCTGGTGGGGTGGTCATGTCGACGAGCCCATGCCCACGGCCGTTCCCGATCCCGACAAGCCCGCACGCATGGCCAGCAGGCAGGCGCGCCTCAGCGAACAGGACAGCCTGCAGCAGGACGACGGCAAGTAGGGTATTGGCATTTTGCCGGTCCTGCGCAACCCATCCGAACGAGCCCCCCGAAAGCCCCGTTG
Source organism: uncultured Collinsella sp. (assembly GCA_902478995.1). Lineage (GTDB taxonomy): Bacteria > Actinomycetota > Coriobacteriia > Coriobacteriales > Coriobacteriaceae > Collinsella. Next base: position 21,979 of record CABSNF010000037.1, read on the forward strand.
CTTTCGAGAGGCTCTCGTTTGCCCAGATAAAACCTACCAAAATGAAGCTGTCGCTTTTTGGTAGGGAGGGTGTATCGTTT
>CABSNF010000038.1 GCA_902478995.1 uncultured Collinsella sp.
CGTAGCTCCCCGGCCCTCTCTACTATGGCTCTACTGTATGTCATGCGGACTCTGGGAAGGGCCGCGTAACGGTCCAAGAAATCGTCCGCAGTCCCGAATCCGACAAAGGGACTGTCCCTTTGTCGGATTCCGTGCGGGTTATATGCAGGTTTGCCTGCGCACGCTATCATATATGGGTTAGACCGCAACTATGTACCCCATACGCGAAGGGATGCGCATGTATCTGAAGATCGACATGCTCTAGCTGGACTTACCCCCGCAGCGGCGCCCCGCGCCCCATCAATTCTGCCGATTTTCGCCTTCACGCATATAAAGGAGTCCGTCATGCGCGACAAGCTCGAAAAGATCATCAAGGCCTACGAGGAGCTCGAGAAGAAGCTTTCCGACCCGGCCGTCGCCTCCGATATCAAGGAGTTCACGCGTCTCAACAAGGAGTACGCGCACCAGTCCGACCTCATTGCCGCCTCGCGCGAGTACATCGGCGCGCTCGATGACATCGAGGCTGCCAAGGAAATGCTGCACGATACCACCGATGCCGATGAGAAGGAGATGCTCCAGATGGACATCTCCGAAAACGAGGCCAAGCTTCCCCAGCTCGAGGAAGACATCAAGTATATGCTCATCCCGAGCGACCCCAACGACGACAAGAACACCATCGTCGAGATCCGCTCCGCCGCCGGTGGCGACGAGGCGGCCATCTTCGCCGGCGATCTGTACAAGATGTACCAGCGCTTTTGCGAGTCGCGCGGCTGGAAGACTACCGTGCTCGATTCCAGCCCCAGCGAGGCCGGTGGCTTTAAGTCCATCGAGTTCAAGGTCGAGGGCGACCGCGTCTACTCCGTCATGAAGTTCGAGTCCGGCGTGCACCGCGTCCAGCGCGTTCCCAAGACTGAGTCCCAGGGCCGCATTCAGACCTCCACGGCTACCGTCGCCGTACTTCCCGAGGCCGAGGAGATTGACGTTCAGATCAACCAGTCCGACTTGCGCATCGACACTTACTGCGCTTCGGGCCCTGGCGGTCAGTGCGTTAACACCACCTACTCCGCCGTGCGCATCACCCACCTGCCCACCAACACCGTGGTGCAGTCGCAGGAGCAGCGCTCCCAGATCCAGAACCGCGAGGTTTGCATGCAGATGCTGCGCGCCCGTCTGTACGAGATGGAGCTCGAAAAGCAGCAGGCTGAGCTTGGTGCCGAGCGCCAGAGCCAGATTGGCCACGGCAACCGTTCCGAGAAGATCCGCACCTACAATCAGCCCCAGGACCGCGTGACCGATCACCGCATCGGTTTCAACTCCACCTATAACGGCGTCCTTCTGGGCGATCAGCTCGGCACCGTCATCGAGGCACTCGCCGCCGCCGAGCGTGCCGAGAAGCTGGCACAGGCTGTGTAGTGGGTTACGCGGTTTTGCCAAACCGCGTAACGGCTTGACGCTGCGCGCCGCCCAGAGCGACAATTTGTCATTCAAAAGGCAAGGCATGACCAGAAGGTCTATGCCTTGCCTTTTTCATGCCAACTTGTTCGCTCTGGACGTCGCTCGCTGTCCGTCCTCTGCCTGCGGCGTTGCCTTGCTCCGGATGCGGTATGCTCAACCTGCGGCGCCTTAGATGTAGTCATTGGGGACGTTCTTAAATGACTGGGTTGAGTAAAATACTTTTCGAGTTTATTTAATCTGCTTTGTTAGAAATTAAGCTGTCTACCTGCTCAAAGTAATTAACAGTCTTCATCTGATATTGAAAATATTGCTCGAAAAATCGTTCAAGAAGTCGCGGGGCGATTTTTGATGGGTCGTGCGTCAAGCGATGTGGCAAGTTCTTGGTTAGATATTGGTCAGTTTTGGGTCAACCTTGCCAAAAGCTTGACGAATGCAGATTTAGACGTCGACGAATGAACATTTCAGGCAGGTTCCAAGCAAAATTCTGGGCTGATTCTCGATAATCGCCTTCAATCGTCCCTTGCCAAGCGCTGGCCTCGCGTACAATCTGCTCCGACATTCGCGCGCCGTCCGGCGCTTAAGAGGGGAGGGCCCCATGGCAAACGAGATTTGGACCATCAAGCGTTGTCTCGAGTGGACCAAGGAGTACCTGGCCGAGCGCGGCGAGGAGCACCCCCGTCTTTCTGCCGAGTGGCTGCTCTGCGCTGCCACGGGTTTGGCACGCATCGACTTATATATGCGCATGGACGAGACGCTTAACGCGGCTCAGCTCGAGACCATGCACGCGGCCGTTGTTCGTCGCGCTAAAGGTGAACCGCTGCAGTACATCACCGGCAGCACGCAGTTTCGCATGATCGACGTCACGTGCGCCCCCGGCGTGCTCATTCCGCGTCCCGAGACCGAGATGCTCGTCGAGGAAGTCCTCAATTATCTGGATGCCGAGGTGCTGAGCCCCGAGGCTGCTGCCCGTCAGCGTGTTGAGCTGCCTTGGAACGATGAGGTCGAGGAGGCACGCAAGGCTGAGGCCGCGCTGGCAGACGAACGCGCGACCGCCGAGCGCCGTGCCGCCAACCTGACGGCCGCCGATGAGGCTGCGCTGGGTAGCGACGTGCTCGGCAGCCGTGCCTATGCCGAGGAGCTGGCCGACCGCGAGGCCGAGGAAGCCGCCGCGCAGGCAGCAGAAGCCGAAGTCGCGGAAGCCGCCGAGTCCGAGCTCGACGAATACGGCATCGCCATCGAGGGTACCGACCAGGAGACGGCTTCAGCTCAGGATGCCGCTTCGCCTGCCCCAGCCGAGCCCCGCATCGCCCGCGTTCTCGAGGTCGGCTGCGGCACGGGCTGCATCTCGCTCTCCCTTGCCTGGGAGCGCCGCGGCCACGTTACCTGCACCGCCACCGATATCGAGCCGCGCGCTATCGATCTGGCCACCAAAAACCGCGACGCCCTCGGCCTCACGGCAGATGAGGTTGCCTTTAGCCTCACCAACCTGGTGAGTTCCATTCCCCGCGAAGAGTGGGGCACCTTTGATGTGCTCGTCTCCAACCCACCTTACATCCCGACCGGCGTCATGCGCTCGCTGCCGCACGAGGTCAAGGACTTTGAGCCCGACCTGGCGCTCGAGGGCGGCGCCGACGGCCTCGATATCTTCCGCCGCCTGCTCAACGCGGCGCCCTACATGTTGCGCGCCGGCGGCCTGTTTGCCTGCGAGCTCTACGAGGGCGCCCTCGATGCCGCGGCCGAGCTCTGTCGTCAAGCGGGTCTGTCGGACGTGCGCATCGTCCACGACCTCACCGATCGTCCCCGCATCGTTCGAGCCATCGTCACCGAGCCCAAACAGCGCCAGTAATATTTATTAACTGGTTAGCAAAAATTATAAATTAGTTTATAATTAGGACGGCTGAAAGAGGTCGGCCCATGCAACCTCCTACCTTTCGGGAAATCATTGCCCTACTCAAGCACGATGGATTCGTGAAGGTCGCGCAAGTCGGTAGTCATGCTAAGTATGTTTCTGGCGACCGTGTTGTCACCGTGAACGGCTCTGGTGGTGATCGACCAAAGAAGGGCACGTGGGCAAGTATTCGTCGCCAAGCTGGATGGTAGTTGGAGGCAAAATGAGGCAGCGATTTACCTATGACTGCGTTCTCATAAAAGAAGACGACGGTTACTGCGCCAGCTTCCCGCAGATTCCTGGGGCCTTGGCCGACGGCGATACGCGCGAAGAAGCGATTGCTCATGCCACTGAGGCGCTGATGGCGTTTTTGGCCGACGACCTCAACAACGGTTTGACTCCGGCAGGGTACGAACGCTCGGCCGAGGTCGTGGCCCTTTCAGTCGAAATCGACCACGAGGACGCTCGGGAAGCGGCGTGCCGGACATTTAAAGACGCAGCGCTGGACCTCAAAGTCTCCGCTCCGCGGATTACCGCGCTGGTCAAAGCTGGAAAACTCGATGTTGAACTCGTCGACGGCCGTCGGATGATAACGATAGACAGCATCGAGCGCTACGCCGCCCAAGAACGTCACGCCGGAAGACCAAAGAAGTCTGTAGCCTTCCAATAACCCCCTCACTTTCACCGACTACTAGAGCCGCTCACCAAACCAACATGCACTCTGGCCAAATAGGTTGAACGTTTCGTGCGAGAATGCCCCTCAGTAAACTAACTTTCACCAGAGCGTAAGGGGCTGGCATACACATGCAGACGGTCTATCGGGTATACGAGGGAACGCGCGAGCCGCATCGGCTCGCCGTCGAGCGCACGGCCGAGGTGCTCGGCCGCGGCGGCCTGGCCTTGATCCCGACCGAGACCGTCTACGGTGTCGCCGTGGCAGTCAACGCCTTCTCGGACGCCGTGCTCCAAGATACAAGCGAATTCCCATCGTGGCCGCGCGATCCGCAGGCTGTCGTCAATGGCGCCGCGGTCCCTGCGCTCGGTACCGGCTACCGCCGCATCTTTACCCTCAAGCAGCGCAAGCTCACCCAAACGGTCGCCTGGCTGGTTGATAATGCCGAAGCACTCGACCGCTATGGCGTGGATATCCCCGAAGAGGCTCGCGTACTCGCACGACGATGCTGGCCGGGAGCCCTGACTATTGTGGTCAAGGCGGCCCCCTGCGTGCCGACCTTTATGCGTGCCGCCGACGACACTGTGGCTCTTCGCGCGTCGGCCTCGCCTGTGGTCCAAGCGCTCATCCGCGCCTGCGGCAGCCCTCTTGCCTGCACCAGCGCTAACACGCATGGCGCGCCCGCGCCGGCAAGTTTTGTCACGGTGGAGGAGCGCATCCTGGAGGGGGTCGATGTTGCCGTCGACGCCGGTGAGACCCCGTGTCGCGACGCCTCGACCATCGTGTCGTTCCAGCACGGCGGGCTCCAGATCCTGCGCCAAGGCGCACTTCCCGCATCAGAGATCGAACGGGTCCTGTCCGACCCGATGCAATAGAAAGGTGTAAGCGATGTCGTTGAATCTGGGCAGCCTGGGCATGGAAGATGCCTCGTTTGACTTTGGCGGTTCCTACATCATGGCGCTCGACTGCGGCACCACCTCGGTACTTGCGACCATCGTCGACGAGTACGGATGCATCGTCGCGCAGGCACGTCGCAGCGTCAAAACCAGCTTCCCACGTCCCGGTTGGGTAGAGCAAGACCCCATGACGGTCCTTGCCAGCCAGATCGCCGTCATGATGGAAGTCCAGTTTAAGAGCGGTATCCACTCCGACCGCATTGCCGCCATCGGCATCTCCAACCAGCGCGAGACCACGGTGGTCTGGGACCGCGTGAGCGGTCAGCCGATCTATAACGCCATCGTATGGCAGTGCCGCCGTACCGCGCCGGCAATCGACGCGTTGGTTGAACAGGGTTGCGAGGAGCTGGTGCGCTCCCGCACAGGACTCACGCTCGATCCGTATTTTTCGGCTTCCAAGGTGCAGTGGATCCTCGACAACGTCGACGGTGCGCGTGAGAGCGCGGCGGCGGGCGACCTCATGTTCGGCACCATCGACACCTGGCTCATCTACAACCTCACCGGCAGTCAGGTCTTTGCCACCGACTACACCAATGCCAGCCGCACGGCACTCTTTAATATCCATACGCTCGATTGGGACGACGACCTGCTGGCGCTCTTTGACGTTCCACGTTCCATGATGCCCGAGGTTCGTTGGAGCTCGGGCGACTACGGCCGCGTCGCGAGCGACATCATGACCAACATGCCGCCCATCATGGGCGTGGCGGGCGACCAGCAGGCGTCGCTGTTCGGCCACTGCTGCTTCCATCCCGGCCAGACCAAAAACACCTATGGCACGGGCTGCTTTATGCTCATGAACACCGGCGACGAGGTCGTCGAATCCAAGAACGGTCTGGTCTCCACGATCGGTATCGCCGCGGACGGCAAGATCAGCTATGCGCTCGAGGGTTCTATCTTTGCCGCCGGCTCAACCATGAACTGGCTGCGCAACAACATGGGCATCATCTCGAGTGTGAGCGAGTCGGCACAACTCGCCGCTTCGATCAACGACAATGAGGGCTGCTACTTCGTCCCCGCCTTTGCGGGTCTGGGCGCTCCCTGGTGGGACCCGCATGCCCGCGGTATCGTGTGCGGTCTGACCGGCGCCTCGAGCCGTGCGACCATTGTACGTGCCGCCTGCGAATCCATGGCATATCAGAGCTACGACGTGCTGCGCGCCATGGAGCAGGACGTGGGACTTTCGATTGAGCGCCTGTCCGTCGATGGCGGTGCCTCGCGCAACGAGTTCATCATGCAATTCCAGGCCGATCTGCTGGATATCCCCGTGTTGCAGTGCGAGACGGTGGAGACCACGGCGATCGGTGCCGCGTACTTGGCGGGCCTTGCCGTCGGCTATTGGGAGGACCTGGAGGAGCTGGAGCAAAACGCTCAGATCGTTAGGACCTTCCTTCCCCACATGTCCGCCGAGCGCCGCGAGCAAAACCTTGCGGGCTGGCGTGATGCCGTCAAGCGTTCGCTCAACACCGCTCAGTAGGGTTGCGACGAGCTGCTCGATACAACAAACCGTTAAACTTATGCACGGCGCGCGGCAACAACATCGCCATGCGCCTTGTCAGCAAGGCCATCTTCCGGCCGCAACGAAAGGGGCAATCAACCCATGACCGTCACCTACGATACGTCCCGTGTGACCCTTGTCGATCACCCGCTCGTCCAGCATAAGCTGTCGATTCTGCGCGACAAAAACACCGGCACCAACCAGTTCCGCCAGCTCGTGCGCGAACTCGCACTTTTTGACGGCTACGAGGCCATGCGCGACCTGCCCATGGAAGACGTCGAAGTCGAGACCCCCATCACCACCGCCACGTTCAAACAGCTTGCCGGCAAAAAGCTCGCCATCGTTCCCATCCTGCGTGCAGGCCTTGGCATGGTCGATGGCATCCTCGACTTGGTACCCTCCGCTCGCGTGGGCCACATCGGTATGGAGCGCGACGAGGTTACCCACGAGCCGCATGAGTATTACTGCAAGATGCCCAAGGATATCGATCAGCGCATCTGCCTGGTCGTCGACCCCATGCTCGCCACGGGCGGTTCGGCCGAGATGGCCATCAGCTACCTGCGCGAGCGCGGTGTCAAGGACATCCGCATGCTGTGCATCGTCGCGGCCCCCGAGGGCCTCAAGTCGCTGACTGAGAAGGACCCAGATGTGCATATCTATACCTGCGCCATCGACGACCATCTCAACGAAGCTGCCTACATCGTTCCCGGCCTGGGCGACGCCGGCGACCGCATCTACGGCACGCTGTAATCTCTGGGCCATACCGGCTAACGTCGAAAATACGAAGAAATGGTGCGCGCGGGCGAGCAAAAGACGACCGCGCGCACTCCTGTTAACGGACGTTTTGCCCTGAGGGGTTCGAAAAAACGTATTACCGTACCTGCGGCATAAAGAAGGCCTTAAGAAAACGTACAGGTGCGTATTAACCGTTTGTTTTACGGTTGTACTTTAGCGATTGGCTCGTACAATAGTCACCAATGTTTGGCGGGAACTGTTCTGTGAGGCGTTAAAAAGGAAAGTGAGGACGCCAGTGTTTCAGATAGCCGATCTGCTCGCTATCGTTGCAGGTGCCATCGCGGGCGCGATTGCCTTCCTTCCCTTTGTCTTTACGCTCAAGCCGGTTCTTGACGATAAGCAGAATGCGGACATGCTCAAGGGTATGGTGAGTCTCGCGGTCTCGGCAATCGCGTTGCTTGTCTTTACCTTGGTTGTGTTTGTGTTGTTCGGAGAGGCATTTCGCATGTTCCTCCTGGGCGAGGCGATCGGCTTCGTGGCCTTTATGGCCGCCTGCGCGGTTCGCGTCGCCAAGGCGCTGCGAGATCCTCATGAGGTCGAAAGGTAAGTCGTGGAAATTTTTGAAAAGCTGCCTGATGAGATTAATCATCTGGTCAGCGAGTTCAGCTCCACCCCTGTCGTGGGCGATCTGAGCTGCGGCATCACGCAGTACTCGTTTTGGCTGATCGTCTCCACGATCGTGCTCCTGATCGTCCTGGCCGTGTTCAAGAAGAAGCAGACCCTGGTTCCCAAGGGCTTCTTCGTCAACGGTTTCGAGTACATCATCGAGTACGTCGAGAACGATATCGGCAAGGGTGTCGTGGGTGAGAACTGGAAGAAGCACTTCCCGTTCCTGTGCTCGCTTTTCCTGTTCATCCTGATCAATAACATGATCGGCCTGATCCCGGGAATGAAGCCCGGCACCGGCGCAATCGGCTCCACCGCCGCACTCGCCATTTTCGCCTTCGTGTACTTCATCTACTACGGATGCAAGGCTCACGGCGTGATCGGCTACATCAAGAGCCTCGCCCCGCAGGGCGTGAGCTTCCCGATGAACGTGCTCGTGTGGGTCGTCGAGCTTTTCTCGACCTTCCTGCGCCTCATCACGCTCGCCGTCCGTCTGTTCTGCAACATGTTCGCAGGACACGTGGTCATGGGCTCGTTCGCCATCATGGCGAGCATGTTCATGCAGCCGCTGCTTCAGCAGGTTTCCGCGGCCCACGCCGTCGGCGCCCTGCCTTCGCTGGCCTGGCTTGCCATCCTCATCCTGATCTATGCGATCGAGCTTGTGGTCGGCGCCATCCAGGCTTACGTCTTCACGGTCCTTACCGCCGTGTATGTCTCCGAGGCAGAGGAGGTCGCGGAGGAGGAGTAGTCTTCCGTTCGTGCCTTAAAGGTAAGGCAATTCGTTAAACCGCCGGTGCCCGTACCCATGGAGCCCGGCAGTTATAAAAAGGTTATCCTGCGTGAAATAAGACACGCACGACAAAGGAGGAATCGTGGGAGTTATCGGTTACGGTCTCGGTGTTATCGGCGCTGGTCTTGCTATCGGCCTGTCTGCTCTGGGTGCTACGGGTGCTATGGCCCGTCAGCCTGAGGTCCAGGGCCGCGTGTTCACCGTCTTCATCATGGGCTCCGCCTTCGGCGAGGCTCTGGCTCTGATCGGCTTCGTTGTCGCGCTGATCGTTAAATAGCACGGAGCGTCAAGTATGAATCTTTCATCCCAGAAGAGCGCGATCGCACTCTCCGCGTCCGCGGCCGCGCTGCTTATGCCGGTTTCCGCGTTCGCCGAGGACGGCGCTGCCGGTGCGGACATCCTCATCCCTAAGATGGCGGAGTTCATCCCGGCGCTTATCGCCTTCCTGATCATCTGGATCGTGCTGGCAAAGGTCGCCCTGCCGGGCATCATGAAAACCATGGAGGAGCGCGGCAAGAAGATCGAGGAGAGCCTCGACGAGGCCGAGAAGACCAAGCAGGAGGCTATCGCCAAGCGCGCTGAGTCCGACTCGATCGTCACCGACGCCCGTCGTCAGGCTGCCGACATCGTTCTCGAGGCCCGTAAGGACGCCGAGTCCGAGCGCGCCCGTATCATCGAGGCTGCTCACAAGGAGGCCGAGGAGATCATCGCCAAGGCCCATACGACCGTCGAGGACGAGCGCAAGTCCATTTACGCCGGTGCCGCGAGCTCCATCGCCGACCTGTCCGTTGCCGTCGCCACCAAGATCGTGGGCGAGGCACTCGAGGACGATGCCGAGCAGAAGAAGCTCATCGAGCGCTACATCCAGGAAGCAGGTAGCCTGAATGCCGACTAGCCGCTATCAGGACAAGGTGCTCGAGACCTACGCGCGCTCCCTTCTGGAAGCCGCTAAGGCCGAGGACCATGTGTTTGAGGACCTCGAGATGATCGAGCGCTTGGCTTCTGCCAGCCCCGAGATCATCGCCGTGCTCGACACCATGTCCAAGCGCGACCAGCTCGACCTTCTTCCCAAGGTGGCAGCTGCCTTTAAGTATGTTGCCGAGGAAGACGAGGATGTAGTGGGCGTGACCGTCACCACGGCGATCCCGCTCGACGACGAGCTGCGTCAAACCATCACTAAGAAATGCGAGCAGGACTTCGGCCGCAAGGTATTCCTTATCGAGCAGGTCGACCCGTCTATCGTGGGCGGCCTGGTGCTCGAGGCCCGCGGCGAGCGTCGTGACATTTCCGTCAAGACGCAGCTGCGCATCGCGCAGGAGACCCTCGCAAACTCTGCTAATTCGTACGGAGGTGAAGCCTAATGTCCGAAACCCTCAATGCCCAGGATATCGCCAAGAAACTGCAGGAGCAGCTCACGAGCCTCTCCGCGACGGTCGATACGCATGAGGTTTCAACGGTCGATGAGGTAGGCGACGGCATCGCGCGCGTCTCCGGCCTCAAGAGCGCCATGGCAGGCGAGCTTCTGGAGTTCAAGAGCTCCGATACCGGTGAGACCGTCTTCGGCCTTGCCCAGAACCTTGACCGTGACGAGGTCGGCGCCGTTCTGTTCGGTGCCGTCGACTCCATCAAGGAAGGCGACGAGTGCCGCACCACTGGCCGCGTTATGGATATCCCCGTGAGCCGTGCCATGCTCGGCCGCGTCGTCAATCCGCTCGGCCAGCCCATCGACGGCCTGGGCGACATCGTCGCTACGCACCGTCGCCCCATCGAGTTCAAGGCTCCCGGCGTCATCGATCGTACCCCGGTGTGCGAGCCGGTTCAGACCGGTCTGCTCGCTATCGACTCCATGGTGCCTATTGGCCGCGGTCAGCGTGAGCTCATCATCGGTGACCGTAAGACCGGTAAGACCGCCATCGCCATCGACGCTATCCTCAACCAGCGCGGCAAGGGCATGGTCTGCATCTATGTCGCCATCGGCCAGAAGGCCTCCACGGTCGCCAACATCCGCGAGACCCTCGCTCAGCACGGTGCGCTCGACTACACCATCATCGTTTCGGCCACCGCTGCCGATTCCGCCCCTATGCAGTACATCGCGCCTATGGCCGGTGCCGCTATTGGCGAGTTCTTTATGTACAACGGCGAGGACGGCAAGCCCGCCAGCGAGACCAACCCCGGTGGCCACGTGCTCGTCATCTACGACGACCTGTCCAAGCAGGCTGTGGCTTACCGTCAGATGTCTCTGACGCTGCATCGTCCGCCCGGACGCGAGGCCTATCCTGGCGACATCTTCTACCTGCACTCTCGTCTGCTCGAGCGTGCAGTCAAGATGTCCAAGAAGAACGGTTATGGCTCCATGACGGCTCTTCCGATCATCGAGACCCAGGACGGCGACGTCTCGGCCTACATTCCGACCAACGTCATTTCCATTACCGATGGTCAGATCTACCTGCAGTCCGAGCTCTTCTTCCAGGGCCAGCGCCCGGCAGTCGACGTGGGCATTTCCGTGTCCCGCGTCGGTGGCGACGCGCAGACCAAGGCTATGAAGCAGGTCGCCGGCAACCTCCGTCTGGACCTCGCTTCGTACCAGGAGCTCGCCGGCTTTACGCAGTTCGGCTCCGACCTCGACGAGGCTACTCAGAAGCAGCTGACCCATGGTGCCCGCATGACCGAGCTCCTGAAGCAGCCGCGTTACAAGCCGTTTGAGGTTGGCGAGCAGATCGTTACGCTGTTCGCTGGCAACGAGGGCTTCCTGGATGACCTGGAGATCGCCGACGTGCTGCCTTTCCGTGCCGAGCTCATCGAGTACATGGACAATGGCTTTGGCTCGCTGCTCGACAAGGTTCGCGCCAAGAAGATCGATGATGACACCAAGGCTGAGCTCTTGCGCGTCATCGGCGACTTCAAGCAGCAGTTCATGGCCAAGCACCATTCGGATGTTTCTGGATCAGAGGAGAACTAAGCCCCATGGCCAACCTTCGCGACATTAAGAAGCGAATCTCCTCGGTTACCACGACCAAGCAGATCACGCGCACGATGGAGATGGTCTCTACGGCCAAGATCCGTCGTGCCCTCGATCGCTCCAAGCAGGCCGAGCCCTATAAGGAGGCGCTGACCGACGTCATGTTGACGGTCGCCGGCGACGCCTCCTGTTCGGGCACCGATCCCATGCTGCAGAAGCATGAGAGCGTCAAGCATGGCCTGATTGTCGTTATTGCTTCGGACCGCGGCCTTGCCGGCGGTTTCAATACGACGGTGGAGCGCACGGCCGAAAAGCTCGCCGCTTCTTGGGCGAACGACGGCATCGAGTGCGAGATTATCGCGTGCGGGCGCAAACCGGCCACGTATTTCCGTGACCGCGCAAACGTCGTCATGCACTTTGAGGGCAACTCCTCTGAGCCCGATTTCAATCAGGCCCGCATGATCTCCTCTCATATCTGCGATGCGTATCGTGCCGGTGAGCTTGACCGTGTCGAGCTTGTCTACCACCACGCCAAGAACCGCGTGGATCAGGAGCTTCGCGTCGAGCATCTGTTGCCGCTCGACCCCGAGATGATCGCTATGGCCCACGGTCCGCGTAAGAACGAGACCGACGCCCCTAAGCGCATCTCGTCCACGTTCGAGTTCGTGCCCTCTCCCGAGCATGTTCTCGGCAAGCTTGTGCCGTCTTATATCCTGACGGTCATCTACCAGGCCCTGATCGATTCGGCGGCTGCCGAGCAGGGTGCACGCCGCAAGGCCATGCACTCCGCGACGGAAAACGCCACCGCGATCATCTCGACCCTTACCCGCACGTATAGTCGCGTGCGCCAGGCTTCGATCACGACCGAGATTAACGAGATCGTCGGCGGAGCCTCAGCATTGGAGGAACAGTAATGGCTAATAACACCGTAAAGCTTGCGGTCGAGGAAGCCACCAAGAAGACGACTGCCGGTGATGGTCGCATCGTGCGAATCATCGGTCCTGTCGTCGACGTCAAGTTTGACGGTGCGGTGCCCCCGATCTACAACGCGCTCACGGTCGAGGCCGAGACCCCGATCGGTCATCTGAGCACGATCCTCGAGGTCGAGAGCCAGCTTCCGGGCGGCGTCGTCCGCACGGTCGCCATGTCCTCGACCGACGGCCTGCAGCGCGGCCTCATCGCCACCGATACCGGTGAGCCCATGAAGATGCCCGTTGGCCCCAAGACGCTCGGCCGCATTTGGAACGTCATGGGCAAGCCCGTCGACGGCAAGCCCATGCCCGAGGTGGAGGAGTTCTACCCCATCCACCATGCAGCGCCCCGTTTCGACGAGCTCACCACCAAGACCGAGATCTTCGAGACCGGCATCAAGGCCGTCGACCTGCTTGAGCCCTACATCCGTGGCGGCAAAACAGGTCTGTTCGGCGGCGCCGGCGTCGGCAAGACCGTTCTGATTCAGGAGCTCATCAACAACCTCGCCCAGGAGCACGGCGGTACCTCGGTGTTCACCGGCGTCGGCGAGCGTACCCGCGAGGGCACCGACCTGTTCCTCGAGATGAGCGAGTCTGGCGTTATCGACAAGACCTGCTTGGTCTATGGTCAGATGAACGAGCCGCCCGGAGCGCGTCTGCGCATCGGTCTGGCCGGCCTTACCACCGCTGAGTACTTCCGCGATCGTGGCCAGGACGTTCTGCTATTCATCGACAACATCTTCCGCTTCTCCCAGGCAGGTTCCGAGGTTTCCGCACTGCTGGGCCGTATGCCGTCCGCCGTTGGTTACCAGCCCACGCTGGCAACCGAGATGGGCGACCTCCAGGAGCGCATTACCTCGACCAAGACGGGCTCCATTACCTCCGTCCAGGCTGTCTACGTCCCCGCAGACGACCTGACCGACCCGGCGCCTGCCACGACGTTTACGCACCTCGACGCCACCACGGTTCTTTCGCGTAGCATTTCGTCGCTCGGCCTTTTCCCGGCTATTGACCCGCTCGCGTCTTCCTCCGACGCTCTCGATCCCTCGATCGTTGGCGAGGAGCACTACCGTGTCGCCGTCAAGGTCCAGGAGCTCCTGCAGGAGTACTCCGACCTTCAGGACATCATCGCCATTCTGGGTATGGACGAGCTGTCCGAGGAGCAGCGTCTTACGGTCAACCGTGCCCGTAAGATTCAGCAGTTCCTCTCACAGTCCTTCCACGTCGCCGAGAAGTTCACCGGCAACCCCGGTGTCTACGTCCGCGTCGAGGATACCGTCCGCTCCTTCGCCGAGATTGTCGACGGCAAGGCCGATGACCTGCCCGAGCAGGCTTTCCGCTATGCTTCCACGATTGAGGACGTGCGCGAGCGCGCCCGCAAGATGGGGGAGAAGTAGGTTATGCGTATCCGCATCGTGTGCCCCGTGAGCTGCGCCTATGAGGGCGACGCTGCGTTTGTGTCGATTCCGTCCACGGATGGCGAGTTTGGCGTCCTGCCTGCTCACTCCAGCGAGATCTGCACGATCGACCGCGGTTACGTTCGCGTTTCCGATAAGGCCATGGGCACTGTCGACCACACGTTTGCCGTGGCCGGCGGCTATGCCCAGGTTGCGGACGATGTCGTGACCGTTCTCGCCGAGCGCGCTTGCGATTTGGCGACCGTCGATGCCGACAAGCTTAAAGCTGATATTCAAGGTTTTGAAGAGAAGCTGGGTAATTTGTCGGAGGATGATGCACGCCGCGCCTACCTCTATAATGAAATCGCATGGTGTAAGCTCAAGCTTGCCCAATAGTCAAACGATTTAGCGTTCGACCATTTGCGAACACATCATGCCCGGGATGGCCCAGCCACCCCGGGCATGCTTTTTGAAAGGGTAGACCTTGGATATTATCCGCGTTGAGGGTGGCCACGCCATCGGAGGCTCCGTGCCCGTCTCGGGCGCCAAGAACTCCGCGCTCAAACTCATGGCGGCAACGCTTCTGGCGCCGGGCAAGACGACGCTGCAGAACGTGCCCGATATTTCCGATGTCCACGTGATGGGCAAGGTGCTCAAGGGCATGGGCGCTACGATCGATGTTCTCGACGAGCACACGCTCGAGATTGATACCTCTCAGGTCGATTCTTGGGAGGCCCCCTACGAGCTCGTTGCCAAGATGCGTGCTTCCACCGCCGTCATGGGACCCCTGCTGGGCCGCTTCCATCGCGCCAAGATTGCCATGCCGGGCGGCTGCAACCTGGGTGCTCGCAAGATCGATATGCACATTCTTGGTCTTGAGGCCCTGGGCGTTGAGTTCGATACCGCCCACGGTTACATCAACGCTAATGCGCCCCAAGGTCTGCGCGGTACCACCGTCACGCTCGAGTTCGCCAGCGTCGGTGCGACCGAGAACCTCATCATGGCCTCTGTGCGCGCACAGGGCACCACGGTTATCGATAATGCCGCCCGCGAGCCCGAGATCGTCGATCTCGCTAACATGCTCAACGAGATGGGCGCTAAGATTGTCGGCGCCGGTACGCCTGTCGTGACCATCGAGGGCGTGGAAGAGCTGCATCCTGTTACCCATCGCGTAGTGGGCGACCGCATCGAGGCCGGTACCTTTATCGTTGCCGGTGCGTTGATGGCCGACGATCGCGGTGTCGATGTCACGGGCTTTTGCCCCATTCACTTGGGCATGGTGCTCAAGAAGATGGAGCTCATGGGTATCGACTGCGAGCGCGTCGAGGATGGCGTCCATGTAAACCGTGCCGAGCGTATCAAGCCGGTCGACATCCAGACGCTTCCGTTCCCCGGCTTCCCGACGGACATGCAGGCGCAGATTATGGTGCTCTCCGCCCTTGCCGATGGCAGTTCCGTTATTACCGAGAACATCTTCGAGAATCGCTTTATGTTCGCCTCTGAGCTGGTGCGCATGGGTGCCGACATTCGTATCGAGAGCCATCATGCCATGATTCATGGCGTCAAGGGCTTCTCGGGTGCACAGGTTACCTCGCCCGATCTGCGTGGCGGAGCGGCCCTCGTCGTAGCGGGCTTGATCGCCGACGGGACGACCGAGGTTTCGGCCATTCATCACATCAAGCGCGGCTACGAGCAGTTTGTCGAAAAGCTGCAGGCGCTCGGCGCGCATGTCGAGCATGCTACCGTCCCCGATCCCGTCATCTACTAATACAGGTTGCCTATGTTTAATAAAAAGCCCCTCGCGGATACCACCACCCGAAGACCCTCAACTGGTGCGCAGGCCAAGATCTACAGTCGCGATAACGTGGCTCGCTATTCCGAGCGAGCTCGCCAACGTCGTCGTAGCCACACGATTCGTCACGTCGCGCTCATTGTCGTGCTTGGCGTGCTGCTGAGTGCCACTACCGCTGCCGGCCTGTGGTTTGCCACCATTATGGGCAAGCTCGGCGATTCTAATGTCATTACCGACAATCTGCGTCGGGTTCTGGTTGACACCGATGAGGCAAAGGATCCGTTCTACGTGCTGCTTCTTGGCACCGACGGCCGTCCGGGCGAGGATACGTATCGTGCCGACTCGATTATCCTGGCACGAATCGACCCCACGCAAAAGCAGGCGACGCTCATTTCCGTTCCGCGCGACACCAAGGTCGAGTACAAGGGCGAGACCATGAAGATCAACGCCTGCCATACCGTTGGCGGCGCCGAGGCCATGGTCGAGGCGGTCAACGAGCTGTGCGGTGTTCAGATTTCCCACTATGCCGAGGTCAGCTTCGACGGTATGCAGGCGCTGATTGATTCGGTTGGCGGTATCGACATTAACGCAACCGATGATGTTGACGACCCCGAGCACCTGGATATTAAGATTACCGCTGGCCAGCAGCATATGGACGGTGCCACCGCCCTTACCTATGCCCGCTGCCGCTACACCTATGCCGACGGCGATTACACGCGCATGCGCCACCAGCGTCAGGTGCTCGGCGCCCTTGCCAACCAGATTCTCAATAACTTCGATGCCACGAAGATCTTTGGCCTGGTTAATTCGCTGTCCGATATGCTCGTAACCGATATGAGCGTTCAGGATATCGTGGCTACGGTCAACGCCATGCGCGGTATGGATGTCGACGGCATCTACTCGGCCAACCTGCCCTCGTACGCCGACGACAGCACCATGATCGACGGTGTGAGCTACGTCTTTGTCTACGAGGACGAGCTCAAGGAAATGATGGAGCGCGTCGATGCCGGCAAGGATCCCAAGGGTCCCAACACCATGGGTCTTTCCGACGGTTCTAGCTCTACGATCGGCGACCTGAACAACAACACGTCTGACGACTACGCAAACGGTACCGCAACCTCATCGGTCAGCTCTGACGATTCCGATGACTCAAGCGATTCGAGCGATTCGGACTACTACGAAGAGCCCACCGGCGACGGCAACGGTTACGAAGCCAACTATTAGAGTTACGCGGTTTTACCAAACCGCGTAACGGCTCGACGCTGCGCGCCGCCCAAGGCGACAATTTGTCATTCAAAAGGCAGGGCATGACCAGAAGGTCAATGCCCTGCCTTTTTCATGCCAACTTGTTCGCCTTGGACGTCGCTCGCTGACGTTGGCTCAACCTGCGGTGCTGACTACTCCCCTTGCACCAAAAACCGCCCCGTTCTCGGTTTTGAGGACGGGGCGGTTTTGCTTACCTAGATTGTTCGAGTTCCTTATGCAAAGCGGGCGACGAGCTCCTGCAGGACGTCGGTCATCTTGACGAGTGAACTGACCGGGACGAACTCGTTGACGCCGTGGTAGCAATAGCCGCCGGTGGAAAGGTTGGGGCAGGGCAGACCGCGGAACGACAGCTGGGCGCCGTCGGTGCCGCCACGAATCGGCAGCACTTGGGGCTCAACGCCGCAGGCAAGGTAGGCTTCCTTGGCAACATCAAT
The DNA here is from genome assembly GCA_902478995.1 of uncultured Collinsella sp. Lineage (GTDB taxonomy): Bacteria > Actinomycetota > Coriobacteriia > Coriobacteriales > Coriobacteriaceae > Collinsella. The sequence continues at coordinate 17,457 of CABSNF010000038.1, forward strand.
AAGCTCGGGATAGTCACGAACGATCTCGGCCATATTTCGATACTGCTGCTTAATCTCGACCGTCACGCGCTCCTCACCCAGACGCTGGTTGAGCATCGAGGCGGCGGCATCAATAAGGTCGAGTTTCTGCTGGAACTTGGCGGCGTCATGGTCGCGGACGATATAGCGCGCTGTGGCGTGATCGACGGTCGCAGATACACCCTCAAGGTGATAAAAGCCCTCGTAGCCTTCCGTATACTCCGGGCGCTGCGCGTAGGGGAGCAACGCGTTGAAGTCGCAGAACAGATTGCCTGCGTTGACCATACGGCCCTTAGCGTTGCCCGGGTGGATGGACTGGCCCTCAAAGCGGACGGTCGCCTCGGCGGCGTTAAAGCACTCCCACTCCAGCTCGCCGATGGGGCCGCCGTCGACCGTGTAGGCGTACTTGCAGCCAAAGGTAGCGATATCCAACAGCTCGGCTCCGTGGCCGATTTCCTCGTCAGGGCAGAAGCAAATGCCGAGTGCGGGATGGGGCAAAGAAGGGTCCTGAGCGATACGCGCGACAAGCGACATGATCTCGGCGACGCCTGCCTTGTCGTCCGCGCCCAGCAGCGTGGTGCCATCGCTGCAGACCAGGTCCTCACCCGCGAGGTCGTTCAGGGCGGGAAGCTTGGCGGTACTCATGGCAACGGGCTTACCGTCAACCGTGCCGCAGACCAGGTCGCCGCCTTCGTAGTGTACGATGTGCGGCTTCACGCCGGCGCCCGGTGCAACTTCGGTGGTATCGAGATGGGCGATCAGGCCCAGGGCGGGCTTGTCCTCAGCGCCCGCACTTGCGGGGATATGCGCGCAGACATAGGCGTGCTCGGTCACGTGGGCATCTTCCGCACCAAGCTCGCGCAGCTCTTCAACCAGCACGTTGGCAAGGTCAAACTGAACGGCGCTCGAGGGTACCTGGTCGCAGTTTGCATCCTCGGACTGCGTGTTGATCTGGACGTAGCGCAAAAAGCGTTCGAGGACATCGGGGCTCGTGGTGGTGTTTTCCATAAAGACCGCTCCAATCTTGGTCGTCGTGTGCAACAAGAACTCTAGCACGGTATGCCACGGCATACCACGACGCTTGGATGGGGTAGAATCAGCCATTGAATGCAGAAGGGACGGAAGATCATGGATACGACAAATAGCTCGCGCGAACTACATCTGACGGTGGCGAACGAAGACTACTTGGAGTGCATGGTTCGCATTGAAAGCGAAGAGGGGGAAACCAACGGCGTGCGATCGGTCGACATCGCGCAGCGCCTTGGCGTCTCCAAGGCATCGGTCAATAAAGCGGTTTCGGCGCTCAAGGCATCCGAGCTTGTCGAGCAATCGCACTACGGCAAGGTGATCCTGACCGATCGCGGCCGCGAGGTTGGCACGGCTATCTGGTACCGTCATCGCCTCATCCGCACGTTTTTGGTTCAGGAGCTCGGTGTCGAATTTGAGCGAGCCGATTCCGAGGCCTGCATGATGGAGCATGCGCTATCCGAGGACACGATGAGCCGCTGGCTCGCCTATCTCGAAAAGCAGGGAATCAGCGTCGAGGAATAGCGGGATATATATGGATACGAGTTATTACAACCGCTTTGGTGCCGAGGAACTTACGCGCCGCTTGTCGAGCGAGACCTTGTTGGCGCAGGGCCCCATGGGCAGTGTTCTGTTGAGTGAGTACGATGCCGCCGACATTCCACCGGCGTTTTGGAATCTGGCAGAGCCGCAGACCGTTTCTCGTATCCATCGCTTGTATGTCGCCGCCGGCGCGCAGGTGCTCATTACCAACACCTTTCAGGCATCAAGCTATGCCCTCAAACACGACCAGATTGCGCCGTCCGTGGCGGAGGTCAATCGCGGGGCCGTCGACGATGCCCGCCAGGCGCACCCTCAGCTGCTGCTGGGCTCGATGGGCCCGATCGGTATTGAGTGGTTTGCCGAGGACTCTGCCGAGTATCGTGAAATCCGAGGCATTGCGCGCGAACAGGCGCACGCCTTGCTCAATGCCGGCGTTGACGGTCTGCTGATCGAGACGGTGACGTCTATCCGTAATTTGCAGCCCATGCTTGCCGGCGCTCGAGATGCCGCCGACGGCATGCCTGTTCTGGTGAGTTTTGTCGTTGACGATAAAGGCGACCTGTTGGGCGATGGCCTCAACATCGAGGCAGCCGTTTTGTACGCCGAAAAACACGGCGCAAACTCGGTTGGTGTTAATTGCTGTTCGCTTGCGGCCGCGAACGCGGCGGTGCCCAGGATGGTTGCATCGGCGACTACTCCCGTCACGGTGCGTCCCAACGTGGGCGATCCGGTCCAGACTCAGGATGGCCCCGTATGGCATGAGAACCCCGAAGCTTTCGCGCGCGCATGCATCGAATGGAGACATGCCGGCGCCGCAATGGTGGGCAGTTGTTGTGGAACCACGGCAATCACTACGGCAGCGATGGCCGAGGCGCTCGATATATAAAGGGTAAAACCGCTCCATTCGGGGCGGTTTTTTATTGCTTGCATGTCCTCGGCAGCATTTGCCCAAATGGTGAATGCTGGTGCCGGCAGGTTGCCGAGTGCATGTTGCGGGTATACCCCATGCGTACCATGATCCAAACACTGTGAGGTGTCTGCGCGTGTGCGCGATAATTCATTTTGGAACTGACGGTTGGCGCGCTCGCGTCGATGAGGACTTCACTGCCGATAACGTTGCCCGTATCGCCGATGCCGTCGGCGAGTTGTGGCAAAAGACCAATCCGGGCAAAACGGTATATATAGGGTTCGACACCCGGCCCCTGGCGCGCGAGTTCGCTGAGCTTGCGGCGGGCGTGCTAGCAGCGCACGGGCTGGACGCCGTGCTCGCTTCGCGACCTGTCCCGACCCCTGCCCTTACGTGGGCGGCGGCTTATGACGGTGAGGCGTGCGGCGCGCTCATGGTGACGGGGTCCCATCATCCGCAGGGCTATCTGTGCCTCAAGATTCGCATGGGTGACGGCTCGACCGCCAACCAGGATGTCATCGAAGAGCTCGAAGAGACTATGGCTCCCGAGCCAATGGGGATCGAGGGGCAATATCGCACCGCGGATATCATTCCTGACTATATGCAGGCGGTGGCATCGTTTGTCGATGCCGAAGCCATCCGCGCCGCGCACTTGCGCGTGGTTGTCGATCCCATGGGCGGCGCAGCCCAGGGCTATCTAGCCGACTTGCTGCGCGAGCTTGGCGTTGAGGTGCACGAGATTCACGCCGGGCAGGCGTCTGATCAAGAAGATATCTGCCCCGACCCCGTTGAGCCGTGGGTGGACGCTTGCGAGCGCACGGTTATCGAGGACGGAGCTTGCGCTGGCCTGGTGACCGACGGCGACGCCGACCGTATCGGCGCGGTTGACGAGCGCGGCAGATATATACATCCGCATCAGATCATGGCGCTCGTTTTGGGCGACTTGGTTCAATTTCGTAATTTGGAGGGGCGCGTCGTCGTCAATCTTTCGTGCTCGACGCTCGTGCGTCGCATTGCCGAGGCGCTTGGCTGCCGCGTGACCGTCAAACCAGTCGGTTTCAAATATATAGCGGCAGAGATGAAGAAGGGCGGCGTCCTCATAGGCGGCGAAGAAGCCGGTGGTATCGGTATCGCCGCGCATATGCCCGAGCGCGATGGAATCCTCGCCTGTCTGATTCTGTGTGAGCTTATGGCAAAGACGGACGCGCCTTTAGGCGTTCTGGTCGACCAACTCGAGGACAGTTTTGGTAAGACGAGTTACGGTCGACGCGATTTGCGCCTTGAGGCCGAAGATGCCGAAACGTTACGAACCCTGCTGCCGGGCGTAAACCCCAAGTCGATTTGTGGCAAGGTGCCGCAAAACGTTAGTCATATGGATGGCTTGCGTTTGGCATTCGAGGATGACACGTGGCTGCTGGTCCGTCCTAGCGGGACCGAACCGGTGGTGCGCGTCTACGCCGAGGGGTTCTCGGTGGAAGAACGTGACGAGTTGCTCGATGCTGGCTGTGCTTTAGCTAGGGGAACGTATCCGCTTTAACCATGAGGCTGCCTTATATAAAGAGATGCTCGGCGAGCGGTAGGTAACGGCTGGCAAACGTTAGTCGGATCACAAGATGTGTAGGAAATGTGTACACCCAGATTCCCGCCCCCGGGGCCCCTCCGGTCTGG
>CABSNF010000039.1 GCA_902478995.1 uncultured Collinsella sp.
CGAGATCTACACTTCGAGCTTCGTCGGCAGCGTCAGATGTGTATAAGAGACAGACATGGCGCTCGGCGGGGCACTCGCGGCGGACGGCATGCTCACACTGGCGGGCCTTGCGGTCTGCGCGCTCGCGTTCGCCGCGCTCACGGCGGCGGGCGCGGTCTGGTTCGCGCGCTCCGAGGAGAGGTGATGGCCATGACACGACTCTCCGACCCGACGCCGCGCATGACTCTCCCGCGGGCCCTGCTCTCCGAGGCCCTGCGCCTGGCGCGCTCCCCGCTCGCAGTGGTGCACCTCGTCTGCGGCCTGGCAGCCGGTCTTGCCTGCGGCGATTACTTCTCTGTAACCCGATGGGACCCGGCGCTGGGCGCGGACGCCTACGCCCAGTTCCTCGGCGCCCTCATGCCGCTCATGTCCGCCATCGTCTGCGGGCTCGCCGTGGACGAGGAGCGCGCTGCCGGGCGCCTCGCCAACCTCACGGCGGTCCCCTCGCGCGGGCGCGCCGTCGCGGCGAAGCTACTCGCCCTTGCGGCGCTCGGCGCGGGCGCGCTGGCCGTGGCGCTCGGCGTGTTCGGGGCCGTGCTCTCCGTCGCCGGGCGCCTGCCGCTCGGGCCCGCTCCGCTTGCGGCCGCCTGGGCGGGCATCGTGCTGGGCAGCCTGCCCCTCTACGCGCTGGGGCTCGGCGTGGCCCTGCGCCTCGGCCGCAACGCCGCCATCGGCGCCGGCGCGGCGGGGATGCTCCTCGCGTTCTTCTCAGTGGGCGGACTTGCGCACGGCCTCATGACCGGCGAGCTCACCGGTGCCCTGGCGACGCCCCTGAGCTGGGTGCCGCTCGCCTGGCCCGCGCGCCTAGGGTCGCTCGGGGTGGAGGCCTTCATCGACGCCGCACGCGCGGCGGGCCCTCTCCTCACGACCGCGCTCGCTGGCCTCGTGCTCGCCCTGGCAGCCGCCGCCGTCCTTCTGGCCTGGTTCTGCCGTTTCGAGGACGGGAGGGCAGATGAGTAGGAAGCCGCTCGCCGCCGTGCTCGCCCTCCTCTCCGCAGCGCTCGTCCTGGGCGGGAATGCCCTGCTCGACGCCGGCTGGGGGTCGGCGCTGCGCTCGATCGCCGACCGCGTGCTTCCCAACCCTGAGATCACCATGTGGGCGGCCGCGCCCGCGGCTGCGCGCGGGGCTCTGGACCGCTGAGCGCGGCGCAAGTACAATTCCGACGAGAGTTTCAGGAGGTCTAACATGGCGAGGATACTGGCAGTGGATGATGAGCGGGCGATCCTCGACGCGCTCGCGCGCGTCCTCGGCCGCGACGGCCATGAGGTCGTCAAGGCAGCGGACCCGACGGCGGTCCCGGGGATGGACCTCTCGCGCTTCGACCTCGTGCTCTGCGACGTCATGATGCCGGGGCTCGACGGCTTCGAGCTCGTGCGGCAGATCCGCCCGGACTTCGACGGGCCCATCATCTTCCTGACCGCGCGCGTGGCCGAGGAGGACGCCGTGGCCGGCTACGGCCTGGGCGCCGACGACTACGTCCGCAAGCCCTTCGGGGCCGCGGAGCTGCGCGCCAAGGTCGCGGCCCATCTACGCCGTGAGCGCCGGCCGCGCTCGCACGCCCTCTCCTTCGGGGAGGTGCGGATCGACCTCGGGGCGCGCGGCCTCGCCGTGGGCGGCGAGGCGGTGCCGCTCACGCCCACCGAGTACGCCATCTGCGAGTACCTCGCCCGCCACCCCGGGCAAGTCATGAGCCGCGCGCAGATACGCGAGGCGGTGCTCGGCTGGGAGAGCGACGCCGACGACGCGGCCATATCCATGCAGGTCAGCCGCGCCCGGAGGAAACTCTCCGAGGCCGGCGCCGATCCGATCGCGACCGTCTGGGGGATGGGGTACAAGTGGCAGCTTTGAGGACCGGGGCGCGAGGTCGCGGGGGCATGCCGCTCTCCTTCGTCATCGCGCGCTACTTCGCCTACGCGTTCGCGGCGGTCGCCACGGCGTGGCTCGCCTCGTTCATGGCGCTCTCCGCGGCGATCAACGCGGGCTTCGTCTACGAGGCAAGCTGGGGGCCGGCCAATGCGCGCGAGGTCGCGGAGGGCCTGGCACGCGACGGCGTCTGCGGGCAGCAGGACGTGCCGACGGCGTACCGCTACCTCATCCTGAATAAGGACGGATACGTGCTGATGACAGACCTCGAGGGCACGCGGCTCGAGGACGCGACGGAAATGGCCCGTGCGGCACTCGCCGCGGATCCGGGCACAGTGGAGATCGAGGGCGGGGGCTCGGGCCTCACCTACGCCGCGTTCCCGCTCAAGGGCGGCGGGGCCTGCGCACTCGTCAGCGAGTACCTGCCGCAGTGGGTCTCGCGCGACCTCGCCGGTCTGCTTCCCAACCCGCAGAACCTCATGCTCGTCGGCGCCGCTGCGGGAAGCGCGCTCGCGCTCGCGCTCGTGGCGCGCCGCGCGAGCCGCGTGATCTCGCGCAAGATGGCGCCGCTCGCGGAGGCGGCGGAGCGCGTCGGCGCGGGGGAGCTCGACTTCGCGGTCGGCAGCACCAACGTGCGCGAGGTGAACGACGTCCTCGCCGCGATGGACGCCATGCGGGCTTCCCTCGCCGAGTCGCTCGAGGCCCGCTGGGCCGCGGAGCGGGGGCAGCGCGAGCAGGTGGCGTCGCTCGCCCACGACCTCAAGACGCCGCTCACCGTGCTACGCGCCAACGCCGACTTCGTGGCGGAGGAGCTGGAAGACGAGAAAGACGCCGACCTCGCGGCCGCCGCGCGCGACATAGCCGGCAGTGTCGAAAGGCTCGACGGCTACGTGCGCCTGCTCATCGAGGCCTCGCGCGGGTCCGGCGGGGCGGAAAGGGCCCCCATGCGGCCGGCCGAGCTCTGCGAGCAGGTCCTCGCCGAGGCCGCCCAGATCGCCCGGGCGCGAGGCGTGACGCTCGACGCGGCCACGGGCCCCGCTGTCGCGGGCGCGCCCGAGGCCCCGCTCGACCGAACCGCCCTGGCGCGAGCTGCCGCGAACCTTGTGGTCAACGCCGCCGAGCACGCGCGCTCGCGCGTGGCGGTCTCCTGCGACGTCGCGGGCGGACACCTCGTCATCGAGGTGGCCGACGACGGACCGGGCTTCTCTCCCGCCGCCCTCGAACGCGGCTGTGAGCGCCTCTTCACAGACGACTCCTCCCGCTCCTCGCGCGACGGAGGCCGCCACTACGGGCTCGGCCTCCACGCCGCCTCCGAGGCCGCGAGCGCCCACGGGGGCTCCGTCTCGCTCGCCAACAGCCCCTCGGGCGGCGCGGTGGCCACCATCGCGGTCCCCCTGTGCGGGGCCTGACGGCTCAGGCCCTCGCACCGGCGTGCCTCGCAACCAAACACTTCCATCTTGAAATACGGGGAGTAAATAGCGAAATCGCAGGTGAAGGGGAGTAAAACGACAAAGAAAAAGCCTCCGTCCCAACCTGGGAACGGAGGCTCGGTTACCGTATTTACTCACCAATGTCGCTGGCGGCTTTGCCGTGACTCTCGTACGAAACAAAACTCAGCGTCACAGTGCGGCACTCAAAAATGCAGGTCAGAACCCTGTCGGGCTACTCCCACTCGATGGTCGCGGGCGGCTTGGACGTGATGTCGTAGCACACGCGGTTGGCGCCGGGGACCTCGGCAACGATGCGGCCGGAGATGCGAGCCAGCACGTCGTAGGGCAGCTTGGCCCAGTCGGCGGTCATGGCATCGCTGGACTCGACGGCACGCAGGATGATCGGGCGCTGGTAGGTGCGCTCATCGCCCATAACGCCGACGGACTTAATGTCGGGCAGGACCGCGAAATACTGCCAGCAGCTGTGCTCGGAGTTGCGCTCACCGGTCTGCTCAAACAGACGCTGATTGTAGGCGTCGAGCTCCTCGCGCACGATGGCGTCGGCGTTCTTGAGGATCTCGAGCTTCTCCTTGTCGACCGCACCGATGATGCGGATGGCAAGACCCGGGCCCGGGAAAGGCTGACGGAACACGATGTGACCCGGCAGGCCCAGCGCCAGACCAAGCGCACGGACCTCGTCCTTAAAGAAGTGGTCGAGCGGCTCAATGAGGTCAAAGTGCACGCCCTCGGGGAACGGGATCAGGTTGTGATGGCTCTTTATGGTGGCCGTCTTGCCGCCCGTCTTGCGAGCGCCGGACTCGATGATGTCGGGGTAGATGGTGCCCTGAGCCAGGTACTTGACCGGCTTGCCATCGGTCTCGAGCTGCTGCGCCACGGCGAAGAACTCTTTCCAGAACTGCGTACCGATGATGCGACGCTTCTCTTCGGGCTCGGTCACGCCGGCCAGAAGCTCGGCGTAGCGGTCCTCGGCGTGGACGTGGATAAAGTCGACGTCAAACTGCTTGGTGAAGACCTCCTCCACCTGCTCGGGCTCGCCCTTGCGCAGCAGGCCGTGGTTGATGAACACGCAGGTCATCTGCTTGCCCACGGCGCGAGCACCCAGCGCAGCCACGACGGAGGAGTCGACGCCGCCGGACAGGGCCAGAATCACGCGGTCGTCGCCGACCTTCTCGCGGAACTCGGCCGTCATGGTCTCGACCAGGTTGTCCATGCTCCAGTTGGGCTCCAGGCCGCAGATCTCAAACAGGAAGTTGCTCAGCAACTGCTGACCATACTCGGAGTGCTTGACCTCGGGGTGGAACTGCGTGGTGAAAATCTTGCGCTCGACGCACTCCATGGCGGCAACCGGGCACACGTCGGTGCTGGCGGTAACGGTAAAGCCCTCGGGCACCTCGGACACGGCGTCGCGGTGGCTCATCCACACGGTCTGCTCCATAGGCGTGGAGTTAAAGAGCTTGGCGCCGGCCGTACGCGTGATGGTGGCGCGGCCGTACTCGCCCACCTCGGAGTGGCCGACCTTGCCGCCGAGCGTCACGGCCGTGATCTGATGGCCATAGCAAAAGCCCAGGACGGGAAGGCCCAGGTCAAAGATGGCAGGATCGATGGACGGAGCGTCCTCGGCATACACAGAAGCCGGGCCGCCGGAAAGGATGAGCGCAGAGGCGTTCATCTCGCGAATCTCATCGGCCGAGATGTCGCAGGGGACAATCTCGGAATACACGTTGAGGTCGCGGACGCGACGGGCAATGAGCTGACCGTACTGCGCACCAAAGTCGAGTACGAGGACCTTTGCGGAAGCCTTTTGATCCATGGTTCCCCCTCTTGTTGGCGGGGAGCCGGTGCCCACCCGCGCGAATAAACGAGAATAACTTCCATAGTGTACACGTTATATGGGGTTTCTCGTCCCTCGCAGCCGCCAGCGCACGGCAAACGCATGACCTGGACCTCTATTTGACGGCAATCGAAGTGTTACCAGACGTTACAGATGATGTAATACGTTTGCACATTGGACGCTCTGTGCCACAATACTGCCGAACGACTCCGCCTCTGCGGCGGCAAATACGATAGGAATACCAGCATGAAGCGCATCCTTCTCATCGCCACGGGCGGCACCATCGCATCGACCGAGGACGGCAACGGCCTCTCCCCCGCCCTGACCGGTGAGGAGCTCGCCCAGAGCGTCCCCGAGATCTTGGGGCTCTGCGAGCTCAACGTCGTGCAGCCCATGAACATCGACAGCACCAATATGCGCCCGAGCGACTGGATGCGTATCCGCGATGTCATCGTCGAAGGCTATGCCGACCACGACGGCTTTGTGGTCCTGCACGGCACCGACACCATGAGCTACACCGCGGCAGCGCTTTCCTACCTGATTCAGGACAGCCCCAAGCCCATCGTGCTCACCGGCTCGCAAAAGCCCATGGGCAACCCCTTTACTGACGCCAAACTCAATCTATATCAGAGCCTGCTCTATGCGCTCGACGAGCATTCGCACGATGTGTCGATCGTGTTTGGCGGCGTCGCCATTGCCGGCACGCGCGCCCGCAAGCAGCGCACCATGAGCTTTAACGCGTTCATCAGCGTCAACTATCCGCCCATTGCCTACATCCGCAACGACCGCATCGTGCGCAACGGGCTCCACGGCACTCGTCAGGGCGAAAACCCGGTGCGTTTCTACGACAGCATCGACCCGCGCGTATTTGTACTCAAGCTTACGCCCGGCGTAAACCCGAGCATCCTCGACGCCCTTGCCGATAGCTACGATGCTGTAATCCTGGAGACCTTTGGCATTGGCGGTATTCCCGAGTTTGGTGAGTCGGGCGAGTCGTTCCAAGAGGCAATTTTCCGCTGGGTCGATTCGGGTCGCACCGTCGTTATGACCACGCAGGTCCCCGAAGAGGGCCTTGACCTGGGTGTTTATGAGGTCGGCCGAGCTTACGCCGATCATCCGGGTATTTTGCGCGGCGACGACATGACCACCGAGACGCTCGTGGCCAAGACCATGTGGGCACTCGGCCAGTCACGTGATGCGGACGAGATTCAGCGCCTGTTCTACAGCCAAGTCAACCACGACCGCATCCCGATGGCGTAATCCCTAAGGCAGTTCCGCTTATCGCAGCCCCAAACGGCAGGTGGTCCCCCTCGGGCCGTGCAAAAATCGGAGTATTCTGCAATTTCTCCGCCGGAGGCATAGAATCGGCCGATTGCTAGACGAACTTTTAGTACGAGGGGACCGTCTAGTAAATATTTATTCCACATTTTTATTTAGCGTGTGGATTAACTACTGCCAAAAAGGCAAAGCCAGCCGCCCGAGCTACCATCTACGGCTGAACAGGTGCTGAATACTCGCGATTTTGCACATCGCAACCAGGGGGACCCGCCCAAAGAGCGTCAAATACAGCGGGGGAACGCCCTATTCGATACCCTCGAGAAGTTCTGACACCGTCATTCCGAGTGCGGGCGCGATCTTAAATAGAACCTTGAGCGTGAAATTTGCCGTCCCATCTTCGATTCGGTCGAGGTAGGGTCGGCTGATTCCTGTCGCCACACAAAAATCAACCTTGGAGATACCAAGGTCCCTGCGTGTCTCTTCGACCCGCCTGCCAAGAATCTGTTTCGCACGTTCGTCCATGCAGCCGAGTTTGAAATGGAGCCGAACATAAACGTAAACTATAGTTTACGTTTTGCCGAATACACAGGAGTTTTCTATGTCGGGTTCTTCGGTCCGCATGTACCGAGCCACGCTTCGCACAAACAACGCACCGCCCAAGCTCGTCGTCGTTGAAGCAGAATGCCTTTCGCCCGATGAGCGCACAGCATTTGCATTGCTATCAAGTCGCGTCGCCGCCGTTCTGATCCCTTGCCCGGCGCAAGGTGAACTTGCCATCCAATGCCAAACGCACAGCTGCCCGCTCAATCAGGCTGCCGTAATCGCAACCAGCCAACGCGGCCTGCCGCTCCTTCTAGAAGCCGGCATCGCACTCGCCCTTCGTGGCGCCGGATACGAAAACGAGACCGCCGCCGACATAGTCTTTAAACCACGATCGAGCGGCGGCCTCGCAGCAGCCATTGAATATATGTGCAGGCTCGTTGCCTAAAAGGACAAGCTAGAAACCAAGGCCAAAGCCCGTTCCGGTAATCGCCGAGTACATAAAGTAAACGTTGACCACGTTGAGGAACACGCCCGTGATGCAACCGTTGCGCAGGTAGCGCTCGCATACGATGCGCGCCATGGCGGCGGAGTCGTCATTGTTTTTAGCCTGGCGTCCTGCCGTAAAGTACGTCGCCACGCTCAGCAGCAGGTTGAGCACCGGCAGTGCCAGCAACTCGTAGCTCTTGCCCCAGCGCGTCGCCTCGCCGGCGGCATTAAACTTTGTTGCCACCTCGGGACCAATGTTGGGGATAACACACACTGCGACCACCAGCGGAATCACCGCAAGCACGAGCAGAGCAATACCCATGTAGCCAGCTTTTTTGCCATATTTAAACATATGCGTCGTCCTTACACGTTAAAGCGGAAGTGCACGACGTCGCCATCGGCCATGACATAGTCCTTGCCCTCAATACGCAGCTTCCCGGCGGCCTTGGCGCCCTGCTCGCCGCCGAGCTCGATGTAGTCGTCGTAGCCAATGACCTCGGCCTTAATAAAGCCGCGCTCAAAGTCGGTGTGGATGACACCGGCGGCCTGCGGGGCGGTCGCACCCTGACGCACCGTCCAGGCCTTGACCTCCATCTCGCCGGCTGTAAAGAACGACTGCAGGCCGAGCAGCTTGTAGGCTGCCTGCGCGAGCACGTCCAGGCCGGGCTGCTCCAGGCCCAGGCTCTCCAGGTAGTCGGCCGCGTCCTCGGGATCGAGCTCGGAAAGCTCGGCCTCGATCTTGGCGCAGATCGGCAGCGGCTTGACGCCATCGATGGGCGCCAGGTCCTCGTTGAGCATGTCCTCGTCCACGTTGGCCACATACAGGATGGGCTTCATGGTGAGCAGGAACAGGCCCTTGGCAGCGGCGCGCTCCTCGTCGGTCATCTCCATGGACGCAGCACGCTTACCCTCGTTGAGCCAGGCGAGTAGGCGCTTGGCGACCTCAAACTTGGGCATGAGCTCCTTGTCGCGCTTGGCCTCCTTCTCGAGCTTGGGCAGCTGCTTCTCGAGCGTGCCCATGTCGGCCAGGATAAGCTCGGTCATGATGGTGTCGGCGTCACCGGCGGGATCGACGAACTCGCCCGTGCGGCCCACCTCGCGCATAACGTTGGGGTCCTTAAAGTAGCGCACGACCTCGCAGATGGCGTCGGTCTCGCGAATGTTGGCCAGGAACTGGTTGCCCAGACCCTCGCCCTCGTTAGCGCCCTTCACCAGACCTGCGATGTCAACAAACTCGACCGTCGCCGGCACAATGCGGCCCGGGTTGACGATGTCGGCGAGCTTTTGCAAGCGGTTATCGGGCACGTCGACGATACCCACGTTGGGGTCGATCGTGGCAAACGGGTAGTTGGCGGCAAGGCCGGTCTTTTTGGTAAGCGCGGTGAACAACGTCGACTTGCCCACGTTGGGCAGGCCCACGATACCGATGGAAAGGGACACGACAGCTCCTTTTGGTACAAGCATTTCAAACTGCATAAGTATAGCGCCGCCGCAGCATCTGGGCGAACCCAGACGCCACGGCGGCACGAATGAAGCAGAGATAGGGGTCGCTGACTAGTCTGCGAGCTTTTCCACCTGGTCGAGCATCTTGTCAAGCTTGGCCTTTGCCTCGGCTTTTGCCTTTTGGACCTCTTCGTGGGCTTTGGCCTTCTGGGCAGCCTTTTCCTCGGCTTCGGGATCGACGACGACCAGGTTGGATGCATCATGCTCAACCAACTTAAGCGCATGCTCGGGGCACACCTTGACGCAGGCCCCGCAACCTAGGCAATACGTGGACTCCAGTGCAAAGCGACCGCTTCCCACCAAATCGCAGGCAAACGTGGGGCACACGTTGACGCACTCGCCGCACGACGTGCACTTGTCAAAATCGCATTCCGGTGTGCTCACCTGCATATTCTGGGCAAGCTCGGGGTGGTTCTGCAGCGTCGAGAGCACCAGCTGCCGCCCGTGCGTGAGCGAACGGCGACGCTTGGTCGTCGTGGTGCCGCACATGGTGTTGAGTGTGCGCTCGAGCTGCGTGATCTGGTGACGGTGGGCCTTCAACTTCTGCGTCACCGAGGCCAGCGCCGCCGTCGCCGGATTGAGCTTGGTCACCGTCAGGCCCGTGGTGCGGGCAATCTTATCCATGTACTCCTTGCGCTCGTACTCGCGGCGCTTATGGCATTTGAGGCTCTTGGGGTCGACCTCCAGGCCCATGCCCGTACCCGCCCACTCCTCGGCGGTAGCAATGGCCTCGCCCAGAATGTCCTCGCCACCGGTGTTGCGGCACTTATCGCACACGCCCAGTGGCAGGTAGACGCTCACGTTGGGATAGTCCGCCAGTACCGAGAACCAGGTCTCGGCCGTAATATCGCCCACGCAGGCAACGACGACCTCGTTTTCGCGCGGCATGCGCTTGAGGGCGCGTGTGCAGGTGACGTAGGCGGTCTCGTGGCTCGTAGCAGCGGAGACGATATCGTCATACAGGTTTTTAGGCGCCAGGCGCGGCGAGATGATCGCCTCGGTCGGACAGGCAGCGGCGCACAGGCCGCACTTGCGACAGGAGTCGAGGATCTCGATGGCGTCTTCCTCGACCTCGATAGCGTTGACCGGGCACACGTCCATGCACGCGGTGCAACCGCTCTTTTCGTTTTTGCAGGTCAAGCACGGAATGGTGTTGCCGCGCGGGCGCTCCTTGTAGTCGGCAGGATTCCACTGCGGCGCCGACGGATCGAGTGCATCGGTCACGCCGCCAAGCGGGTTTTTAAGAAAGTCGAAACCCTTGCTGATCTCGATAATGTCATCAAACAGATCGTGTTCCTGCGCCATGCGCGGCCCCTCCCTGAGCAGTGCAAACAAGCAAGAGATAATGATACGCTATCGGCCCACGCCTCGGGCAAATTACACGCGGCGCACCTTTGAGGCAAATAGCCTATGCCTATCGCCGCCTCGATTGCACAAGGTCGATCAAGCGCCTAGCTATGCCTCGCGCATGAGCTGCACGAGCTTTTGTCTGGTCACCTTGGCCTGTTCGTTAGCCATATTGCGTTCGTTTCTAAAGGCCGCATCTGCAACGCTCATCAGGTCGGCATCGGAAATCTCGTCAAGGCCCAGCTCCTCGAGCGTCGTCGGCAGACCGACGCGCTGGCAAAACTCGAGCACCTGATTAAGCTCGGGCGCACGCTCCAGGCGCAGCTGCACCACCAGGCCAAATGCCACGGCCTCACCATGCATGGCCTTGCACTCGGGCAGAATCGTCAGGCCGTTGGCTATGGCATGGGCAAGCGCTAGGCCACCACTCTCAAAGCCAACGCCCGAGAGCAGAATATTGCACTCGATCAGGCGCTCAACCGCTGGCGATGTACGGCCCTTTTTGAGATCGCGCTTGGCAGCGACGCCGCACTCCATGAGTGTGTCATAGCAGGCACGAGCCGCAACCAAGGCCAAGTGTCCCGGCGCGCCACCGTGCTCGTTGGCGCCGTGCGCCGCGGCGCACGAACGCGCCTCGAAGTACGTTGCCAGCGCGTCGCCCATACCAGCAACTGTCATGCGCAGCGGGGCTGCCGCGACCACGTTGGTATCGACCACGACCAGGTCTGGATTCTTCTCGAGCATCAGGTAGCGGTCGAACGACCCATCCTCGTGATACAGCACCGAAATCGCGCTGCACGGACCGTCCATCGACGCCGCCGTGGGGCATACGCACAACGGCAACTCGGCATAAAACGCAACGGCCTTGGCGATATCGAGCATCTTGCCGCCGCCAATACCCACCACCATGTCGCAATACTCGGCCTGGGCTTCCTTAGCCATTTCGACAACGGCCTCTTCCGTACACGGACCGTCATAAATCTTAAAGAACGGCTCGCTTAGATCTTCGTCCAGAAATCCATCGACGATCTGCCTGCACAGCCGATCCTCGGTGCCCTGGTCAAACAAGACATAGGCAGCGCAGCCCAACCATGACAAATACTTGCCTTGACGCGACAGTTCGCCCGGCCCCTGAACATACCGGCCGGGACCGCCATAAACCATGGGAAGCGCCATACGAGAATCCGCCCTTCATCAAACAACGATTGGTGCAAAGCAACCTTGCCCCTTTGCACCATAGCAAAAAGGGGCAAAGCCATCTGCTGGCTTTGCCCCTTCCTTAGCTTGATTTACTCATCCATGAGATAGTAGTGGCCCAGTGCGTCTGCACCCAGAATGGCGTTTGCGACCATCTCGGGCGTCACCTCAAACGGCATGTTGCACATGGTGTCCTCGGGCGCGCACGCAGCCTCGGCAACAATCATGGCCTTCTCGCGCGTAAGCTCGGCAACGCCAAGTTCCTTCATCGTGACCGGCAGACCCAGCTCAATGCAGAAGCCCAAGACTTCCTCGAGCTTCTCGGTCGGGGCATCCTCGAGTACCAGCTGGACGATAGTGCCAAAGGCGACCTTCTCGCCGTGATACATGCCGTGGCACTCGGGCAGCATCGTCAGGCCATTGTGGATGGCATGAGCAGCAGCAAGGCCCGAGCTCTCAAAGCCAATGCCCGAAAGCAGCGTATTGGCCTCGATGATGTGCTCGACGGCAGGCGTGAGCGCACCCTTCTCCAGCGCAACCTTGGCCTTGACGCCATCGGCCATGAGCGTCTCGTAGCAGAGCTTGGCGAGCGCCAGGCCGGCCATTCCGCCCTTACCGCCGGCGCAAGTGCCACCGTCGGCATCGTGCGTTGCCTGGGCCTCGAAATAGGTTGCGAGCGCATCGCCCATACCGGAAACCGTCAGGCGCACCGGGCTCGCCGCGATAACCGTCGTATCCATAAGGACAATATTGGGGTTTGCCTTAAGGAAGAGGTACTTGTCGAACTGGCCGTCATCGGTGTAGAGCACCGAAAGTGCCGAGCACGGGGCATCGGTCGAGGCGATGGTGGGGCAAATAATAACCGGAGACTCCAGGTAGTAGGCAACGGCCTTGGCGGTGTCGAGGATCTTGCCGCCACCGACGCCGACGATGATGTCGCAACCGTTGTCGCGAGCGAGCGCAACCAGGCGATCGACCTCGCCCTTGGAGCACTCGCCGTTAAAGTCCTCAAACAGCAGCTCGGCCTTGGCCTCGGCAAAACCGCCCTCGATCTTGGCACCGACGCGCTTCTTGCCCGAAGGCGTCACGATGACGAGGGCCTTAGCGCCGAGCGGCTCGACATAGGAGCCGAGCTTGGCGAGTTCGTCCGGGCCCTGGATGTACTTGCTGGGGCTATTGAAGATTGCAGCCATTTTTATCCCATTCTCTAAAAGAAAAAAGAAAGGGGCTCCGTACGGATACGTGCGGAGCCCCTCGTTACGATAACAAGAGTCGATTAGAAATCGATGTCGGTGTCGTAGTAGCAGGCCTTGAGGATCTTCTCGAAGTCGGCAGCCTTGGTCTCACGCGGGTTCTCGGGCGTGCAGGCGTCCTGCTCGGCGTTCGCGGCGATCTCGGGCAGCTTGGCGAGGAACTCCTCCTCGGAAACCATCTGCGGGTTCTCGGCGTCGACCTTCACGCCACCATTCGCGTAATCCTTGATGGACTGCGGAATGTTGAGCTGGTCGTTGAGGTCGCGGATCTTCTGGACGAGCGCAGCGATGAGCTCCTCGTTGGTCTCGCCGGGAAGGTGCAGGATCTCCTTGGCCACGTAAGCGTAACGCTCGGCAGCACGGGGATCCTTGGAGTTCCACTGGATGACCTTGCCCAGGTACATGGCGTTAGCGGCACCGTGGATGATGTGGCCGTTCTCGAAGGCAGCACCGGTCTTGTGAGCCATGGAGTGAACGATGCCGAGCAGGCCCGAGGAGAAGGCGATACCGGCGATGCACTGAGCCTCGTGCATGTGCTGACGGGCCTCATGGTCGCCAGCATAGGACTTGGGCAGCCACTCGACGATCTCGCGGATGCCGTGCAGAGCGTTGGCGTCGGTGAACATAGAGGCACAGGTGGAAACGTAGGCCTCCATGCAGTGGGTCAGAGCGTCCATGCCAGTGTGAGCGCACAGCTTGGCGGGCATGGTGTAGGTGAGCTCGGGGTCGACGATGGCGACATCAGGGGTGATGTTGAAGTCGGCCAGCGGGTACTTGATGCCCTTGGCGTAGTCGGTAATGACGGAGAACGCGGTGACCTCGGTAGCGGTGCCGGAGGTAGAGGAGATGGCGCAGAAATGAGCCTTCTGACGCAGCTCAGGGAAGCTGAACGGCTGGATGATGTTATCGAAGGACTCCTCGGGATACTCGTAGAAGACCCACATGGCCTTAGCGGCATCGATAGGCGAGCCGCCACCGATGGCGATAATCCAGTCGGGCTCGAACTCGCGCATGGCCTCGGCGCCCTTCATGACCGTCTCGATGGACGGGTCGGACTCGACGCCCTCGAACAGCTTGACCTCGAAACCGCCTTCCTTAAGGTCGTTCTCGACGTCCTGCAGGAACCCGCCGCGGCGCATAGAGCTGCCGCCAGAAACGATGATGGCCTTCTTGCCCTTGAGGTTCTTCACCTCGTGGCGAGCGCCCTCACCAAAGTACAGATCGCGAGGATTGGTAAAACGTCCCATACTGTGCCTCCTAAACAAGCCCCTCTTAGACTTGCGTATATAACGGAGCACCCAATTGGCTCCGTTAGGACCGGTTTGCGCGTTGCCGGCGATGACAATGCGCGATGTCTAAACGTCTCAACGCTCAGACAAACACTATTTTACCGTTCTGGTTGGTCAGTTATTCACCTAAAGCCGCCAATGATGAAACGTTTTTTCTATCCCTGAAGACCCTTGTGCGGCATCCATACTCCCAAGCTGGGCAAACGTTTTATCAAGGTTGACTACATATCCCGGGCAGGACTGTGCCCCTCCAAAATATGCACCGTTCGCCGCCAAAAATCGACCGTTTGCGGCACCGTGATACCACTCGGTCGTCCAAGGTGCCGACATTTGTGCGACATCCGTCTTCGTGGTGCAAAGGTGCAAGTCCAAGTGCGGCACCCCTGGTGTGCCACATGCGGGTAAACTAGAACCTTATATAGAAACATTTGAACCCTAACCGCAGCAAAGGAGGCCCCATGGCATTCGATCCCATTCAAGAGGATTGCCATCGCCTCGTTCTTGAGGCCTTGCGCCGCGACAATATCCCGCTCACCGACGGTGCCGCCGTAGAGCGTCTGATGGAACAATTCACCCGCAACCCCGCACCGCTCATCGTGCACGACCGCGACCGCGCCGGACATCTGATTGCCAAGGTGGTCGAGGCCGTCGACTACCGCATTCCCTTTATCCCTGACGATGCCCAGGCAGAGCAGGAAGAGGCAGCTGCCGAGAACATGCTCCGCGAGGCGGCCGCGCTCGATCCGGCCAACTGGGACGCTCAGCGCATGCTGACGGCACTCACCGCCGAATCCAACGAGGAATACGTACAGTACCTGGTGTCCAAGTGCGATGAGGTCGAGCACGACCTAGCGCTCAAAATCGCCTCGGCCCAGGACTCCTACGAGCGCGAGGCCGCTGGCGACCTTATGCGCCGCCCCTACCTGCGCTGGCTTGCCGCCTTGGCATCGCGCGCCCTCATTAGCGGCCGCTATCGCATGTCGCTCGAAGCCGCAAACCGCAGCCTCGACTTTGCCCCCAACGATCCGGCCGGCGTCCGCCACACCGCGATGCTCGCCATGGCAAAGCTCGAATACCCCGCCGAGGAGCTCAAGCGCTTTCGCTCCGCTCACTCCGTGCCGTACCTCGCGAATACCCCGCTGCGCCGCCGCCCCAAAGATGCGGAGCGCGACTTGGACCCGTGGACGCTCATCGCACTGATGAGCGCAGCCTGGCGCGAGCTGGACTACGAGGGCGCCGAGCACTACTTGCGCATCCTTGCGCGCTCGTGTCCGCACGCAGCCGAGGCACTCTACTTCCAAACCGAGTTTCCCGATGGCGTCTATGCCCGCGTCAACGTGGGCGTGGGCTCCACCGACGAGCTTGTCCTTGCGCTGTCCGAGGCGACGCCGGTACTGCAGGAGGGCCTGGGCGCTCCCGACAACGCCAGCTTTGCCGCCTGGGTCGCCACCAACGATATCGTGCGTTCCCAAATCGATGAGCGCATACTGCGGGCGGCCGAGCAGGGTTTGCCGTTTAAGGGAGGAGACCTCTAATGGATCCGAGCGTCTACATCCCCGCCTACCTGGAGCGCACCTATCTGGCGTCGCACCCCGAGCTCACCGATGCAGCACGCGAGCTTGTCCATAACGACGTAAGCGTCAACCCTCACAAGTATGCGCAGACCGAGCATGCCCAGGCGCTGCTGTCCTATGCCGGTGTTCATCGCCACCTGCTCGACGAGCTCCATCGCATCGAGGACATGGGCAGCGACGAGGAGTTCGAGCAGACGCGCAATCGCCTGTTCGACGATATGCGCGATGAGCTGCTCAAGATCGTCCGCGTCGATGCACTGGCCGTCGACGCGCAGCTGCTCGCCATCATCCTGGCCGACACGCCCGTTGACGCCTGCCTGGGCGACCTGATGAAGCTCGAGGCGACCACGACCGATTACCTGCAACAAAGTGTGCCCGGGTTCGACATGGAAGCCCCGCACTACTGGGCCAATAATGTTTTGGCCGACGGTGTCACCGCAGCAGACCTTACCGTGAGCGAGCCGGCTCTTATCGGGTGGCTCCACACGCTCGAGGCCATCTCGCAGCTGTGCATGGCGAGCGCCCGCTACCGTGCTGCCGCCAACTACGCCCGCCGCGTCCTTAAGGCGGAAGGCTACCCCACCCGAGCCGCAGGCACCGTGTTGCTCGCCCTCGCTCGTCTGGAAGACCAGGACGGCTTTTTTGCCCTGGCCCACCAGCTCGAGGAAGAGATCGGGGCTGACGCGCTTGAGAACTCTCCTTGGTATCTGCTCGCCCGCACAATCCTATTGTTCAAAACGAACAAGATGCGTCCGGCGACACGCGCGCTGCGTGAGTTTGCCAACCGCTGCGAGGGCGGCGCGTTCTTCTTGCTGAACCCCATGTACCAGACGCCGTACCTTCCCTGCCGACCCGAGCCGCGCGACCCCTGGGATCTCTCGCACCAGGCGGTTTGGGAAGCCGACGGCATCATCTCGGATACCCCCGACTTTGCCCCCTGGGCCAATGCCTGCGAAGACGTGTCGCAGCTTGCCCAGGATTTTGCGCGCCGCTACGGTTTTTAGTGACGCACTCGACCCGACCATGTCGTTTACGTTAGGAACGGTTTCATGAACCTCCGCTCATCTCTTGCCTGCACCTCGAGCGATATCGCCCGCTGGGGACTGCGCTCTGTCCTCAAACGCCAGGGTGGCGTGCTTCCCGGCCGCATCGCCATGAAGATCGACCCCGAGCTGCTAAGCGACCTCGCTGGCCTTGTCGACCGCAGCGTGGTGATTACGGGTACTAATGGCAAGACCACCACCTCCAACCTCATCGCCGACGCCGTTGCCGCCAGCGGCGCCACCGTGGTATGCAACCGCGCCGGCAACAACATGGAGCCGGGCGTGGTGGGCGCGCTGCTCGAAGCGCGCAGCGGCCTCAAGCGAGCCGGCGGCGGCAAGCGCGTGGGCGTTTTTGAATGCGATGAGCTCTACACCGTGCGCGTCCTGCCCAAGCTCAAGCCGACGTACTTCGTGCTGCTCAACCTGTTCCGTGACCAGCTAGATCGCTATGGCGAGATTGACCACACCCAGGACGTCATCGCCCACGCGCTGGAGCTTTCGCCGGCAACGACGCTCATCTACAACGCCGACGATCCGCTGTGTGCCTCGATTGCCGCACGCGTCCCCAACACGAGCATCGCCTTTGGCATCGACGGCGCCACCGACACCGAGTCCGATCGCATTAGCGACTCGCGTTTTTGCTCGCAGTGCAACGCGCCGCTGGAGTACGACTATGTGCAGTACGGCCAGCTCGGCGCCTACCATTGCCCCTCGTGCGGCTGGGCCCGCCCTGCGCTTGTCCGTCGCGTGACAGGCGTGGAGCTCGGCTGCGACGGCTACGGCTTTGACCTGGTCTTTGGATCTGCGCCCGACGCGGCTGCCGCACACATCGCCACACGCTACAACGGCCTGTACATGGTCTACAACGTTGCCGCCGCCTTCTTTGCCGCGCACGAGTTGGGCGTGGATACGGCGTTTCTGCAGCCCACGCTCGATGCCTATGTGCCCGCCGGTGGTCGTATGGGGCGCTGGGATATCGCCGGCCGCACCGTCGAGGCCAACCTGGCTAAGAATCCCGTAGGCTTCGATCGCCAGATTCAGTCCATTAAGACAGCGGGCGGCAGGCTTTGCGCCTTCTTCCTGAACGACAACGACGCCGACGGCCACGATGTATCGTGGATCTACGACGTCGACTTTGAGCGCATCGCCGACACACCGGGTCTTGTCGCCTTTGCCGGAGGCACGCGTGCGCACGACATGCAGGTGCGCCTCAAGTACGCCGGCATCGATGCCGCGATTATCTCGGACGTCGCGCAGGCAATTGGCGCCGTTGCAGACGAGGCCGCCAATGACACCTTCTACGCCGTCGCCAACTACACGGCCTTCCCGCCGCTGGTCAAGGAGCTCGACGGGCTGAAAGGCGCCACCGCCGACGCTGTTGCCGGGCGCGCCGTAGCCCGTGCCGACGGCAGCGCTCTTCCTGTCGGCATCGCGCCAGTCGAGCTTTCGCGCCCGCTGCGCATCGTCTACCTGTACCCCGATGCCCTCAACCTCTACGGCGACGGCGGCAACGTTATCGCCCTCGAGCGTCGCTGCGCCTGGCGCGGCATCCCCGTTCGCGTGGACGAGGTCCGTATGGGCGAGTCACTCGATCTCACCGATGCCGATATCGTCATGATGGGTGGCGGCTCCGACCGCGACCAGCTAGCCGTGGCACACGAGCTGCTCGCCCAAAAAGACAAGGTCGCATCCTATGTTGAGGATGGCGGCTCGCTGCTCGCCATCTGTGGCAGCTATCAGCTGCTCGGCCGTTCGTACTATATGGGCGAGGATCGCATTGAGGGTCTGGGGGTCATTGCCGCCGAAACCGTACGCGGCTCCGACCGCCTGATCGGCAACGTAGCCGTCAAAACCGACCTGGCACCTGAGCCCTTTGTGGGATTCGAGAACCATGGCGGCCGCACGCTTTTGGACGCCGATGCCACGCCGCTCGGAACGTCCGTCGTCACGGGCACCGGCAACAACGGCGACGATGGCTTTGAGGGCCTGATCTACAAGGGCGTCATCGGCACGTACCTGCATGGCCCGGCGCTGCCCAAGAACCCCGAGCTCGCCGACTGGTTGATCGCCCATGCCCTCGAGCGCCGTGGCGATGCACAGGCCGCCGCCCTGCTGCCGCTCAAGCCCCTCGACGACACCTACGAGCACGCCGCCCACGACGCCGCCATGAAGCTCCTCCCCTAGCACCTCACCACCACAAAGGGGACAGGCACCTTTGTGGTGGTTTTTCAGTTTGCCAACGATATGTGAACGGCTAAAAAAGTCTGCTATACTCTTTCCCGCTGTCCCCATCGTCTAGCGGCCAAGGACGCCACCCTTTCAAGGTGGATATCGCGGGTTCGAATCCCGCTGGGGGCACCATTTGAATTGAAGAGCCCGTTACCCTCGCGGTAGCGGGCTTTTTGCTACCGATATGCCGGGATTCGAACCCGACAGGGTGCGGAGCTGAGGAAACGCGCAAGCGTTTTCCAGCGCAGCACGCAAGGAGCGAAGCGACGAAGCGGAAGCGGGCGGCGCCAGCCGCACGCGGATATCCCGCTGGGGGCACCATTTAAACTGAGAAGCCCATTGCTCTCGCGGTGGCGGGCTTTTTGCTATCCATGTGCCGGGATTCGAACCCGACAGGGTGCGGATCCCGGCATCATCGCAAGGCCTGTGGTCAAAAAATGGCAAATATGAGTACTGTTACCATTTTAGTTACAGCGATTTCATGCCTTCAGAAGGCGATTTAGCCGTCAGGCGTCCTACGGCGGAAAAATTGCAGACGTTTATCGGCTAAGTACTTGGACATATGTTGCGTAACACTACATATTTTGCAAATAAATAATGTTACAGGACTTGTGACAGTACTCATATTTGACGTTTTTTGCCCATAGCCCTTTATACCTAGGCAAATCGGCGGCAAAACGGGCTTCAAAGCGTCCTTCGCAAATCAGAACCACCCTTAAAAAGGGTGGTTTGCTCTTAGGGTATAACCCACGGGCCCCGGGCTCGCGTCTAAAGGCGCGGGCCCGGACTTCGTCCAGGCCTAGTGCATCTTGACCCGTGGCGCGCCGGTCGAACCGGCAGCATCACCCC
>CABSNF010000040.1 GCA_902478995.1 uncultured Collinsella sp.
AGCCCCTACAAGTTCCCGCGCGCCTGCTGCGACGCCCTGGGCCTCGACGTTCCCGAGGATGATTTTGAGGCTATGCGTGTACTCGAGCAGGCCACCAACACGGTCGCCCCGGTCCAACTCGCCGAGCTTGAGTCCAAGCCTGTCCGCTTCGAAGACGTCTGCGACGTAGCCGACATGGCCAACTACGTCGAGTCTGCAGCAAAAAAGATGACTACCAACTAAAACCCCTTATAAGGCGCCGGCGAAAGCCAGCGCACCTTCTTTTTATTTAGCTTTCGGGATAATGACGAGCATGCGAGCGGGTCTGGCCGTTTAGTTCGTCGCGAGTTCCGCACGAGCCGGAAAGCACTTAATGTGCTTTCCGAGCGAGCCAGGACTGCCCGAGCAGCGAACTAAACGGCCAGACCCGCCCAGGAGGACCCACATGATCAAAATCACCGTCCCAGCAACCAGCGCCAACCTAGGCATCGGCTACGACACCCTCGGCATGGCCGTCAGCCTCTACTCGCACTTCACCTTCGAGCGCGCCGACAAGCTCACCATCACGGGCTGCCCCAAGGAGTTCCAAAACGAGAATAACCTGGTCTATGTGAGCTTTGTCGATGCGCTGGCCGCATGGGGCGAGCCGGCCTTCCCCGTTGCCATCGACATCCAGACCGACGTGCCCGTCGCCCGCGGCCTGGGCTCCAGCTCCACCTGCGTCGTCGCCGGCATCATGGCAGCCGCCGCACTGACGGGCCACACCGTCGACCGTGCCGAGCTTGTTCGCATTGCCACCGAAGTCGAGGGGCATCCTGATAACGTCGCTCCCGCCATCCTTGGCGGCGCCGTCTGCTCCTTTACGCCGACCGATTCGCTCCCCCAATGTCTGCGCTACGAGGTGAGCGATCGCTTGCGTTTTATTACCGTGATTCCGCCCTACGAGGTACATACGAGCGAGGCGCGCAAGGTCGTGCCGCAGGAGATTCCACTCTCCACCGCCGTATGGCAAATGGGCCGCATCGCCGGCATGACGCGCGGCCTGGAGACCGGCGACCTTGACCTGATTGCCGCCGCTAATGACGACCGCATTCAGGAGCCC
Organism: uncultured Collinsella sp.; assembly: GCA_902478995.1. GTDB lineage: Bacteria > Actinomycetota > Coriobacteriia > Coriobacteriales > Coriobacteriaceae > Collinsella. Next base: position 1,082 of record CABSNF010000040.1, read on the forward strand.
TATCGTCGCCGCCTGATTCCCGACTACAACGCCGTGCGCGACACCTGCCTTAACGGCGGCGCTAAAACCATCTGGATTAGCGGCTCGGGCTCGACCCTCATGGCTGTGACCGACGACACCATCGTGGCAAAGTTCCTGCAGGTCAAGCTGCGCGAGCAGTTCCCCAAGTGCGACACGCATATCCTCACGTGCGACACGGAAGGCGCTCAAATCGAGTACCTGTAGACATCCTCCTCATATACCTGTCCGGGACGGTCGGGATGTTCCCTCAAAATCGTCCTCGCGCATGAAGGCCCCTTGTCCTGCTCCTACGGAGCGACGGACAAGGGGCCTTCGCGCTGCGGAATGATTTTGAGGGAACATCCCGACCGTCCCTGCGCCTACCTTGCTGAGGATGTCTACAGGGACCCACGCTTTGAAGGGGCGCCAGGCTGATAGTTGATTTTTATTGGCAGGGGCTCTTGCTGGTAAGGGGCACTTACTAGAGGCAAGCCTCGGCAATGCGGCGCTTGAGTTCATCGATGCCGGTGCCGGTCTGGGAGCTCGTGATGATTACATTCTCGGCCGGGACGTTGAGCTGCTTTTTGATGGCTGCTGCCTGGCGGGCCTGTTGGGTGCGGCTGAGCTTGTCGGCTTTGGTGAGGCAGACGATAAAGTTGAACTCGTTGCCCTGTAGGTAGTCGATCATGTCGTGGTCGAGCTTGCTGGGGTCGTGACGAATGTCCACCAGCGACACAACCAGGTTAAAGCTGCGCTCGGAGTCGAAGAAGTCGCCGATCAGCTCGGCCCAGCGGTCGCGCTCGGCCTTGGAGCGACGCGCGAAGCCGTAGCCCGGCAGGTCCACAAAGTGCACGTCGTCGGCCTCGAAGAAATTGATATTGCTCGTCTTGCCCGGCGTACTCGAAACCTTGACCAGGTTCTTGCGACCAAAGAGCTTGTTCATAATCGACGACTTGCCCACGTTGGAGCGGCCAACAAAGCTCACCTCGGGACAGGTGGACTCGGGGATCTGCGAAACCTTGCCGTAGCTGGCGACGAACTTGGCAAGCTGGTAGTTAATTGAATCGGCCATGGACACTCCTTGGTCGTAGGTTCTTACAAAACGGGCGTGCTATTGCGCGGCGGCGATACGACGAACGATGTCAAGCGTGATACCGCTCGCGGTGCGAGCGTACTCGTCCAGATCGAACTCGCGCTCGCAAAACGCGTCATATGCCTCGTCGCAATTATCGCTGATAGCGCGCAGCACCAGGCAATCGACACCATTCTTGGCCGCGATGTGCGCAATTGCCGCGCCCTCCATCTCGACGCAATCGGCATGCGTGGCCTCAATCGCAGCGTTACGCATGGCGTCACCCGTAACAAAGCGGTCACCCGTGGCGATAGTGCCACACAGGAACTGCTTGGGGTCCTTCTCCGCAGAATTCTCATCCGCCGAGGTATCCACAAATCCATGCTCGGCAAGCACGGCGGCGGCAACATCAGCCAACGCCGGTGTCGAGACAAACTCCTCGAGCCCCGGCGCGGACTCGGCGATGAGTGCCGTATCGGTATCCAGATAGCGCAGGCACTTGCCTATAACCACGTCGTTAATATGGAGTTTAGGGTTTAGGCCGCCCGCAATGCCCGAAAACACAACGGCCTGCGGGGCGTATTTGCTGATGAGATGCTGCGTTGCGGCAGCGGCGTTCACGGTCCCCATGCCTGCCGTCGTGGCGACTACTGTCAGACCCGAAAGCCCACCGTTCACAACGGTCAAGCCCGCCTCCTGCGACTCATGCGTGCCACTCAGCTCTTCCTTAATCTGCGCAACCTCTTTTTCGAGTGCGCCTATGATCGCGATGGTTGCCATGCCATCCCCCAAATCCGTGCAAATTGCTTATCCACGGTATGGTACCAGCATTTTGGCTCAACCGTGTCAGCACCAAGCCGTTAGGCCAGTACAGCTCGGGTATCATAAAGGGGCAAAAATGGCTTGTTAGCCGATGGCCGACCTGAGCTCCGCACGGCGCTTTTTCATACCGGCCATAACGGCATTGCGCAGCTCGGGCATGCGCGCGGTATCCATCTGAGGTACGCCCTCAAGCTTATAGGGAATGCCCAGTTGCTCGTACTTGACGACACCCATCGTGTGATACGGCAGCATTTCCAGGCCCACCACGTTGTGCCATGGAGCGATGAGGCGACCGAGCTTCTCGCACTCCTCCACCGTGTCGGTAATGCCCGGCACCACCACGTGGCGGATAACGACCTTGATCTTGCGACGTGCAAGTTCATCGCCGAACGCCAAGATGCGTGCGGGATCGCAACCGGTCAGCTTTTTATGCTCGACCGGGTCGGCATGCTTAATATCGAGCAGTACCATGTCGGTCTCGTTGAGCACGGCATCGAACTTCTCGGGGTGGTTGGGGTCAAATGCATAGCCACAGCTATCTAGGCAGGTATGTACACGGCCATCGGGGTTGTTATGCATAGCACGAAACAGATCGGCCAAAAACTCGGGCTGCAGGAGCGGCTCGCCGCCGGACACCGTAATGCCACCGCTGCGATAGAACTCGTGGTTACTCTGGAACTCATCCATCAGGTGTTCGACGGTCACCATGGTGCCGCCGTTGACCGACCAGGTATCGGGATTGTGGCAATACGCGCAGCGCATGGGACAGCCCTGAACAAACACCACAAAGCGGATGCCGGGTCCGTCGACCGTTCCCATCGTCTCGATCGAATGCACGCGGCCAAGGGCAAACGCAGAGTCCTCGGGACGAGCGTCCACACCCTCAAGCGTCATTTCTGCCATTCGCGCTACCTTGCCTCTCCTTGGATGCAACCAATTAAAATGCCAGAGTCATTCTAGCCCATGCGTTTGCGTTTAAACGTCTCGGACTAGAACGGCACGTTTTAATCTATCCCCCATCACCATGGCTGGGGGCTACGTCGAGATGTCAGGCTGAAGAACGCTCGCCTGCGGCCTTTACGCCTTAAGCGTGAGCACCGCACCGAAGGCGGTCGGGCCGCAATGGCTCGAGATGACGCCGCCGACCTGAGTCCAGGTAACGTCCTTAAAGCCCAGATCATGCGCATAGACCTCCATGTCATCGCGCAGCTCCTGGGAAAGGCCCACCGAATACGCCAGGCCAATGTGCGAGTAGTCAATCTCGCCCTTCGCAACCATGTGGTCAATAAAGGCGCGGGCGCACTTGAGCATAGAGCCGCGGAACTTCTTGGTCGCCACGAACTTGCCGCCCGTCACCTCAATGCAGGGCTTAATCTTGAGCAGATGGGCGCCAAGGAATGCGACGTTGGACAAGCGACCGCCCGCCTTAAGAAAGGCAAGATCGGTAGGAACAAAGCCCAGCAGCACGCGGTCCATGACGGAATTCGTAAATGCAAAGATCTCGTCGACGGTGGCATCGGGGTGAGCCTCGATGTATTTGGCGGTCTCGACGACAACGAGCGACTGGCCTACCGAGACAAAGCGCGTGTCCATAGAGAACACGTAGTCGCGACCCTTGGCGGCGATCTTCGATGATTGATGCGAGCAGGTCGTGGCCTCGGAATACGCGAGATGCAGAATAGTCGCATCGGGCTGCTCAGCGTGAATGCGGTCGTACACGTGAGCAAAATCCGCAGGCGCGCAGCCGCTGGTCTTGGGCATCACGCCAAACTCGTTGCAGCGCGAATAAATCTCGAGCGGATCGATCGAGCCGTCCTCGACGGTCTCGTCACCAATCGTGACATGCATGGGCACGCGCACGACGCCGTAGCGCTCGCAGAGCTCCGGCGTCACATCCGACCCAGACTCAACCACGATTACGTACTTGCCCATTATTATCACGACCCATCTCGACATTGGCTTTTCAATACATGGCACGCGCCGCCGCACTGTTGCACAACGGCGTCCAAGCGCCAAAGAGACGCCGCCCCTTGCACACAACAAAGGACAGCGTCTCCCTGGAAAACTCCGTGCTTATCTAGGATTCCAAACGGTTTATTAAGGAGGGTTACTTATTCCGCAAACGGTCGCTATATGCGGTAAGCGGTAGTTGGCCGCGACAACTGCGACACATTCCGTCCAGCAAATCCAATCGTGCTCCACGCACGGTTAATGCACGAGGCGGTAGAAATTCATCGATGCCGCACCCTCGGCGTGCAGCTCCATCGCCGGAACCGCCGGCGAATAGGTACGGCTCGTAAGTGCCGCCTCGCCGCCATTTGCAAAAATCTCGACCATCGTAGTGTCCGAAAGCACGCGCAGGTCGCGAAGCTCGCTGAGCTCGATCGACCTCTGGTCGCGCCCATAGCCTTCGTCACCCATGTCGAGGGTAAGCATCCCGTCTGCATAGCGCACAAAGACACCCTTGCGGATTTCGAGCTCGATCACCTGGGCGCCCTCACAGGAAACCACAAGATCAAACAGGCGGCCCGGCTCCTCAACGGTTTCACCGCCTGTCGCGCAAACGCAGTCGCCGCGCATCCTCTCAATCTCGTGCACCGGCTGCTGACAGAGCTTACCATCGCGCATGCTCAGTTTTCTCGGCACCGTCAACGCGCACTGCCACCCGCGTGCCACCGTCGGGCTTTTTGCCGTCGCATCGGGGCAACCCGACCACCCGATCATCAAACGCCGACCCGCAGCATCCTCAAAAGACTGCGGTGCGTAGAAATCAAAGCCGGCATCGACCATCGGGGGCATGCCCTGCCCGGCGATCTTAAAACTCGGCGCCTCCCAATCGGCCTCGATGGGAAACCACACGCACTGGTGCGGATTGCGGTAACGCCATCCATCGGCGGACACACCCTGCGGACAGCAAACGAGAATAAGCTCACCATCGAGCTCAAACAGATCGGGGCACTCCCACATAAAGCCAAACTTCTCGCCCAACTCAATGCGCGTCGCATAGCTCCAGTCCTCTAGATTGCTCGAGGTATAGACAAGCACGCAGCCGCGGTCGTCTTTCGTACGAGCGCCCAGAACCATGTAGTAGATACCATCGTGTTCAAGGATTTTGGGATCACGCACGTGCGTACCGATATCGTCGGGGTAATCGACCGGCCCAACAGCTATGCGCTTCTCGCCCAATTCGTCGGGGTTCTCGGCAACCACATGAATCTGGTTTTGCTCACGGCCCGTCAACACGTAGTCGTAATCATCGCGGTCAAAATGCTTGACGTTGCCGGTATAGAAGTAGTGAATCTTGCCGTCGTGTACAAAGGCAGAACCAGAATACGCTCCGCTCGAATCCAAATCGGAATCGGGGAACAGCACAGGGCCGCGATTCTCGTACGTCACAAAATCCTTTGTTGTCAGATGATTCCAAAGCACTGGACCGCCATGCGCAGCATCGAATGGATCGTATTGGTGATAGATGTGATACGTATCACCGATCTGCACCAAACCGTTGGGGTCGTTGAGCCAGCCAAGCTCAGGCTCCACATGGAACAGGAGCCTATCGGGGTCGGACGCGATGCGACCCGCCGTCTCATCCTGTCCGGCACGCCACTGCTCATAGTCCGCGCGTGTCACCTTATTTTTTTGATTAAACATCGCCGTTGACTTTCTCGTCTATGGGGAAGGACGCTCGACTCACACGAGTCGAACGCCCTTCCCCAAATGGACTTATCCTCAGATTACGCTGAACGGCTCAACTAGAAGCTGACATCAAAGCCAGCACCAGCGCCCTCTTCATCAGTGGTCGGCACGCCCTTTGCCTTGTTGTAGGCAAAGATCAAGACGATCGGCACGATAAAGGCGATGAGATTGCCAGCCACATACCACACGAGCGTCTCGGGCGTGACGATGAGCAGGCCAAGCACGCCGGTCAGACCCTGACCGATGGCGCGCACCTCAAAGAGCTTCACGAAGGCACCGCCGCAGCCTGCACCGATGCAAGCGCAGATGAACGGGATGATCGAGTAGCGCATGTTTGCAGCAAAGATTGCGGGCTCGGAGATACCGACCAGCGTCGGGATAAAGGACGACATGCAGATGTTGCGCTCTTTGGAATGCTTCTTGTGAATGAGGTACATGCCGATGGCGCCGCCGCCCTGGGCGATGATGGAAACCGACCAGATGGCCTGGATGTAGTTGAAGCCGGTCGTGGCAACGAGGTTGGCCTCGATACCCTGGATGAACTGATGCGTACCGGTAACGACGAGCGGCTGCAGGAACGCGGCGAAGACAAAGGCACCAAAGACGCCCATCCTGTTGTACAGGATATCGATTACGCCGGCGAGGACGTCGCCGATCAGGTTGCCGAGCGGGCCGAACACGGTGAACAGGGCGACGTTAGCAAGAATCAGGGTAACGGTCGGGACAAAGACGAAAGAAACGACCTCGGGGATGTACTTCTGGGCAATCTTCTCGACCTTGGCCATAAACCAGGCAGTCAGGATTGCGGGGAACACACCGCCCTGGAAAGCAACCATGGGAATGGATAGCGGACCGAAGTTCCAGTACTCAGCACCCGTCGGGTCCATAACGAACGTGTTGCGGTTCATAAGGCTCGGGTGAACCATGACGATACCGACGAGGATGCCCAGGATCGGGTTACCGCCAAAACGCTTGACCGCGCTGTACATAACCAGGACAGGCAGGTAGTCGAACGTGGTGGCGATAATGGCAAAGAAGCTTGCGAGGTTCTTGAGGAACTCGCTGTGATCGGCGAGGCTGCCTTCCATGCCAAAGAGGCCGTTGGCAACGATCAACGACTTAAGGCCGATGATGATTGCAGCGCCGACGAAGGCGGGAATGATGGGGATAAAGATGTCCGAGAATACCTTGAGGACCGAGAAGAACTTGCCCTTCTTGTCCGCCTCGGCGCCCTTGACCTCGGAAGCACTGATCTCCTTAACGCCCGTCAGAGCCATAAACTCATCGTAAACCTTGTTGACGGTACCGGTACCGAAGATGATCATGAGCTGGCCGCTGTTGTACAGCACGCCCTTGACGCCATCGATGTTCTCGAGCTCGGCCTTGTTGTATTTGCTCGTATCCTTGAGCACCAGACGCAGACGGGTCACGCAATGCGTGGCGCCCTCGATGTTCTCCAGTCCGCCGACGTTGTCGACGACTTGCTGGGACACTGCCTTGTAGTCCATGTTCCTCTCCATTCCTTTTCTAAATCATAAAACGGTTCGTTGCCGCTACAGAGACGCGATCGTTGCGTTTGCGCACTTGAGCGCACCGTCAGTGACGGTAAGCGCCACACCCTGGCCCTGCTTGTTGCAGAAGCGAGCGTTGAGCGCAACGTCATCGACAAAGATGGTCGCGATGTCGTCGTCGACGACCAGACGCACATGGTGAGTGCCCTCGCCCTTAAAGAACAACGGACGCTCGAGGCCCATGTTGTTGACCTGGAACCACGGGTACTGGGGAGCCGGCGTGAACTCGAGCTTGCCCTCGCGCAGGTTGGCGCGGAACTCATAGGCAAGACCGGTCTCGGCGTCCTCGGCGAACTTGACCGAGAAGCCGGCAGCGTTACCGCCGAGCTCAATGTCGGCATCGAGCAAGTAGGTGGAGCCGGCATCTGCGGCGAGCACCTGCTCGACCTTGCCCGACTCGCAGGAAAGCTCAAAGGTCTCGACTGCCTTAGCCTCGCCAAAGGCGCCAAGCATGCTGTCGGGGAGCTTGGTGCCGAGCGTTCCGTCGGCACGCTGAACGATCTCGAGGGGCATAAAGGTGCCACCCCATAGGTAAGAGCTGGGGTCGCCGCCCTCGTCACGCGTAGGAACCCAACCAAAGAGAACGCGACGCTCGCCATCGAATGCGGTGCGAGCGGCGTAGTACGCGCGGCCGTCGAAGGAGTCGTCAGCGGGGGTAATCCAAGGACCGTTGATGGACTTGGACATGCGGTAACGGGTCTTGTTGCCGTCGCTGTACTCGGAAAAGACGAGGTACCACCAGTCGCCCATCTTAAAGAGATCAGGCATCTCGAACATGGTGTACAGGCCCGGATTCCACCAGTCGCCCTGGAACTCCCAGGTATCCAGGTCCTTGGAGGTGAACTTGACCAGGCGGCCGGTCATCAGACGCTTGTCCTCGCCCACACGCGTGCCGAGGATGAGCATGTACTCTTCGTTCTCCTCATCCCAAAGCACAAAGGGATCGCGCCAGTTGCGGTCATCGTAACCCTCCTGGGGCGGAAGCAGCGTCTCGGCGATGTTCTTCTCCCACTTGACGGCGTCGTCGCTCGTTGCATGAAGAAGAACCTGCTTCATCAAACGTGCGCGGACCTTATCGCGATTGCAACCAGTGTAGAGCGCATGGTACTTGTCGCCCACCTTAAACACCGTGCCGGCATAAATGTACTGGTCGACTTCCTCGTCGCCGCCGCGCTCAAGGCTCTCGCCAAAGTCCTTGTAGTTGACGAAATCCTTGGTCGTAGCGAGTGCCCAGCCAAACGGCTCTCCGAAAGGTTCGGGGTTACGCGTGTCACGCTGATGATAGAGATAGAACGTGCCGTCCTCGCCGTACGGCATGATGTCGCCTACCCAAATTCCCTCAGGCTGGTAATACACCTTGTGCATCCGAGACTTCCTTTCCACGACATACTAACTCGGTACAATGGCAAGATATGTCAATCGTTTTCATATGTCAAACGTTTTCACACCAATACGTCTTTTCGCAGTTCCAGTCGTCGGCAAACGGTTGACATATGCCGGTGAACGGTCATCAGAGGCGTTTGAGGAATTCTTTTGGCACGGGATGAACTACGCGGTTTTGCCCTCAATGAGTTCAACGGGGAGCTTGATATTCGATTCGGGATTATCGCCGTTAATAAGAGCGATGATGGATTGCGCCGCGAGCTCTCCGATGCGATCGATATCTTGACGTACGGTTGTTAAGTCAGGCATAAACGTCATAGTTCGGCGGGCACCATCCGCGCCCACGACCTTAATATCGTCCGGAGCGCTCAAGCCGCGCTGCTTCATCACGTTGAGACAGATGGCCGCCATCGTATCGTCTCCCGCAAAGATGCCGTCAATATCGGGGTTCTCATCGAGAATCTTCGCAACGACCGCGCCCTTTTCGTCGTCGGGCTTAACGAACTCAACCTCACGGACAAGCGCGGACAAACCGGCCTGCTCAACAACATCGAGGTAGGCATCGGTACGCTTATTGGCAGGCATGCGCATGCGGCTATTGCTACGCAGGCACAGGATACGCCTGCAGCCGTCATCAATCAGACGGCGCGTGGCGAGCTCGCCAATGCCATAGCTGTCACTTGCAATCTGGACAGAGCCCTCGCCAAGATCGCAGTCGATGCCAACCAGGCTCAAGCCCATCTCGGCATATGCCTCGGCACCGATATTGAGGGAGTTGACGATGACGCCGTCGACCATATTGCGGCGGAGCATGTCGATATAGGAACGCTCAAGATCAGGTCGATTGGCGCTGTTGCACAGCAACATCTTAAAGCCGTTTTCCGCTAACGTGCGCTCGACCGCCTGCACAACCTGAGCATGGAACGGGCTGCTCACAAAGGGAACAATCATGCCGATAAGGTTCAGGCGGCCATTGAGCATGGCACGGGCGATATCGTTGGGCGTGTAATTGATGCGCTCCATCGCCGCATGGACTTTATCGCGGGTTTCCTGGCTAATGTAGCCGCGATTATTAAGCACGCGAGATACCGTAGTAGGCGAAACCCCCGCCACCGCTGCAACTTCCTTGATGCCAGGCTTAGCCGTATCCTTAGAACGAGCACTCTCGCGAGCCATAGCACCCTCCCCCATCAACATGTCATACGTTTACATACGAACAAAGCATACCCCAACAACAGCGGGAAGACGGTAACAGTACAAGTAAGTAAACGACTCATCCAAATAAATAGGAGAGTTCCGCCTAAAGGGTGACTACACAGGACCCCCGCCGGGCCGCTTTGGGTTACTTTCCAAAACATTTCCGCAGGACGCAAAGGGCTCCGCCGCGCGAAGCGCGCAGCGGAGCCCTTTGCATGTCCGAGGACGTTTTGGAAAGTAACCCAAAGCGGCCCGGCGATCCTGCGGGAGTTAAACCCCTTTAGAACTTGTCGTGGAAGGTACGCGCAATGACCTCGTCCTGCTGCTCCTTGGTGAGCGTGTGGAAGTTCACGGCATAGCCGGAAACGCGGATGGTCAGCTGCGGGTACTTCTCGGGGTGAGCCTGAGCGTCAAGCAGCGTCTCACGGTTGAAGACGTTGATGTTCAGGTGGTGGCCACCCTTCTCGGCGTAAGCGTCGAGCATGTGGACCAGGTTATCGGCCTGAGTCTCGGAAACTTCAGAAACCTTCATAATGTGTCTCCTTCGATCGATAGGCGCCGGCCGAAACCGGCGCACTAATCAGTAATCGTTATTGTTAGTATAGCACTAACAATAGTTACTCGCCCAGCTGATCAAGGTCGATATCGCCAAAGAACACCTGGTCCTCCTTGCCGAGCGCACTCGGGATGATGGAGAAGGTGTTGGAGATGCCGTCCTGAGCATCGCGGAACGGGAGCTTGGAAACCGAAGACAGCGAAGCGATGGCGCCGTGGCTATCGCGCTTGTGCATGGGGTTAGCACCCGGGGCGAACGGCTGGCCAGCCTTGCGGCCGTCGGGCGTGGAGCCGGTCTTCTTACCGTACACGACGTTGGAGGTAATGGTCAGAACCGAGGTCGTGGGCACGGAGTTGCGGTAGGTGTCGTTCATGCGGATGTACTCCATGAACTGGTGCACAACGTCGTGAGCGATCTGGTCGACGCGGTCGTCGTCGTTACCGTACTTGGGGAACTCGCCCTCGGTCTCGAAGTCGACGATGATGCCGTTCTCGTCACGGACGGGGTGGACCTTGGCGTACTTGATGGCGGACAGGGAGTCAGCCACGACGGAAAGGCCAGCGATGCCCGTAGCGAACCAGCGGTGCACGTGCTTGTCGTGCAGAGCCATCTGGATGCGCTCGTAGCAATACTTGTCGTGCATGTAGTGAATGATGTTCAGCGAGTTGACGTACACGCCAGCGAGCCACTTCATCATGTCGTTGTACTTGGCCACAACGTCGTCGTAATCGAGCGTATCGCCCTCGACGGCGCGATACTTGGGGCCGACCTGCTTCTTGGAGACCTCGTCAACACCGCCGTTGAGTGCGTACAGCAGGCACTTGGCCAGGTTGGCGCGGGCGCCGAAGAACTGCATCTCCTTGCCGATGCGCATGGAGGACACGCAGCAGGCAATACCGTAGTCGTCGCCATGATAGACGCGCATGAGGTCGTCGTTCTCGTACTGAATCGAGGAGCTGGCGACAGAAGTCTTGGCGCAGAACTTCTTGAAGTTCTCGGGCAGACGGGTCGACCACAGAACGGTCATGTTGGGCTCGGGGCTGGTGCCCATGTTCTCGAGCGTGTGCAGGTAGCGGTAGCTCATCTTGGTAACGAGCGTACGGCCGTCAACACCCATGCCGCCGATGGACTCGGTGACCCACTGCGGATCGCCGGTGAACAGGGCCTGGTACTCGGGGGTACGGGCAAACTTGACCATGCGGAGCTTCATGATGAAGTGATCCACGAACTCCTGGATCTGCTCCTCGGTGAAGGTACCGTTGGCAAGGTCGCGCTCAGCGTAGATGTCGATGAACGTAGAGGTACGGCCGATGGACATAGCGGCGCCGTTCTGCTCCTTGACGGCAGCGAGGTAGGCGAAGTACATCCACTGGATGGCCTCCTGCGTGTTGGTAGCAGGGTTGGAAATATCGAAACCATAGGTCTCGGCCATCATCTTGAGCTCGCCGAGGGCGCGGATCTGCTCCTGCAGCTCCTCACGGTCGCGGATGTTGTCGGCGGTCATGACCGTCGGGGTGGAAGCCTTCTGGGCCTCCTTGTCCTTGATCAGGTAGTCGACACCGTACAGGGCGACACGACGGTAGTCGCCGATGATGCGGCCGCGGCCATAGCCATCGGGCAGACCGGTGATGATGTGAGCCGAGCGGCAAGCACGCATCTCGGGGGTGTAAACATCGAAGACGCCGGCGTTGTGGGTCTTGCGCTCGAAGGTGTAGCGCTCGACAACGTTCTCGTCGACCTTGTAGCCGTGCTGGCTGGCAGCCTGGCAAGCGATGCGGATACCGCCGTTGACGTGCAGCGCGCGCTTAAGCGGCTTGTCGGTCTGGAGACCGACGATGGTCTCCTTCTCGCGGTGGGCGTTATCGATGTAGCCAGCGGGGTGGCTCACGATACCCGTGACGGTCTTGGTGTCCATATCGAGGACGCCGCCCTGCTCGCGCTCCTTAAGCAGCAGGTCGAGAACCTCGCCCCACAGCTCCTTGGTACGCTCGGTCGGGCCGGCGAGGAACGACTCGTCGCCCTCGTAGGGGGTGTAGTTCTTCTGGATGAAGTCTCGGACGTCAACCTCTCCCGTCCAGATGCCTTCCTTGAAGCCTTCCCATGCCTCCTGCATTGTGTAACCACGCTCCTAGTTACGTGTAATGCGGCGCTCTCTCACACCGCTGCTTATTGAATTCTTGAATTATCGGCTTGCACTACCGGCTTCTTCCGTTCTTCACCACATGTTGGTGCAGGGAAAAACGTTTGTCCACCTTGGAACTGCAACCCAAAACCCAAGATTTCACCCTTTTGAGAAGGATAACATAGCTACCCCCTTCATCAGGGCTGTTATATGTTTCTTTTTTTATACCATTAAGGCGTTTTTAACAAATCCGCAGGAAATGCGAGCGCGAGCAACTACCGTTCACCGATTTGTTTGGTATTTTTCCTTGCCTTTGTACGACGTTCACTCTAGCTGTTATGCCAGCTTTATCAGGGTAAAGTGCCTCTGAGTAGGCTTTAGGACATGCCCAACGATCTGCCCCTAACTTTGTTGGTACCGACGGTGTACGGAGATCGCCTAAAGGTAGTTTTCTAGGCATGACCCAAAAATCTACCGTATATGGCGCGCGTGCAAGGGTATCATCTTTCACCGAAAATAGTTTCTAGTGTTAGGGGTTTTCGGTGGAAGATACCGATTTCCGTGAACTTGGGCGTCAGCTCCTTACCGAGTTTGGCAGCATGCATCAGCGCATTTCGCGCTTTGCGGACAAAGCCCTCGGTGGCGAGATGGCCGTCATGCGCGCCCTCATACTCGCTGGCGGTTCGCTCACGCCGAGCGAACTCGCTGATCGCGCCTGGGTCTCGAGCGCCCGCATCGCCAATATTCTGCGCGCCCTCGAGGCCAAGGGCTGGGTTGAGCGCGAGCACTCAAAAACCGACCGTCGTCGCGTACACGTCACAGTGACCGACAAGGGATTCCAGGACCTCGAAATCAAACGTCGGGAATTCGAGGACCGCACCACGGCTTTCCTCGAGCAACTCGGCGAAACAGATACCCAAGAGATGGTGCGCCTTCTTAGACGTGCCAACGAAATTATCGACCGCAATCAAGAAAGGAGAGATGCCGAGTGAGGATTCTCAAGCTCTTTAAAAAGCATGTCCCGGCACTGTTCACAGCTATCGTACTTATCGTAATCAGCTGCAACGCCGATCTGGCGCTGCCTACCTACATGAGCGACATCGTCGACGTGGGCGTACAGCAAGGCGGTATCGCCTCGCCCGTACCCGACACCATCCGCGCCGAATCGCTCGACGACCTCGAACTCTTTATGAGCGCCAAGGACGCCAAAGCTGTGGAGGCCGTGTTTAGCAAGGCGGACAATAACGGCATTCGAACGTACAAGGGCACCGAGGAGGAGCGCGGCGACGGTGGCAAGATTGCCGACACCATGAGCCTGCCTGAGACCGTCGTCCTTTCGCTCAACCAGGGCATTGACGCCAACTCCATGGGCGACATGACCGGCGCATCCACCGAGGCAAGCGATGGCGGTGCCGCTCAGGCCATGCCCACCCCCGAGCAGATGGCAGCGATGACGCCCGAGCAGCTCGCCGAGATGCAGCAGAAGGCCGCAGCCGCGCAGAGCATGCAAAAGCAGATCGACGCCGACGGCGGCAAGATCACCATGAAGAGCCTGCGCCTAGGCGTTGAAGGCGGTCTTATCGATCAGGGCAAGCTCGTCGAGGGCGCCAACGATATGGCAGACAAAATGGGCTCCATGTCGGGCTCCATCGTCACCCAGCGCGCCGTGAGCTATGTACAGGACGAGTACAAGGCACAGGGCATCGACCCCGCCGACGTGCAAAACGCTTACCTAAGCCGCATGGCGACCACGATGTTTGGCCTGTGTCTGATCTCGCTGGTCGCCACCATCCTGACCGGCGCCGTGGCCTCGCGCACCGCCTGCTCCATCGCCCGCGACCTGCGCCGCGAGACCTTCAACAAGGTTATGCACTTCTCGCCGGCCGAGGTGGGCAAGTTTAGCCAGGCCTCGCTCATCACCCGCTGCACCAACGACATTCAGCAGATCCAGATGGCCGCAACCCTGTTTATCCGCATGTGTCTGATGGCCCCCGTCATGGGCATCGTCGCCGTCATGCGCGTCCTGGCCAACCACACCGGCCTGGAGTGGACCATCGCTGTGGCCATCATCGCGGTTTCGGCCGTTGTCGGCGTGCTCATGGGCCTCACCATGCCCAAGTTCAAAAAGATGCAGAGCTTTGTGGACCGCGTGAACCTTACCGCCCGCGAGCTGCTCGACGGCCTTATGCCCATCCGCTCGTTCAACCGCGAAGAGCATGAGCTCGAGCGTTTTGACAAGGCTTCGCTCGACCTAATGACCACGCAGCTCTACACCAACCGCGCCATGAGCTTTATGATGCCGCTCATGATGCTCGTCATGAACTGCATCACCGTGCTTATCGTCTGGTTTGGCGCGCAGGGCGTGTCCGACGGCGTGATGCAGGTCGGCAACATGATGGCGTTTATCTCCTACACCATGCAGATCGTCATGGCGTTTATGATCCTCACCATGGTTTCGGTCATCCTGCCCCGCGCCGAGGTCGCAGCCGAGCGTGTGGAAGAGGTCATCACTTGCCCCACGAGCATCAACGACCCTGTCTCGCCCAAACTGCCCGCGGCCAGCGCGCCGCGCGGTGAGCTCACCTTCCGCGACGTGAGCTTCCAGTATCCCGATGCCCGCGCCGATGTCATCAGCGGCGTGAACTTCACCACGCATGCCGGTCAGATGCTCGGCATCATTGGCTCCACGGGCTCGGGCAAGTCCACGCTCGTGCAGTTGATTCCGCGCCTGTACGACGTCACGGGCGGCAGCATTTCGCTCGACGGCATCGATGTGCGCGACATGACCCTTTCCGAGCTGCGCCGCCGCATTGGTTACATCCCGCAGCAGGGGCGCCTGTTCTCGGGCACCGTCGAGAGCAACCTTAAGTTTGCCGGCGACATGGTAAGCGATGATGACATGCGCCAGGCCGCGCGCATCGCCCAAGCCGAGGACTTTATCGCCGAGCGCGAGGGCGGTTACGACTCCCCCATCAGCCAGGGTGGCTCCAATGTTTCGGGCGGTCAGCGCCAGCGTCTGGCCATCGCCCGCGCCCTGGCCAAGAAGCCCGAGGTCGTGGTGTTCGATGACTCGTTTAGCGCGCTTGACTACAAGACCGACGCGCGCCTGCGCGAGGAGCTCGCCAAAAACGTCACCGACGCCGCGCTCGTGGTCGTGGCCCAGCGCATCGCGACCATCATGCACGCCGACCAAATCATCGTGCTCGACGACGGCCACGTGGTGGGCACCGGTACGCACGAGGAGCTGCTGCGCAGCTGCCCGGCGTACCTGGAAATCGCACAGTCGCAGCTTTCCGCCAAGGAGCTGGGACTTACCCAAGAAGAGATTGCAGCCGTCATGGAAGGAGGCGAGCGCTAATGGCAGACGAGACCAAGACCCAAATTCCCAAGCCCACCCGTCAGCGTGGACCCATGGGCCGCATGGGCGGCATGCGTCGCGGCGAAAAGGCCAAGGACTTTAAGGGCACCATGAGGCAGCTGCTCGGCTATATCGGCCAGCACAAGGTTGCCGTGTTTGTCGCCGTCGCCTTTGCCGTATGCTCGGTCATCTTTAACATTGTGGGACCCAAGGTACTCGGCCAGGTTACGACCAAGCTGTTCGAGGGCCTGGTTGCCAAGGTCAACGGCACCGGCGATGTCGACTTTAACTGGATCGCCAAGACGCTCGGCTTTTTGCTCTGCCTGTATCTGGCGAGCTCTGCCTGCAGCCTGATCCAGGGCTGGCTCATGACCGGTGTCACGCAAAAGATCTGCTACCGCATGCGCAAGGAGATTGCCGCCAAGATTGCCGTCGTGCCGATGAGCTACTTCAACGGCCACAGCAAGGGCGACGTGCTCAGCCGCATCACCAACGACGTCGATACGCTGGGTCAGTCGCTCAACCAGAGCGTGACGCAGCTCATCACGTCGGTGACGCAGATTATCGGCGTGCTCGTCATGATGCTGTCGATCAGCCTGCCGCTCACCGGCGTCACCGTGCTCACGCTGCCGGCAGCCGCAATTATCTTGATGGTGATGATTCACTTCTCGCAGCCGTACTTCCGCGAGCAGCAGCAGGTCCTGGGCGCCGTCAACGGCATTATCGAGGAGGACTTTGCCGGTCAAAACGTCATTCAGGTGTTCGACCGCGCCGAGGCCTCAATCGAGGAGTTCGACCGTCAAAACGACCGCCTGTTTATTAGTGGCTGGCGTTCGCAGT
The DNA here is from genome assembly GCA_902478995.1 of uncultured Collinsella sp. GTDB lineage: Bacteria > Actinomycetota > Coriobacteriia > Coriobacteriales > Coriobacteriaceae > Collinsella. The sequence continues at coordinate 17,699 of CABSNF010000040.1, forward strand.
TCCTGTCGGGCCTGATGATGCCGCTTATGAGCTTGGTGGGCAACATGGGCTACGTGGGCGTCGTCGTGGTGGGCGCGCAGCTCGCGCTGACCGGCAATGCCACGCCCGGCGACATTCAAAGCTTTATCCAGTACGTTCGCAACTTTACGCAACCCGTGCAGCAGCTGGGCAACGTGAGCAACACGATGCAGTCGATGGCAGCTGCCACCGAGCGTGTGTTTGAGTTCCTGGCCGCGCCCGAGGAGGAGCAGAAGGCCGACGCGCAGATTCCCGAGAAGCGCCCCGGCCACGTGGAGTTTGACCATGTCAAGTTTGGCTACACGCCCGACAAGACCATCATCCACGACTTTAGCTGCGAGGCGCAGCCCGGCCAGACCATCGCCATCGTCGGCCCCACCGGCGCCGGCAAGACCACGCTCATTAAGCTGCTGCAGCGCTTCTACGATGTGGACGGCGGTTCGCTGCGCGTCGAGGGCGTCGACGTGCGCGACTGGGACCGCGCGGCGCTGCGCGGCGAGTTTGCCATGGTGCTGCAGGATACCTGGCTGTTTAACGGCACCATCCGCGAGAACATCCGCTACGGACGCCCCGATGCGAGCGATGCCGAGGTCGAAGCCGCCGCGCGCGCCGCACGTTGCGACCACTTTATCCATACGCTTGCCGGCGGTTATGACTTTATGATTAACGAGGAGGGCACTAACCTGTCGCAGGGTCAGCGCCAGCTCGTGACCATCGCCCGTGCCATTTTGGCCGACCGCCCGGCGCTGATTCTGGACGAGGCGACTTCCAACGTCGACACCCGCACCGAGGAGCTTATTCAGCGCGCCATGGATGCGCTGATGCAGGGCCGTACCAGCTTTGTCATCGCGCACCGCCTGTCCACGATCCGCAACGCCGACGTAATCTTGGTAATTCGCGACGGCGACATCGTCGAGAAGGGCACACACGACGAGCTACTCGCCCAGGGTGGCTTCTACGCCGACCTGTATAACTCGCAGTTCGACGAGGCGGCGTAACAACCGGCGGCAAACAACCGCAATGCCCAGAAAACGGGGGCGCAGGACAACCTGCGCCCCCGTTTTTGCTCTGCGACCCTCAAACCGTCTCCCCTGGGACCTGATTGACAGCCCCTTCGAGGCCCCGTGGGCAAAAAATGGCAAATATGAGTACTGTTACCCTTTTAGTAACAGCCAAAACAGCCCCAAATGCCGTTTTCACGGCTTACACGCGTCCCTAAATTGATCAAACAGCCCTATAGCGGACTTATATGTGTTTGCGTTAATGAACATATTTTGCTGTTATGTCTATTATTTTGCGAAGGCAATATGCTACTAAGCTAGCAACCGTACTCATATTTGGCATTTTTTGCCCACAGGGTGTTTCCTGGGGAACCGACAATAGCCTTAGGGTCCCGCGCGACGCCACTCCCTCCCGGTATCCGCCGACGTTCCCCCATATAAAACGGGACTGCGGACAAAAAGTTGGACCATCAGGTCCGGTTTGGTCGTCGGGGACGGTCCGGTGTACCCCGACATCGACCCGGACGACAAGGACGCCCTGATAGAGCGCCTCGTCCTGGAG
>CABSNF010000041.1 GCA_902478995.1 uncultured Collinsella sp.
TCACGAGCGGGGGCTCCTGTCGTTTCCGTGCCTTCGGATTGGGTCATAGTGTCTGGCGTTGCCGAAACATCGGCGTTGCCGGAGTAGTCATTGGGGACGTTCTTGTTTGACTGGTCATTTAAGAACGTCCCCAATGACTAGGGGGTCTACCGACGCATTGGGGGTTTGCGCCTTCCATGCATGACAGCCGTCTCTTTTATGTTTCCTTTAGCCGTTGCTGCCTAGGATGGGGGTTAGTCGGTAGGAAGGGAGCGTCTATATGGACGACGCGAGCGAGCGTGCAATCGAAGAGGACATGCTCGATCAGTTCAATTACTTTGATGATGAGGATGAGGAGCTAATCGATCGTCGCGAGCCGGCATCGCTTGACTCATTCGATCTGGTCGATGAAGAGCCCGACGAGGACGAGGGCGAATTAACGGAGCCCCCACAGCCTTCGCGCCTTGACTCGCTGCTTTCGAGAGCCCCCATGCACCACGGTGTTCGTGCCGGCGCGCTCCATATGAAAACTGACTGGCACCAGATCGTGACGGCAGGCGATGAGCTTGCCGTCGATGCGCCGCTCACCGATAAATCATCCATCATCTGCCGCACCGGCATGCTTATGCTGGCAAGCGGAACGGGTGCCTGGCGCGTGCGCGATACCATGAATCGTGTTGCCGCCGTACTCGGTGTCACCATCCACGTTGACTTAAGTCTTCTGTCGTTTGAGTGCACCTGCATCGAAGATGGCCACTGCTTTAACGAGGTTGTCAGCCTGCCCACAACGGGAGTCAATACCCATCGCATTTGGATGATGGAGAGCTTCTTAAAGGAAATCGAGACGTATGGGCGCCGGTTTACCGTGCACGAATACCACGAGATGCTCAAGACCGTTGAGAGTTCAAAACCTGATTACGCGCCTTGGCAACAGGGTCTTGCGGCGGCCTGCGCCTGTGGCGCCTTTGTCTTTTTACTTGGTGGCGGTCCTATTGAGATGGCATGCGCGTTCGTGGGCGCGGGTGTCGGCAACTTTGCCCGCTCCCATATTCTCAAGCAAGGCCTTGGTCAGTTCAGCGCGCTGACGACCGGCGTTGCGCTCGCTTGCGTTTCGTATCTGCTGGCATTGCTCGGCCTTGGCCAGGTCATACCGGGGGCAATGTCGCACCAAGAAGGCTATATCGGCGCCATGCTCTTTGTGATTCCCGGCTTTCCGCTCATTACGGCGGGCCTCGACATCGCCAAGCTCGACATGCGAAGCGGTATCGAGCGCCTTTCATATGCCGTATCGATTATTGTGATGGCGACGCTCGTAGGTTGGATGGTTGCCGAGTGTGTTGGCCTGGCGCCGGACGACTTTGCCCCACTGGGCCTTTCGCCGCTTGCCCTTACGCTCCTGCGCGTGGTGATGAGCTTCGTTGGCGTATTCGGCTTCTCGGTGATGTTCAACAGCCCGGTAAAGATGGCCGCGGCAGCTGGGTTGATCGGCGCCGTGTCCAATACCCTGCGTCTGACCCTTGTCGATGCGCCGACGATGATTCCCTTCCTGGGCCTCAGCACGGGAATGCCTCCCGAGGCAGCAGCGTTTATCGGCGCGCTGGTATCGGGTCTGCTGGCAAGCTTGGCCGAAGTCAAGCTCACCTACCCGCGCATCGCCCTCACGGTGCCTTCGATTGTCATTATGGTGCCCGGTCTGTATCTCTATCGCTCTATGTATTACATGTGCACCTTCGACACGGTCAACATGCTCGGCTGGTTTGTGCGCGCAGTGCTCATCGTGGCGTTTCTGCCCGTTGGACTGGGTGTGGCGCGTACGCTCACCGACCCTCGCTGGCGCCACACCAGCTAATTGGTACAAGGGGGACAGGTTACTTTGCACCAAATGAGTTGCGGTGAAATAGGGACTGAATTGCTGCTTAAAGGGTCAAAACAGTCCGTATTCCACCGCAACTTATGGGGTCGGGGGATTATCGGTGCCCTGCATCTTCATAAACTCAACGCTTACGAAGCGCATGCGTTTCGTGCTAGGCTGGTTCCACCACATAAGTAGTCGCAGACGCGCGTACCACGGGCGGGCGAGATGAAGTTCCAACAGCTCCATCTTGCCCGCCCGTTTTTGTTGCGTGGCGCCGCGGTACAACACAGAGAGGAATCTGCCCTTTATGCCTATCAACAAACGAGAGAGCCTGCTGTTCACCTTTATCATGTGCTTTTGCATGGTGCTCTGGATGAGCATCTACAACGTTGCCCTGCAGCACGGGGCCATCAACGGCGAGGTCGTTGCCACTGCGTGGCTCGGCTTCCCCGTTGCCTACATTTTTGCCATGTGCTGCGACTGGTTCGTCGCCAGCCCGCTCGCCAAGGGTTTCGCCTTTAAGTACTTGGTCACGCCGGGCAAGAGCTCGCCACTTGCCATGACGCTCGCCGTCAGCTCCTGCATGGTCGTTCCCATGGTCATCATCATGTCGCTGTACGGTGCCTGTGAGGGTCTGACGCACATGCCCGGCGGCATCCTTGCGAACCTGTATTCCGTGCCCGCGATCTGGATGATCAACATCCCGCATAATTTTGTGATGGCGCTGCCGTGGAACCTTTTGGTAGCCGGTCCGATTTCCCGCTTCGTCTTCCGTCGCGCCTTCCCTGTGGGGACGGTTTTCGAGGAGGAGCATGCCGAGCTCTTGGAGCAGGCTATGGCTCCTGAGTGCGAGTAGCTCGCTTAGGGATCTGCTGAGCGCGGGCGACTTGCTTGGTTGGAGCCCTAAGCGTGGATGGCTCTCTCGGCGACATCGCGGGCGTGAGCGGTGCGCATGACCGGAGGGCCCGTGCTGCTCCGTTGCCCGACGTGCTAGCGCGCAGAACAATCTGTTGGTGCATTCGGCGGCTGCTGAAGCGTTTCGGCAGCCGCTTTTTATACGGAGTTTAAATACAACAGTCTGTTGTATTACGTAGAGTGGTATATCTCTAGCGGGAAAAATGCGAGAGACGGAGCATTATGGCGTTGCTAGTAGGACTGGACGTAGGGTCGACGACGACCAAAGTTTACGCGATGCACGAGGATATGACCGAGGCGTGGTGGGGATATCGCCGCCACGGGGCGTGTCAGACAGCGAGCGTGCGCGCCATGCTCGGCGAGCTCGCCGAGCGCTTTCCCCATGAGTCACTGCGCGTTGCGGTGACCGGCTCGGGTGCGCGCGATATCGCGACCGCGCTGGGCGCCTCGTACGTTCAGGAGGTGGTCGCCAACGCGCTCGCGATCAGCAGGTTCTATCCGCAGGCGCGCTGCGCCATCGAGCTGGGCGGCCAAGACGCCAAGATGATCTTCTTCCGCACCAACGATAAGGGAGACATCGAGGTTGCCGACATGCGCATGAACGGCTCGTGCGCAGGCGGTACCGGTGCATTTATCGACGAGATGGCAAAGCTCATGGGGGTCGGCACCGAATCGGGCGAGTTCGAGCAGCTCGCAAGCCGGGGAACGACCGTCCACGAGGTCTCGGGCCGCTGCGGCGTGTACGCAAAGACCGATATCCAGCCGCTGCTCAACGAGGGCATTCCTACCACCGACCTGGCGCTTTCGGCGCTTCACGCGGTCGCCCGCCAAACGATCGGCGGTCTGGCCCAGGGTATCGACATCGAGCCGCCGGTAATCTTCGAGGGCGGTACGCTCGCCTACAACCCCACACTGGTCCGCGTGTTCCGGGAGCAACTGAATCTATCGGACGATCAGGTTATCGTCCCGCGCGATCCGCAGATCATGGTCGCGCGCGGTGCCGCCCTGTCGCTGACCGACATGTTCGCATCGTCCCAACCGATCGACCTTCCCGACGCTTTTGTCCGGCTGGATAAGCTCGAGACGGTCGCGCCCGCAAGCGGGGAGGGACGTCTTGCCCAGCCCTTTTTTGCCACACCTGCCGAGCAGGCGGATTTTACGGCACGCCATGGCAAAGAGACGCCGGCAAAGGGTCCGGATGCGTATGCGCCCGGAGAGACGGTGCGTGTGGCGCTCGGTATCGATTCGGGGAGCACGACGACCAAGTTCGCCCTGGTCGATGAGGCGGGTGAGCTTGTCGATTCGTTCTACGCGTCTAATAACGGCAGACCGCTCGACGTCGCCCAACAGGGTCTTGTCAGCTTGAAGAACCGCTGGGAGACAGCGGGAGTCACGCTTGCGATCGATGCCGTGGGCACCACGGGATACGGCGAGGAGCTTTTCGCGCGCGCGTTCCACGCCGACTACCATACGGTCGAGACGGTCGCGCACGCCCGCGCCGCGTGCGCATGCGTTCCCGATGCGACCTTCGTGCTCGACATCGGCGGACAGGATATGAAGGCCATCTGGCTCAACCACGGCGTGCTGACCGATATCGTCGTCAACGAGGCGTGCTCTGCGGGCTGCGGCTCGTTCCTCGAGGGTTTTGCCAAAAACCTCGGAATAGCCGTTGAGGATATCGCGACCGAGGCATTTTCGTCCAAAGCCCCCGCCGTTCTCGGCAGCCGCTGCACGGTGTTCATGAACAGCAGCGTCGTTTCCGAGCAGCGGCGCGGTAAGGGTCCGGGCGACATCATGGCCGGTCTCTGCCGTTCGATTATCGAGAACGTGTTCACCAAGGTCATTCGCGTTTCAAATCTCAACCGTCTGGGCGACAAAGTCGTCGTCCAGGGCGGCACGTTCCGAAACGACGCGGTGCTGCGCGCATTCGAGCAGTATCTGGGCAAACCCGTCACGCGTGCGCCCCACCCGGGGCTGATGGGCGCTATCGGTATCGCCCTGCTCGCGCGCGAGGAATGCCGCAAGGGCGACGCCGGCACGTCGTTTATCGGGCTCGATGCCGTGGAGCGCTTCGAGCATCGCGAGTTCGGCGGCGTTACCTGCCGTCGGTGCAACAACCGCTGCCAGCGCGCGGTCGTGGCATTTGGCGACGGCTCGCTTTACGTCACGGGCAATCGCTGCCCGCGCGGCGGCGCCATCTCATGGGATGAGTTCGTGCGCGAGGTTCCCGCGGCGGAGGAGCTGCGTCCGCAGGGTGCTTGCGAGGCACAGGCACCCGGCACGGGGCGCGACCGGACCGCGGCTGCCCCCAATCTCTTTGTCGACCGCGAGAAGCTGCTGTTCGAGTCGTACCCCACGGTTCCCGTCTGCGGGGGGCGCGATGTCACGATCGGCATTCCCCGTGTGCTCGAGTTCTGGGACACCATGCCGTTCTGGTCGACGTTCTTCAGCACGCTCGGCTTTAAGGTGCGCGTCTCGGGACGCAGCACCAAGGCGATGTACGAGCGCGGTCTGGCGCACGTCACATCCGACACCGTGTGCTTCCCGGCCAAGCTCGTCCACGGGCACATCCGCAATCTCGTCGACGCCGGCGTCGACCGCATCTTCATGCCCATCATCACGACGGTGCCCACCGAAAACACCGCCTCTACCAGCGAGTGGATGTGCGCCGTCGTAAAGGGATACCCCTACGTGATGCGCAATTCCGATAACCCGGAGGAGCGTTTCGGCGTTCCGTTCGATACGCCGCTGTTCCACTGGTACGACGAGGGCGACCGAAACCGCCAGCTCAAGGCGTGGTGCAAGGAGACCTTCGATATCGATGCCGACCTGGTTGCCAAGGCGACCGAGCAGGCGGACCGCGCGCAGCAGACGTTTGAGAACCAGCTGCAGCTGCGCGGCAGGCAGGTGCTCGAGAACGTGCGCGAGGACGGCGGCTACGCGGTGGTGATCGCTTCGCGCCCGTACCACAACGACCCGCTGGTCAACCACGGGCTGCCCAAGCTCTTCTCTGAGCGCGGCATCCCCGTGCTGACGCCCGATGCGGTGCCGGGGGTCTGCAACGTCGATCTTTCCAACAGCCGCATCGACATCGTGAACAACTACCATGCGCGCATGCTGTCGTGCGCGGTCATCGTCGCATCGACGCCCGAGCTCGAGCTCGTGCAGATGGGCAGCTTCGGCTGCGGCCACGATGCGTATCTCACCGACGAGATCGCGCGCATGATGGGCGAGATGGGCTCCAAGGTTCCGATGATGATCAAGCTCGATGAGAGCGACGTCGCCGGTCCCATGGGCATTCGCGTGCGTTCGTTTATCGAGTCGGTCAACCGTCGTCGCGCGGAGGAGCGTGCCGAGGGCGCCCGGGTGCACGCGGTCCATCCGCTCGACGACCCGTATAAGGTCAAGTACACCAAGCGCGACCGACACGACAAGATCGCGCTGGTCCCCAACACCTCCCATGCGTTCTGCAGGCTCATGACCGCGGCGATGCGCAATCAGGGCGTGCGCGCCGAGGCCCTTGATATCGGGCGCGAGGATGCCATCCGCCTGGGCAAACGCTATGTGCACAACGACATCTGCTTCCCCGCGCAAATCGTGATCGGCGAGGCGCTCGCGGCACTCGAGAGCGGTAAGTACGACCCGCACGACGTCGCCGTGGTGACTGGCAAGTATATCGGCGACTGCCGCCTGACGCACTACATGCCCCTGCTGCGCCGCGCGCTCGACGACGCGGGATACGACTATGTCCCGGTGCTCACCAACGACGACGTCGATGCCCACAATGCGCATCCGGGCTTCAAGCTCGGCCTTGGCCCGAGCATCCAGATCGCCTACGGTCTTCCCATGATCGATGCCCTCGAGGCCATGCTTAGGCGCATCCGTCCCTACGAGCTCGAGAAGGGCGCGGCGGACGCTGCGTTCGACCGCGCGCTCGATGAGGTTATCGAGGGCATGGAGCGCTCCGGGCTGAGAGGCCAGGCGACGGGCTTCAAACGCGCGCTTGCGATCATGGACGCCGTTCCGTACGACCGCTCGAACCCGCATCCGACCGTTCTCATCGTGGGCGAGTACCTGCTCAATTTCCATCTCGGCGCCAACCACGAGATCGAGCGCTACCTCGAGGACAACGGGCTCGAGGTCATCGAGGCGCGCATGACCGACGTGATCCGCAAGACCTATTTCTACAAGCATGCGCAGTCGCGCGAGTTCCACGTCGACCTGTCGCTGCCCGAAAAGGCCTGGTACGCCACGGCGGACAACCTGTTCGAGCTCGCGCACGACCGTTGCGACCGCCTGGGCGCGGCGAGCCCGCTCTACGAGCCGCCGACGCGCATGCCCGAGCTCGTGCGCGCGAGCGATAAGATCCTGCACCATACGTTCGATGCGGGCGAGGGCGTGCTGATTCCGGCGGAGATTCTCGAGCACGCCAAGCGCGGCTGCCGCAACTTCGTGATCCTGCAGCCGTTCGGGTGTCTGCCCAACCATGTCGTGGGGCGCGGGCTCATCCATGCGCTCAAGGAGCAGTATCCCACGGCGCAGTTCCTGCCGCTCGACTACGATCCCGACGTGAGCTTCGCCAACGTGGAGAACCGTCTTCAGATGCTCATCATGAACGCCAAGGCGCAGGGGTGCGGTGAGGCGCATGGCGAGACCGCGTAAGGACGCCGATGCGCCCGATGCACGCACCCGTATCATCGAGGCGTTTTGGGAGCTCATCGAGAACAACAGCATCTTCGAGCTGTCGGTTGGCGAGGTGACCCGCGCCGCCCAGTGCAATCGCGGAACGTTTTACTACTATTTTCACGATTTCGATGAACTCGTCGCCATCGCCATGACCCAGCTGCTGCAGGATAACGAGCTTATCACCGATGCCCTCTGGCATTTTTCGAGCGAGGGCGACCTTTCGGCGTTCGACCGGCGCGACGTCCGCTGCCTGCTGCGGCGCATCGTCATCACCATGAGGGCGGGTGCCGCCGAGCAGGTCGTGCAGGGCATCCATACGATCATCATCGACCGCGTGAGAGAGATCGTCCACCCCGACGGAGAAGAGCTCGAGGCAGATTCGAGCTTTGCGGTGGGCTTTCTGGTCTCGGGCATCATGGGCTTTGTGATGGCGGTCGGCTTTGCCCGGGAGGGCGGCGAGGAGATAGACCTCGAGCAGCTGGGGGACAGCGCGTGCGCGTACCTGAGGGCGGTCGCCATGCAGACGGTGGAAACGGTCGCGCAAGTCGAGGGCGTCGATACATCCGAGCTGCTCGAACGCGTCTCCAAGGAGGCCGATGCCTATCGCGCATCGCGTGCGACGAGTCCCGACGTGGTGAAAGACGCCTAGGGTTTCTCTTGCGGGGCGCCTGTCGCGCATCGCGCGGTGAGTCCCGCGATGCGGTCATAACCTGCATTCATGTGAGCCGGGTTTATAGATATTCCTCCAGCTGTTAACATAGACAACCTGTGGGTAAAGAGACAAAAGCGCCGCCGACGGGCGGGCGTTTTGATTTCGATGAACTCATGTAAGGAAACGAACATGTTAGATAGATTTACCGATCGAGCGCGCAAGGTCATGTCGATGGCCAAACAGGAGGCGCTCGATCTGCACTCAAATAAGGTGGGCACCGAGCACCTGCTGCTCGCACTCGCCAAGGAGGACGAGGGCATCGCTGCCGAGGCGCTGCGCTCGCTTGATATCTCCTACGACGACATCATGGACACCCTCAAGGAGGTCCAGACCACCGTTCCCGAGCCCAGCGAGGAGACCGAGGCCGCCAAGCTCGCCTTTACGCCGCTCGTCATTAGCGTGATGGAGCGCTCCTTCCGCGTGGCGCGTGAGAACAACCAGACCTACGTGTCGACCGAGCACTTGCTGATCGGCATCGTCGAAGAGGGCAACGGCATGGCCATGGACATTCTCATGCGCCTGGGTGTGTCGTCCGCTTCCATTAAAAAGGCCATCGAAAAGCTTACCGCCAAGGACCAGGACAAGAAGCGTCCGCTCGCCGGTGCTGGCGCCGGCCGTCCCGGTGCGGGTCTGCCGTTCTTTAGCGGCTCGGATGGCTCTCAGCAAAAGGGGAGCGGCACCGACACGCTCAAGCAGTTTGCGACTAACCTCACGCAGAAGGCGCGCGACGGCGAGCTCGACCCTGTAATTGGTCGCGAAAAGGAAGTCCAGCGCATGATGGAGATCCTTTCGCGCCGCACCAAGAACAACCCGCTTATCTTGGGTGACCCCGGCGTGGGCAAGACGGCCATCGTCGAGGGCCTGGCACAGCAGATCGCTGCCGGCAACGTGCCCGAGAACCTTATGAACCAGAACATCTGGACGCTCGACCTGCCGGGTCTGGTCGCGGGCGCCAAGTATCGCGGTGAGTTTGAGGAGCGCCTCAAGAACGTGATCCAGGAGGCGACCGAAGCCGACGACGTCATCTTGTTTATCGACGAGATGCACACCATCATCGGTGCCGGTTCTGCCGAGGGCTCCATCGACGCGAGCTCCATGCTCAAGCCCGTGCTTGCACGCGGTGCCTTCCAGATTATTGGCGCCACCACGGCCGAGGAGTTCCGCAAGTACCTCACCAAGGATCCGGCCTTTGAGCGTCGCTTCCAGACCATCGATGTCGAGGAGCCGAGCGTCGAGGACACGGTCAAGATCCTGACCGCGCTCAAGCCGCGCTACGAGGAGCACCACCATGTGCGCTATACGCAGGGTGCTATCGAGGCCGCCGCGAACCTTTCCAACCGCTACATCCAGGATCGCTTCCTGCCCGATAAGGCCATCGACCTCATCGACGAGGCCGGTGCCCGCGCTCGCATCGCCGCGAATCGCGCGCCCGAGCCGGTGCGCGAGGCCGAGCATCGCATAGAGGAGCTCAAGGCCGCCGCGCAGGAGGCCACCGAGAGCGACGACATGAACAAGGCCGCCGAGATCACCGAGCAGCAGAAGGCCGCCGAGATTGAACTCGCCGAGGCCAAGGCCGCCTGGACCGCCGAGCTCGACGCCAGCCCGCTCACCATCGATGTCTCTCAGATCGCCGACATCGTGTCCGTGACTTCGGGCGTGCCGGTGTCCTCGCTTACCGAGAGCGAGAGCCGTCGCCTGCTGCAAGCCGAAAGCGTGCTCAAGACGCGCATCATCGGTCAGGATGAGGCTGTCGAGGCAGTTGCCAAGGCCGTGCGCCGCAGCCGCTCGCCGCTCAAGGATCCGCGTCGCCCCGGCGGCAGCTTTATCTTCCTGGGTCCCACCGGCACGGGCAAGACCGAGCTCGCCAAGACGCTCGCCGAGTACCTCTTTGGCAGCAAGGATGCGCTCATCAGCTTCGACATGTCGGAGTTCGGCAGCGAGTTCGAGGTCTCCAAGCTCATCGGTAGCCCTCCGGGTTACGTGGGTCACGACGAGGGCGGCCAGCTCACCAAGGCCGTTCGTCGTCACCCGTACTCGGTCGTGCTGTTCGACGAGATCGAGAAGGCGCACCCCGACATCTTCAATATCCTGCTGCAGGTGTTGGAGGAGGGTCGTCTGACCGATAGCCAGGGCAAGACGGTCGACTTCCGCAATACGGTGATCATCATGACGTCAAACGTGGGCGCCCGCGAGATCGCGCAGGATGCGAGCGTTGGCTTTGGCACCACCGGCGAGCAGGGCCTCACCTCGAGTGAGATCCGCGGCCGCGCGATGGGCGAGCTCAAGCGCCTGTTCCGCCCCGAGCTGCTCAACCGTATCGACGACATCGTGGTGTTCCAGAAGCTCTCGGGCGAGAACCTGACCAAGATTGCGCACCTGCTGGTGGACGATCTGCGCCAGCGCCTGATCGCAAACGGCATGAACATCAAGCTTACCGATGCGGCCTACGACAAGATTGTGGCGGAGGGTACCGACCTCACCAACGGCGCGCGTCCGCTACGTCGTGCCATCCAAAAGCTCATCGAGGATCCGCTGTCCGAGGAACTGCTGGCTGGCGAGTGGGGCGAGGGCGATACCGTCCTGTGCGACGTGGCCGATGGCAAGTTTGTCTTTAGCCGCGGCACGGGCGAGATCCCGGCACCGCGTCCGGCGGGCACGCTTGGTGGCGATACCGCCCCGGCGGTACCGCACACCGGCAACGCCGCGCCCGTGAGCGGCGGCGTGACCTCGGGCCCCGGCGGCATGATGCAAGCCGGTTCCGGCGCGCTGTAGGGCGTGGCGACAATTTGATACGCGCAATCGAGGCGCTCCGGAAAGGGCGCCTCGATTTGTAGAGCTGCGGAAGTTGTGACCGTTACGCTATACGGTTCACCGTTAGCCGATGATGCGAGGGCGCTCGGCGTTTTCGACTGGTTTATGCACGCAAAGTCTGGGAATATACAAGTCGCATGTCTTACTGTCTAACCAGTTGCGCCAAGGAGGCACCATGGACTACAAGATTACCGGCTACGAGCCCGCCCAGCTGTTCCATTTCTTTGAGGAGGTCAGCGCGATCCCCCGTGGGTCTGGCAACGAGAAGGGCATCAGCGATTTCCTGGTCGCGTTTGCCAAGGAGCGCGGTCTCGATGTGTACCAGGACGAGGTCTACAACGTCATCATTCGCAAGCCCGCATCTGCCGGCGCCGAGAATGCCCCGACCGTGATGCTGCAGGGCCACATCGACATGGTGTGCGACAAGCTGGGCTCCGTCGAGCACGACTTTACGACTGATGGTATCGACCTGGTCGTCAAGGACGGCGTCCTCACCGCTAACGGCACCACTCTGGGCGCCGACAACGGTATTGCCGTCGCTCTGATGCTCACTGTTCTCGATGACGATTCGATCGTTCACCCCGCCCTCGAGTGCGTATTCACCACCGACGAGGAGACCGGCCTGGTCGGCGCCGAGACGCTCGACAAGTCCCAGATTAGCGCCCGCACCATGATTAACCTTGACTCCGAGGAAGAGGGCGTTGCTACCGTCAGCTGCGCCGGCGGTGTCGTCGTTACCTACACCTGCCCGATCGCGCGCGAGCACAAGACCGGTAGCGCCCTCACGCTCGACATCTCCGGCCTGCTGGGCGGCCACTCCGGCAGCGATATTAACCTGGAGCGCGGCAACGGCAACCTCATCATGGCCCGCATCATCGACCGCCTGATGGTTGCCGGCGAGCCCGCCATCGTTAGCTTTAACGGCGGCACCAAGGACAACGCCATCAACCGTGAGTGCAAGGCCGAGCTGGTCTACGCCGACCACGCTGCAGCCGAGGCCGCGGCCCAGATCGCAAAGGGCATCATCGCCGACGTTACTGCCGAGCTCGAGGTCTTCGACCCCGGCTTTACCTGCACGGTTGAGATTGCCGACAACACTGAGGTCGAGGCCATGGACGAAAAGTCCGCACTTGCCCTTATTCGCGCTCTGCGTCTTGCCCCCAACGGTGTGATCCGCCGCAATGTCGCCACCGACGGCTCCGTCGAGGTTTCCTCCAACATCGGCGTGGTTGCCACCTCTGACGACCAAGTCAAGATCATGCTGTCCCCGCGCTCCTCGATCACCTCGCTGCAGAACGAGTTCAAGGACCGCCTGCAGACGCTGGCCGATGTCCTGGGATTCGACGCCAAGTTTGAGTTCGAGTATCCCGGCTGGAGCTATGCCGAGCATTCGCCGGTCCGCGACATCTTTGTCGAGAGCTATCGCGAGCTCTTTGGCTCCGAGCTACGAATCGAGTCCATTCACGCCGGCCTTGAGTGCGGCCTGTTTGCCGAGGCCCTGCACGGCCTGGACGCCATCGCCGTGGGCCCGACGCTCTCCGATGTCCACACCCCGGACGAGAGCATGGAGCTCGCTTCTGCCGAGCGCTTCTACGAGCTGCTCATCGACGTCCTCAAGCGCCTCGCTGCGTAAAGGTTGCGCTAGCAGCAGTCCGAGCCACGTGCTGGTGGATTGCAAATGACATTATGAGAGGGGGCACCCGAGCTTTTGCGACGGGTGCCTCCTCTCTTCTTTTGGGAAATGGGAGATTACGGACACCTAGCCCATATCCGCCTTGATGAGGTCGAGGGTGCGCTGGCAGTTTTCGCAGACGGGGCCGAGCATATGCTCGCGCAGGTCCGCCATGCCGGGCAGGTCGGCGTATTCGTCCATGACCTCTTCCATGCAAATGGGTACCTCGTAGGCGAGGTCCATCATGGTCGCAAAGCAAAACTTCTCGGATAGCCCGGCATCGGTGAGCGCCGCCTCCAGCGCGGGGTCGCCCATACCGTGGTATCGGCGGATAGCGCCTGGACCGATGCGCCCCACACGATTTTCGCCGCCAACGCTCATGGCAAGGCGCGCTTTTCGCCGCATGCGTTCGTATGCCAGCCCCGATGCAACGTCATACATACGGGCCATCATAGCTGTGCTGCCGTTTCCAAGAAGCAGGGAATAGTTCTTCGCATGCGCGTCCGGTGCGCCGATGATGGCGTTAAAGAAAAGTATCTGCGTAAACAGATACAGGTTAAGTTGATGATGGCTCGTGTTGACGAGGAGTTCCTGAATGTCGCGTGCGGTCGGGCCACCGTCTGCCGTGTACTTTTGAGCGGGCATCACTCCAAGGGCCTGACAGAGGTCTTCTTGGTGTAGACGCATGATTGTTCCGTCTTTGGCTTTCACACGGTCATAGCGTTCAACAATGAGGGCGGGTTCGTCCTCAAATAAGCGATACTCAACGTTCGCCGTTGCGATACCCGCGCGCTGGGCGCTTTTCATGCAGACAAACTCATTAAGAGCTTCAAGTTTAAATCCGATAACGCCATTTTTGAAAATATGCGTCGTGGGCGAGGAACCTACGCATTCGCACCAGCGACCGTCTATGAGCGCGAGTGCGAACTTGCCCTGGTTGCCTCCAAGTGACCAACTTTCATCTAGGCCCATCCACGATGCCTCGCGGTCATCCCTGATCGACTTGAGGCGCAAGGCAATCTCGTGGTCGTCTATAGGGCGGTATTCGCCAGTGCGATGCAAGGCGGCGTCGATATCTTCTTCGGCGCAAAACTGCACTCCGCCCGGACAGTCGAGTCCGATATGGCTGAGCAGCGCAACGGGATTATTGGGCCTGGCGTCGAATTCGGCGGCAATCGCTTTTCGTTGGTCCTCGCTGTCGGGCAGAAGGCCAAACAAGTACGGATTCATGACCTGTTGGCCGTATGTGCGATTTGATACGGGAATGTTGGTCGATAGGGCTGGCCCGTCATAATCTTGATCGTAGGCAAAACTGACTAGACCGCTCTCATCTTGCATGAGCGTTCCTGCGGGTACGCCGCAAATAATAGTCCGAAGCGTTTTTCTGGCCATTGGCTATCTCCCTTCGGGCTTGGTTTGGGCAGATGCGCTTGCGGCAATCGAGACTCCGAGATTGGACATGGCGAAATCGGCGAAGGCCTTGTCGTAGAGCTCGGCCGTAAAGGGGGTATCTGGAAGAGCTGGAATGGCTGCGCCGCGTCGGTTGCGATGGTGAAGACGTTGAGTGTGATGGCACCTGGGGGTGCTACAAGGTTGCAAATCGGCATGCGGGGCGTCGGTTGGCTGCTCATGTTTCGTGTCGTCGATATTCCCTTGAGCAACTAGTGCCAGTCCGAGAGCACCGAAAACCGCCAGCAGCTTGTCGAGCCGAATACCCGTGGCATCTCCCAGCTCGAGCGATGCGAGCAGGCGCTCCGAAACACCGGCTTTTTTAGCGAGGGTTGCACGGGTGAGACCCTGAGCATCGCGTGCCTGGCGCACGTAGATGCCAGCTTGGCGCGGTGTGGTGATGGGAAGGGTATCCACGGCGATCTCCTAACGTGCAGACTTTTGCATATCAGTATGACATGCAAAAGTCTGCATGAAAAGGCATTATGCAAAACTCTGCATGAGACTCCTACATTGACGTTGGCTTATGAGAGGCGTTTTTTTATATCGCGAGGATCCCGAGGTGCTCAAGCAAGATCTTAAGCCCGATGAGGGTGAGCACGACGCCGCCCACGATGGTGGCGGGTTTTTCGTAGCGCGCGCCAAAGGTGTGGCCGATCGCTACGCCGGCGACGGAGAAGATAAACGTTGTGATGCCGATAAGCGATACAGCGGGAACGATGTCAACCGAGAGCGCCGCAAATGAGATGCCCACGGCCAGGGCGTCGATTGAGGTGGCGATGGCGAGGATCAGGTACTCGCCCAGGTCAATCTTTTCGGCATCCTTGCCGTCGCCTTCATCCTCGTCCTCGGTAAAGGCCTCCCACAGCATTTTGCCGCCGATGAAGGCCAAAAGGATAAAGGCGATCCAGTGGTCGATGGGTCCGATGATGCCCATGAATTGACTGCCGAGCGCCCATCCGATTACGGGCATGCCGGCCTGAAAGCCGCCAAAGAACAGGCCGAGCACTACGGCGGCCTTAAGGTTGATCTTCTTCATGCCAAGGCCCTTGCAGATGGAAACGGCAAAGGCGTCCATCGAAAGGCCAACGGCGAGCAACGCGAGCTCTGCGAGTCCCATAGTCTGGCTCCCTCTCTGCGGGCGAACCCGCGTGTACTTCTGCCGGGGGAGCAAAAAAAGACCCGTGGCGTACGCGTTGTGCGCACAGCCACGAGTCTCGTTCATTAAGGCAAGCCAGACCGCATCGGCCAGTATGTTGACTTGCCGCGCCACCGGAGGCGAACCCGGTCACGCGACTACTCCCTCATTTATGCGAATCCCGATGCTACCACATAAGCAGCTCATTTGGATTGGGGCTCTCAGCTGTGTTCGCTCATTCTGTAAGCATCGGATTTTGCGGGCGTCACAGGGGCAAACCGTGAGAAACTTATTGACGTTTATGGAGCGTATACGATGGGAGCGATGCCTTGGATAAGAACGAGCTGCAAAAGCGTATGGAACAGGCCATTCGCCTGACGGCACCTGGCCAGCCGATCCGCACCGCCCTCGACATGATCATTGCCGGTCACCTGGGCGCCCTTATCTGCGTCGGCGACACCGAAAACGTGCTCGCTGCCGGTAACGACGGCTTCCCGCTCAACATTTCGTTTACCTCGAACCGCCTGTTCGAGCTTTCCAAGATGGACGGCGCCATCGTTATCGATGGCGACCTCACCCAGATCCTGCGCGCCAACTTCCACCTCAATCCCGACCCCTCGCTTGCCACGAGCGAGACGGGCATGCGTCACCGCACCGCCGCTCGCATGTCGGTGCTCACCGATGCCATCGTGATCTCGGTCTCGGCTCGTCGTGCCGTCGTTAACGTGTACGTTCACGGCAAGAGCTACGAGATCCAGCCCGTCACCACCATCATGAGCTCGGTCAACCAGCTCGTCGCCACGCTCCAGACTACTCGTCAGTCGCTCGACCGCTCCCTGCTGCGCCTGACGGCCCTCGAGCTCGACGACTACGTTACGCTCGCCGACATTACCGGTATTTTCTCGAGCTTCGAGATCATGCAGCAAGCAAAGACCGAGCTTAAGGATTGCATCGTCAAGCTGGGCAACCAGGGCAAGCTCGTGCAGATGCAGCTCGAGCAGCTCGCCGGCTCCAGCATGGATACCGAGTACGATCTGATGATTCGCGACTATGCAAGTGATTCCTCCGAGGCTAATGCCGAGAAGATTCGTGCAGAGCTCGCTCGCATGACGCCTAAGGACCTGTCCGACCCGCAACACGTGGCGGCGGTTCTGGGTTACGACGACCTGGACGAGGACTCCGTCATGACGCCGCTGGGCCTGCGCACGCTTTCGCGCGTGTCCGTCGTGCGCGACGGCGTGGCCGAGAAGATCGTCGACGAGTACGGCTCGCTGCAGGAGCTCATGGACGACATTAGCGAGGATCCGGAGCGCCTGGGCGACTTTGGCGTCAACAACCCTGCCATTCTTGCGGACTCGCTGTACCGCATGAAGGGCACCAAACAGGGGAACGCATAATGGCGCCCGTATGCGCCGTGGTCGTTGCCGGCGGCAGCGGTCAGCGCTTTGGAAATCCCGGCGGCAAGCAGCTCGTTAACGTGGCGGGCCGTCCGCTTATGAGCTGGTCCATCCGCGCGTTCGACCGGAGCGACAAGGTCGGCCACATCGTGGTGGTGTGTCCTGCCGAGCGCCGTGCCGAGATGCGCCGCCTGGCCATCGACCCGTTTGACTATGACACGCCCATCAGCTTTGCCGATGCCGGCGCGACCCGCCAGGATTCCACCCGTGCCGGCGTGCATGCGGTTCCGGCGGGTTTCGAATATGTCGCCATCCACGATGGTGCTCGTCCGCTCATTACGACCGAGGCCATCGACCACGCTATCGACGTGCTCATGGGTGACCGCTCGCTCGACGGTGTCGTGTGCGGTCAGCCCGCGATCGACACGCTCAAAATCGTCGATGGCGACAATATCGTCGAGACGCCGCCGCGTGAGCTGTACTGGGCAGCGCAGACGCCGCAGATCTTTAGCGTCGATGCTATGAAGCGCGCCCACGCTGCAGCCATTGCCGAGGGCTTTATCGGTACCGATGATTCGTCGCTGGTCGAGCGCATGGGTGGGCGCGTCCACTGCGTCCAGAGCCCGCGCGATAACCTTAAGGTGACGGTGCCCGAGGACCTGCGTCCCGTAACCGCGATTCTGCTTGGCCGCATGGCCGAGGGAGAGGACCTTCCCCATGTTCAGTAACCTGCGCATTGGCCATGGCTACGACGTCCACCGTCTGGTGGAGGGGCGTCGATGTATCATCGGCGGTGTCGACATTCCCTACGAGCGCGGCCTGCTGGGCCACTCGGATGCCGATGTGCTCGCGCACGCCTTGGCCGACGCTATTCTGGGCGCCTGCCGCGGGGGAGACATCGGCAAGCTATTCCCCGATACCGACCCCGCCTATGAGGGTGCCGATTCGATGGTGCTGCTCGCTCGCGTGATGGACTATGCGCGCGAGCTGGGCTTCGAGTTTGTCGATGCCGATTGCACCATTGCCTGCCAGCAGCCTAAGATCACCCCGCACCGCGATGCCATGCGCGCCAACCTTGCCCATGCCCTGGGTGTTGACGTCGAAAACGTGGGCGTCGCCGCCACTACGACCGAAAAGCTCGGTTGGGAAGGCCAGGGCGAGGGAATCGGCGCCTGGGCCGTCTGCCTGCTACAGAAAACCGTTAAGGAGTAACGAATGCGTATCTACAACAGCGCTACCCATAAAAAGGAAGAGTTCCAGCCCATCGAGTCCGGAAAGGTCCGCATGTACGTGTGCGGCCCCACGGTCTACGACAACATCCACATCGGCAACGCCCGCACGTTCATCAGCTTTGACGTAATTCGTCGCTGGCTCATCGCGAGCGGCTACGAGGTCACATTCGCCCAGAACCTCACCGATGTCGACGACAAGATCATCAAGCGCGCCAACGAGCAGGGCCGTACGGCCGCCGAGGTCGCGACGGAGTTCTCCGACAAGTTCATCGGCGTCATGCGCGCCGCCAACGTGCTCGATCCCGATGTGCGCCCCCGCGCCACCAAGGAGATCGGCCCCATGATCGCCATGATCAAGACGCTTATCGAGCAGGGCCATGCCTATGCCGCCGATAACGGCGACGTGTACTTTGCCGTGCGCAGCGATCCCAACTACGGCCAGGTTTCGGGCCGCAACATCGACGACCTTATGGTTGGCGCACGCATTGAGGAGAACGAGGACAAGAACGACCCGCTCGACTTTGCCCTGTGGAAGGCCGCCAAGCCCGGCGAGCCCAGCTGGCCGAGCCCCTGGGGCGAGGGCCGTCCCGGTTGGCACACCGAGTGCGCCGCCATGGTGCATCGCTACCTGGGCACTCCGATCGACATCCACGGCGGCGGCTCCGACCTTGCCTTCCCGCATCACGAGAACGAGTGCGCTCAGGCCACCTGCGCCTGGCACCAGGGCTTCTCCAACACCTGGATGCACACGGGCATGCTGCTGGTAGACGGCGAGAAGATGTCCAAGTCGCTCGGCAACTTCTTTACGCTGGCCGAGGTCCTCGAGCAGCACTCCGCTGCCGCCCTGCGCCTGCTGATGCTGCAGACGAGCTATCGCTCGCCGCTCGACTTTTCTTGGGAGCGCCTGGAGGGTGCCGAGAACTCGCTCACGCGTATCGCCGGTACGGTCGAGAACCTGCGCTGGGCCGCGAACCATGCGACGGCCGATGCCGATGAGGCAGCATCCGAGGCGTTTGCCGCCAAGGCCGCCGAGACCCGTGCCACCTTTAAGGGGTGCATGGACGACGACTTTAACACCGCTGGTGCCATGGGTGCCGTCTTTGGCTTTGTGACCGAGTGCAACCAGTACCTGGAGCCTGTCTCTTATACACCTCTG
>CABSNF010000042.1 GCA_902478995.1 uncultured Collinsella sp.
AGATCGCTCAGTGTCTCGTGGGCTCGGAGATGTGTATAAGAGACAGATCCGTAACCATCCCGAGGCAAGCGTTACCGACCTGCCCGGCATCTATTCGCTGTCTCCGTACACGGGCGAAGAGATCGTCAGCCGCCAATTCATCTTGGACGAAAATCCCGACGCCATCATCGATATCATCGACGCCACCAACATCGAGCGCAACCTGTACCTGACACTGCAGCTCATGGAGCTTGACCGTCCTATGGTCATCGCGCTCAACATGATGGACGAGGTGACCGCCAACGGCGGTGCCGTAGACGTCAACTTGCTCGAGAGCCTGTTGGGCGTGCCCGTTGTCCCCATTAGCGCTGCCCGCAACGAGGGCATCGGCGAGCTGGTGGACCACGCCCTGCACGTGGCGCGGTTCCGCGAGCGCCCTGGTCGCCTGGACTTTTGCGCGCCCGACGGTCCGGACGGCGGTGCGCTGCATCGCTGCATCCACGGTATTGCTAACCTGATCGAGGACCATGCCGTGACGGCGCACATCCCGGTGCGCTTTGCGGCGACCAAGCTGGTCGAGGGCGATGAGCTGGTAACCGAGGCGCTTCACCTGGATCGCAATGAGCTCGACGCTATCGAGCACATCATCACCCAGATGGAGGGCGAGGCCGGCACCGACCGCCTATCTGCGCTGGCCGATATGCGTTTTAGCTTTATCGGCGACGTGTGCGGGCGTTGCGTCGTCAAGCCGCACGAGAGCCGCGAGCACGTGCGCTCCGTCAAGATTGACCGCATCCTGACAGGTCGTTACACAGCCATTCCGGCGTTTCTGGTGATCATGGGCCTCGTCTTTTGGCTGACGTTTGGCGTGATCGGCGCGGCGTTGCAGGGACTCATGGAGGACGGTATCGCTGCCATCATCGCCTCGGCCGATGCGGGCCTCAAGGCGTTCGGTACCAACGACGTGGTGCGCTCGCTGGCTGTCGACGGCGTGCTTACGGGCGTGGGCAGTGTGCTGACCTTCCTGCCGATTATCGTCGTGCTCTTTTTGTTCCTCTCCATTCTGGAAGACTCCGGATACATGGCGCGCGTGGCCTTTGTCATGGATAAGGTGTTGCGTCGCTTTGGCCTGTCGGGCCGCAGCTTCGTGCCCATGCTCGTCGGTTTTGGCTGCACCGTGCCGGCTATCATGTCGACCCGTACGCTCCCATCCGAGCACGACCGCAAGATGACGGTCATGCTCACGCCGTTTATGAGCTGTTCAGCCAAGTTGCCGGTTTACGGCTTGCTGTGCGGGGCGTTTTTCCCGCAGGCGACGGTTCCCGCCATGGTCTCGCTCTATCTGATCGGTATCGTGGTCGGCTGCATCGCGGCTTTGGTGCTCAACCGCACGGCATTTAAGGGCGACCCGGTGCCGTTTATCATGGAGCTTC
This sequence comes from uncultured Collinsella sp., assembly GCA_902478995.1. Classification (GTDB taxonomy): domain Bacteria; phylum Actinomycetota; class Coriobacteriia; order Coriobacteriales; family Coriobacteriaceae; genus Collinsella. Next base: position 1,413 of record CABSNF010000042.1, read on the forward strand.
CCAATTACCGCCTACCGAGCGTCAAGACGACGGTGATGCTGGCATGGGATAAGGCCAAGGACTTCATCACCAAGGCCTTTACCATTATCTTTGCCGCTACGGTGGTCATCTGGTTCCTTCAGACGTTCGATATCCGCTTTAACGTGGTCGCCGACCAGTCGCAAAGCCTGCTTGCCGGTCTGGGTAGCATCATCGCGCCGGTGTTGGCCCCGCTCGGTTTTGGCGACTGGCGCGCATCCACGGCGCTCGTCACCGGACTTATTGCCAAGGAGAGCGTCATCTCGACGCTCACGGTGCTTTTGGGCGCAACGTCGCCCGCGGCGCTGTCGACCATGTTTTCGCCGTTTACCGCCTACGTGTTCTTGGTCTTTACGCTGCTGTACCCGCCTTGCGTGGCGTCCATCGGCGCCGTCAAGAGCGAGTTGGGCGCGCGCTATGCCGTGGCCGTATTCGCGTTTCAGGTGACGGTCGCCTGGATCGTGGCGTTTGCCGTGCATTCGGCGGGCATATTGCTGGGGTTGGCTTAGTTATTTATTGACGGCGCAACCTCTGTGTTTTGAGTTGATTTCGGCCCCGTATCTGTACTGACGGATGCGGGGCCCTTGCTATATAATCGCCTCCGCTCATAACGATTGGAGACGTTATATATGACTCAGACAAGGCAAGACGGCATCACGCTCAAGCAGTGGCTCCCGCTTATCGGGCTCACCTGCTGCGCGTTCGTGTTCAACACGTCGGAGTTCATGCCCATCGGCCTTCTGACTGATATTGCCGCGTCGTTCTCGCTCACCGAGGCTCAGGCCGGCATCATGATCTCGGTCTATGCCTGGGGCGTCATGCTGCTGTCGTTGCCGCTCATGGTGTTCGCTTCGCGCTTTGAGTTCAAGCGGATGCTGCTGGGCGTGCTGGCCGTGTTTTCGTTGGGCCAGTTTCTGTCCGCTGTGGCGCCGACTTATCCCATCCTAGTCTGCGCGCGCCTGGTGGTCGCCTGCGCACATGCCGTGTTCTGGTCGGTCGCCTCGATCATGGCGTCGCGACTGGTTGACACACGCCATGGGGCGCTCGCCATCAGCATGATCGCCACGGGCTCTTCCATCGCACAGATCTTCGGCCTGCCGCTCGGCCGCGCCATTGGCCTGGCCGTGGGCTGGCGTATGACGTTTGCCGTGGTCGGAGCGCTGTCTGCTGTCGCGGTCGTCTACCAGGCCACGGTGTTTCCCACCATGCCAGCGGGCGAGCGTTTTACGCTCAAGCAGCTGCCCGAGCTGCTCAAGAACCCGTTCCTCATCGCGCTCTATGTGGTCACGGTGTTCATGGCGACCGGCTATTACGCGGGCTATAGCTATATCGAGCCTTTTCTGGCTCAGGTCGCGCACGTCGACGCAAGCGCTATCACCATGACGCTGACGGCGTTCGGCTGCTCTGGTCTGCTCGGAAGTTGGCTGTTCGGCCGCCTGTTCGACGGGCACCGGTTCCCGTTTCTCGCGATTACGCTCTCCGGAGTACCGGTCGCCTTGCTGCTTATGGGTCCTGCCGCGTCGTCGCTCGCCGCGGTTCTCGCTGTTTGCGCGCTGTGGGGTTGCTGCGCCACGGCCTTTAACGTGGCGTTTCAGGCCGAGCTCATCAAGTACACGCCGGCGGACTCGTCGGCCGTCGCCATGTCGATCTTCTCGGGCCTGTTCAACCTCGGTATCGGCACGGGTACCGCGATCGGCGGAGCCGTGGTTTCGGGCCCCGGTATCGCCTGGATCGGCTGCGCAGGTGGCGCAATCGCCGTCGTGGGCGTCATCCTCGCCATCACCGTACTGTTCCCAGCCATCCGCCGCGCCAAGCCCGTCGCCTAATCACGCCCCCTCATCAGTTGCGGTGGAATAGTTCCTGTTTAAGGCCTCTGAAGGCCCAGGCAGGAACTATTCCACCGCAACTTATTTTGGGGAAGAGGATACAAGCTGGGCATACAATGGATGTCGTTGTGTTGAGCTTACCGGGAGGTTGCTATGTGGGCATACGAGACGGCGTTCTATCAGATCTATCCGCTGGGCTTTTGCGGAGCTCCGCGCGAAAACGCCGCCCCCGTTGCCGAGGATGAGCTCGCCCAAGCTGCCGGCACTGCACCCAACCCCGATGCCCCCATCATGAAGATTGCCCAATGGGCCGACTACCTGCAGGAACTCGGCGTTGGCGCTGTGCTCATCAACCCGCCGCTCGAGTCCGATAGCCACGGCTACGATACGCGCAGCCTGCGCCATATCGACCGCCGCCTGGGCGGGGATGCCGACTTTGCCGCCGTGTGCGACACACTGCATGCCCACGGCATCCACGTGGTGCTCGATGCCGTCTTCAACCACGTCGGTCGCGGCTTTTGGGCCTTCCGCGATGTGCAGGAGCGCAAGTGGGATTCGCCGTACAAGGATTGGTTTCACATCAGTTTTGACGGCGATTCCTGCTATGGCGATGGCTTTTGGTACGAGGGCTGGGAGGGCCATTTTGAGCTCGTGAAGCTCAACCTGCAAAACCCCGCCGTGGTCGACTACCTGCTCGAGTCAGTGCGCCGCTGGGCCGAGGTCTTTGGCGTCGACGGCCTGCGCCTGGACGTTGCCTATATGCTCGACCGCGACTTTATGCGCCGCCTGCACGCCTTTACCCGTGAGCTCAAGCCCGACTTTGTGCTGATCGGCGAGACGCTCCACGGCGACTACAACCAGATCGTCAACGAAGAGATGCTCGACTCCTGTACCAACTACGAGTGCTACAAGGGCCTGTACTCTAGCTTTAACTCGGTCAATATGTTCGAGATCGCGCACTCGCTGCACCGTCAGTTTGGCGGCGACCCCTGGTGCATCTACCGCGGCAAGCACCTGCTGTCGTTTGTCGACAACCACGACGTGCCGCGCCTGGCGAGCATCCTGACGGACAAGTCCTGCCTGCGCCCCGCCTACGGCATGCTCTTTGGAATGCCGGGCATTCCGTGCGTCTACTACGGTAGCGAGTGGGGGATTACTGGCGAAAAGGGCGGCTCCGATGGCGATTGGGCGCTGCGACCTGCGCTCGATGAGCCTGCGCCCAACGAGCTGACGGCCTTCATCAAACAGCTCGCGCACCTGCGTTCGGCAAACGACGCGGCGGCCCGGGCCCTCAACTATGGTGCCTATCGCAACGTGGTGATTCAGAACAAGCAGCTGCTGTTCGAGCGCGCCTGCGACGACGCGACGGTGCTCGTGGCGGTCAATGCCGTGAACGAGCCCTACACCTTTGGAGCCGGCGAACTCAGCGGCTCCTTCGTCGATCTGCTTGCCGACGATGCGCCCACGGTCGAGCTGACAGGCTCCCTTGAACTTGCGCCCTACGAAGTGCGCTATCTGTTGAGGGCCTAGCTCGTGGCCGCGCCGGACGAGGGCTATCAACATATTGAGCATGGGTTTGAACCCGTGTTTGACGAGCACTCGCGCGTTTTGGTGCTCGGGTCGTTTCCCTCGGTGCTTTCGCGTGCCAATGCCTTTTATTACGGTAACCCTCAGAATCGCTTTTGGCGCGTGATGGCCGCATGCCTCGGTGTGCCCGTGCCGCCCAACGAGGGCGACCCTTTGGCAAGCGGTGAGCCTGCGACGCTCGACGCCTCGATTGTCGCCAAGCGCTCCATGCTGCTGAACGGCGGCGTGGCCCTGTGGGACGTGATCGAGAGCTGTGACATTAAGGGCTCAAGTGACGCGAGCATTCGCAACGTTGTGCCGGCACATATCGAGCGCATTGCGGGCAATGCGCCTATTGAGCAGGTGGTATGCAACGGAGGTACAGCTGGCCGGCTCTACAAGCGCTATCTACAAGAACGCACCGGGCTGCCCGCCATCGTCCTGCCCTCGACGAGTCCCGCCAATGCCGCCTGGCGTCTGGAGCGTCTTGTTGAGCGTTGGCACGAAGCCGTTGACTGGGCCGCTCTCTAATTTAGATATCTGATTGGGCGCGGGCGCCGAGGCGTTTCAGAACGCCTCGCCAGATCAGCGCGGGCACGGCTGGCTCGGCGCAAACCATGCCGTCGACGTTGACGTTGACGGCATTGCCGCCGCCAAGTCGCTGCGCATGCTCGACGGAGCAGCCCATGCGAACGGCGCCTACGAGCTTGTCCATCGCTTCGGAAAATGGCCGGCGCAAGAGGCCCATACGCGGGGAGTGGCGAAGCGCCGCAATACCGCTGCCGGCACAGACGACAACGCCGCCACACCACAATTGGTCATGGCGCTCACATGCCTTGTGCAGACGAACGGCGGTCCCGCGCGCCTGCTTAGCGCCCTCTTGTGCGGCTCGAATCGCGGCATAGACGCGCGTTCCCGTACCGCCAAAGCGTTCAAGCGCCTGCTCGATAGCTGTCAACGTCTCATCGTCAGCCACATCTTCAATGGCCAGCACGATGCCATCGGCAACGCTGCCGGCATCATCCGTCTCCAAATCAACCGGGCGGGGGAGCGCGGTGCCGGAAAGCTGAGCATAGGCGGCGATGGCATCCTGCAGGTCCCAGAGCAAAAACTCAAGATCGGCGCTATTGGGAATGCTGATATACGCAATGGTCTGCAACGTTTTTGGTACATCGCCGCGCGCGATCGTCTCCATGCCGCCTCCTTTCCGGTTGGTTTCCGTTTAGGTTACACCGTCTGACGGCGCCCCGCCGCGCTATCCTAGTGCAACCCTTACGAAAGGAATGCCATGCGTCTGCCCATGAATACCTCGCTTGCCACGCTCAAGCCCTCCGGCATCCGTCGGATTAACGCGCTCGCTGCCCAGCACCCAGGATGCATTGCGCTCGCGCTCGGCGAGCCCGATTTTCCTACACCCGATGTGATTAGCGCCGAGGTGACGGCCGCGCTGGGCCGCGGCGACACGCACTATCCGCCCAACAACGGCCGCCCCGCCCTGCGTGAGGCACTGTCTGCCTACATGGGGAACGCGGGCCTGGCGTTTTCGGCCGACGAGGTCATCCTGACCGACGGCGCGACCGAGGCCCTGTCGGCAACATTCATGGCTATGCTCAACCCCGGCGACGAGGTCATTATCCCCACGCCGGCCTTTGGCCTGTACGAGAGCATCGTCGTGGCCAATCACGCCAAAGCGGTCTTTTTGGATACAGAGCCTTCGCAATTCCAGATTGACGAGGACGCACTTCGTGCCTGCGTAACGCCGGCGACCAAGGCTATCGTCATCTGCTCGCCCAACAATCCCACGGGATGCATCCTCGACGCGGCATCGCTCGACGCCGTGGCGCGCGTAGCGGAGCAGGCGGGCATCTACGTGGTCTGCGACGACGTATATAACCGCCTGGTCTACGTGGACGGCTACGAGCGCTTTGCCCAGCGCCACTCGGAGCTGCGCGAGCAGACGGTGGTCATCGAGAGCTTCTCCAAGCCCTGGGCCATGACCGGCTGGCGCTTGGGCTGGCTCGCAGCCGCGGCCCCCGTCATCGCCGAGATCGCAAAGGCCCACCAATACTTAGTATCGAGTGCCGTCTCCTTTGAGATAGACGCCGCAGCGCGAGCCCTGACCGTCGACCCAACCCCCATGCTCAAAGTCTACCGAGCCCGTCGCGAACGCGTGCTCGCAGCCTTAGACGCCATGGGCCTCGACGTAGTGGAACCGGCAGGAGCCTTCTACGCTTTCCCGAGCATCAAACAATTCGGCCTAATAAGCGAAGACTTCTGCATCAAAGCCATCAAAGAAGCCAACGTAGCCCTAGTTCCGGGTGACTGCTTCGGCACCGAAGGCCACATCCGCCTAAGCTACTGCGTCTCCGACAAAGATCTGGACGAAGGCCTAAATCGCCTGTCCACCTTCATTTCAACCTTATAGCCCAACGGGACGCAATACATCAGCCCACCGACCCAAGCATTATGAGTGGGGGCGTCAGCCAACGAAAACCCGGGCTGCCCAAAGTCAACGCAGGCACGCGCCGCCGAAGGCCGGGCGCAAGGTTTTCGTAGATTCCGCACGAGCCGGAAAGCACTTAATGTGCTTTCCGAGCGAGCCCAGGACCTGACCGAGCGAAAACCTTGCGCCCGGCCTTCGGCGGCGCGGCCGGATGGTGGAATTGTGTGCAGCCCGGTTTTCCGTTGACCGACGCCGGGGTCCCCGCCATAATACTTTCGGTTCACGCACGAATCCGCTGCCAGAGACAGCCGGTGCAAACGGGCATCGCCCGCGAGCTTAATGGGATATCCCGCCAGCCGAGGTGGTCGAGTAGATATGTCTTCTCGCCCCCGTCGCTCATGCAGCGCGGGGGCTTTCTTTTTGGACATGCCCCCGTCACGTCCTTGTGGCGGACCGTGCCCGGAAAGAATTCGAGGAGGTGTAATTCATGCCCCAGCAGTACAAAATCGACAAGGTTGCAGAGATCGAGTCCCGTATCGCCGAGAACGCCGGTCTGTTCGTCGTCAACTACAACGGTCTGACGGTTAAGCAGGCTCAGGAGCTGCGTCATCAGCTTCGCGAGTGCGGCGCCGAGATGAAGGTCTACAAGAACAACCTGGTCAAGATCGCTCTCAAGAACCAGGAGCAGCCCGAGATCGACGAGATCCTCGCCGGCCCCGTCGCTTATGTGTTCTACGAGACCGAGCCGGTCGAGGCCGCTAAGGCCCTTAAGGACTTCTCCGCTAAGTCCAAGGGCGTCCTTGAGATCAAGGGCGGTATCTCCGACGGCAAGGTCGTTTCCGCTGATGATGTTAAGGCTATCGCCGAGCTGCCCACCAAGGACCAGCTTCTCGGCCAGATCGCCGGTCTCATCTCCGGTTTCGCTCGCGACATCGCTGTCTGCGTCAACGGCGTTTCCTCTGGTCTCGCTCGTTCGATCCAGCAGGTCTCCGAGCAGAAGGCAGCCTAGTCGCTGTTTTCACCCGCGGCGGCAACGCCGCACCCCTGGCGCATTCGCGCCGTGTTTTAACTGATCTCCGTGCACAGACACGGAAACCGAAAGGACTTAGAAATGGCTAAGCTTACCACCGATGAGATCATCGATGCTCTTAAGGAAATGACCCTTCTCGAGGCTTCCGAGCTCGTTAAGGCTATCGAGGACACCTTCGGCGTTTCCGCCGCTGCTCCTGCCGCCGTTGTCGCCGCTCCCGCTGCTGGCGCTGCTGAGGCCGAGGAGAAGACCGAGTTTGACGTCGTGCTCGAGGGCTTCGGCGACAACAAGATCCAGGTCATCAAGGCCGTCCGTGAGCTCACCAACCTTGGCCTGAAGGAGGCCAAGGAGGTCGTCGAGGGCGCTCCCAAGGCTGTTCTCGAGGGTGCCAAGAAGGAGGACGCTGAGGCTGCCAAGGAGAAGCTCGAGGCTGCTGGCGCTGCTGTCACCCTCAAGTAATCAGGCTTTCTCGCCAGATTTCTTTGCAGACGGGGTTCGCATTGCGAGCCCCGTCTTTTTTGTTATGACCACTCTATTTTTTGTTGGCTCGGTATACAAATTGCTGCCGCTTGCGGTGCTTTGGGTTCGCTACCGTTGGGCGATAAAATTGCACCATTCGAGCAATAATTTGCGTTGACCTGCTGAAGAATGGCGCTTGCCTACATTAACGTTAATTAACGGCGGTAAGATAAACCGGTATCGCAATTTGGTCTGCGGCCGCCGTGCCGCACGCACAGGGCGCATCCTGCGCCTGCGAAAGGATCCTTGAATAACATGAAGGCAATCATCCCCGCCGCCGGTCTTGGCACGCGTTTTCTGCCTGGCACCAAGTGCACGCCCAAAGAGATGCTGCCGGTGCTCGACAAACCGGTCATCCAGTACGTCGTTGAGGAGGCGCTCGACCCCGATGAGGTCGACGATGCTATTATCGTCACCTCTCCCGGCAAGCCCGAGTTGCTGAGCTACTTCCAGCCCGATCGTTCGCTCGAGAACCTGCTTCGCGAGCGTGGCAAGGACGCCTACGCCGACGCCGTCGCCCATGCTGGTGGTATGCCGGTCGACTTCCGTTATCAGTACGAGCCCAAGGGCCTTGGCCACGCCATTCGCTCTGCCGCCGACGCTGTGGCAGGGGAGAACTTCCTGGTTCTTCTGGGCGATTACGTTGTGCCCAACCGTGACATCTGCGACAAGATGCTTGCCGTCTCCAAGGAACACGGTGGCGCTTCTGTTATCGCCGTTGCCGCGTGCGCTCCCGAGGAGGTTAGCCGCTATGGCGTTATCGCCGGCGATCGCGTGGGCGCTCTCGAGGGCTTCGAGAATGCCGCCGACGACGAGCCCGGTGCCGTTTGGCGCATCGGCGGCCTGGTCGAGAAGCCCGCTCCCGAGGCGGCTCCGTCCAACCTGTACATCGTCGGTCGCTACCTGCTGAGCCCGTTGGTCATGGACCTGCTGGCCGATCAGCAGGCCGGTAAGGGCGGCGAGATTCAGCTGACCGACGCCATGGCCCGCTCGCTCGACCGCGAGGCCATGTATGCCGTCGTCATCGACCCGCTGTCGGGCTACGATACCGGTACCCCGTCTGGCTGGATGGCTACCAACGCCCTCATGGCTGCAAGCGATCCTCGCTTTGCCGGCGCCTTCTGGGATGCCATCGACGAGCGCGGCGGCTTGATGCGCAAGTAAGCCTTCGGGCATCGACATTTACGGGCGCGGACCTCGGTTCGCGCCCGTTTTTTATAAGAGCTGCGATTGCCGGCTCTCTGTTCACAGAAAATATATGAACAGGTGTTCGATACACCAACATCTACCTGCATGTTTTCTGTCGAAAAACTTTGCTACTCCAAAAACTCAATCACGTCAAGGCTTTTCTTGCTCAACGGTCGGTACCTGATAAACTATTAGGTTGCGATAACTGGCGAAGCTATGCCTCGCCAATCCACCGAGCATTTCCGTGAAGGAGGAAAAACCTGGTGACCTACGCATACACTGCCACTGAGCGCAAGCGCGTCAGCTTCGGGAAAATCCCGGAGGCCATGGAGCTCCCCAACCTTATCTCTGTTCAAAGGGAATCCTTTGAGCGTTTTAAGGACGAGGGCCTTCGTGAGGCGTTCAAGGAATCCAGCCCCATCCAGAGTCAGAACCATGTTCTCGAGGTTACCTTCGGCGAGCATCAGTTCGGCGACCCCGCGCACACCGTCGAGGAGTGCCGCGAGAAGGACATGACCTATCAGGCCCCGCTTCTGACTGACGTCCGTCTCACCAACAAGGAGACCGGCGAGATCAAGGAGCAGCTCGTCTTTATGGGCGACTTCCCCATGATGACCGATCAGGGCACCTTCATCATCAACGGTACCGAGCGTATCGTCGTCTCGCAGCTCGTCCGCTCCCCGGGCGTGTACTACAGCTCCGAGATGGATTCGGGCAAGCAGATCTACAAGGCTCAGATCATCCCGTCCCGCGGTGCCTGGCTCGAGTTTGAGGTCGACAAGCGCGACCAGCTCATGGTCTCCATCGACCGTAAGCGCAAGCAGAGCGCCACGATGTTCCTGCGCGCCCTTGGCATCGCCGTCACCAACGACGATATCATCGAGCTGCTCGGCAACTCCGATGTGATCAAGCGCACCCTCGAGCGCGATACCGCCCTCACTCGCGAGGACGCCCTCATCGAGATCTACCGTCGCCTGCGCCCGGGCGAGCCTCCCACCGTGGATGCTTCCCGCAGCCTGCTCGAGGGCCTGCTCTTCAACCCGCAGCGCTACGATCTGGCCCGCGTCGGTCGTTACAAGGTCAACAAGAAGCTCAACCTCACCACCGAGGAAGAGGTCACGGTGCTCACCGACGAGGATATCGTCGCGACGCTGCGCTACCTGCTGTCCCTCGCTGCCGGCGAGCAGGGCTTCAAGGTCGACGACATCGACCACTTTGGCAACCGCCGCATCCGCACCGTCGGCGAGCTCGTCGCCAACCAGTTCCGTATCGGCATGAGCCGTATGGAGCGCGTCGTCCGTGAGCGCATGAGCTCCCAGGACATCGACGAGATCACCCCGCAGTCGCTCATCAACATCCGTCCGATCGTGGCCTCTATCAAGGAGTTCTTCGGTTCCTCGCAGCTCTCGCAGTTCATGGACCAGGCGAACCCCCTGACCGGTCTGACTCACAAGCGCCGTCTGTCCGCACTCGGCCCTGGCGGCCTTGCCGGCCACAAGTCGGGCTCCAGCCGCCGCACCAACGTGCCGACGGCCGTCCGCGACGTTCACAACTCGCACTACAGCCGCATGTGCCCGATCGAGACTCCCGAAGGCCCCAACATCGGCCTGATCGGCTCGCTCGCCCTCTACGCCCGCGTCAACGAGTATGGCTTCATCGAGGCCCCGTTCCGTCGTGTCGAGAACGGCGTTGCCACCGACCAGATCGACTGGATGACCGCTGACGAGGAAGAGAAGCACGTCATCGCGCCGGCCAACACGCCGCTCGATCCCAAGACCAACGAGTTCATCACGACCGATGCCGAGGGCAAGATCGTCCGTCCGCATACCGTGATCGCCCGTACCCGCGACTTCGACGGCTCCTTCGGCGCTCCCGCCGACGTGCCTGTCGAGGACGTCGACTACATGGACGTCTCGCCGCGTCAGATGCTCTCCGTCGCAGCCACGCTGATTCCGTTCCTCGAGCACGACGACGCCAAGCGTACGCTCATGGGCGCCAACATGCAGCGTCAGGCCGTGCCGCTGGTTCACCCCGCCGCTCCCTATGTCGGTACCGGCATGGAGCGTCGCGCCGCCCTGGACTCTGGCGAGGTTACCCTGGCCAAGAACGCCGGCGAAGTCATCTATGCCGACGCCTCCAAGATTATCGTCAAGCATGCCGGCGGCATGGACGAGTATCACCTGGCCAAGTACCAGCGCTCCAACCAGTCCACCTGCATCAACCACCGTCCGCTCGTGCGCGTCGGTGACACCGTTGAGCAGGGCGAGCCTCTGGCCGACGGTCCTTCGACTGATCATGGCGAGCTCGCACTGGGCCAGAACCTCACCGTGGCATACATGCCGTGGGAAGGCTTCAACTACGAGGACGGTATCGTCGTGTCCGAGCGCCTGGTGGCCGAGGACCTGCTGACGACCATCAATATCACCCGTCACGAGATCGACGCCCGCGACACCAAGCTCGGCCCCGAGGAGATCACTCGCGAGATCCCGAACCTCTCCGAGGACATGCTTGCCAACCTCGACGAGGACGGCATCATCCGCATCGGCGCCGAGGTCGGCCCTGGCGACATCCTGGTCGGCAAGGTCACGCCTAAGGGCGAGAGCGCTCTGACCGCCGAGGAGCGCCTGCTGCGCGCCATCTTCGGTGCCAAGGCTCACGATGTTCGCGACACCTCCCTTAAGATGCCTCACGGCGCTTATGGCCGCGTCATCGACGTCGTCCGCTTTAGCCGCGAGAACGGCGACGACCTGGCCCCCGGCGTCAACGAGCAGGTGCGCGTCTACGTCGCCCAGCGTCGTAAGATCCAGCAGGGCGATAAGATCGCCGGTCGCCACGGCAACAAGGGCGTTATCTGTAACGTTCTGCCGGTCGAGGACATGCCCTACATGGCTGACGGTACCCCGATCGACGTTATCCTCAACCCGCTGGGCGTTCCTTCGCGTATGAACGTCGGTCAGCTGCTCGAGTGCCACCTTGGCTGGGCTGCTGCCTGCGGTTGGGATACCGAGGATGCCGACTCCGACAAGTATGTCCCCGGTCCGTTCTTCGTCTCGACGCCCGTCTTCGACGGCGCCAAGGAGGACGAGATCGCCGAGGTCATCCGTCGCGCCAACAAGAACATGCTCAACAAGGCCACCGCTGCCTTTGGCGATCACATGCGCCCCGAGTTTGTCACCCAGCTTGACGAGCGCGGCAAGACCCGCCTGTTCGACGGCCGCACCGGCGAGGAGTTCCGCGAGCCCATTACCGTGGGTACGTCCTACATCCTCAAGCTCGGCCACATGGTCGACGACAAGATCCACGCCCGTTCGACCGGCCCTTACAGCCTGGTTACCCAGCAACCGCTGGGCGGCAAGGCTCAGTTCGGCGGCCAGCGCTTCGGCGAGATGGAAGTTTGGGCACTGTACGCATACGGTGCTGCCAACGTCCTGCAGGAGATCCTGACCGTCAAGTCCGACGATACCGTGGGCCGCGTCAAGACCTACGAGTCCATCGTCAAGGGCGAGAACGTCCCGGTTCCGGGTATCCCCGAGTCCTTCAAGGTTCTCGTCAAGGAGATCCGTTCCCTCGCACTGGACATCGAGCCCATGCACGATGCCGACGAGGACGCCTCCGCCCCTGTGACCGCCGAGGAGACCTCTGCTCTCGACGACCTGGCTGCGCTCGCCGGCGTTGACACCGACGTCGAGGCCCAGGATGCCGAGACCGCCGAGGCACCCGAGGCTGTCGCCGCCACGACCACTGATAAGGAGTAGTTGACTGTGGCAGATTTCGAAGCTACTGATTTTGACTCGGTAAAGATCTCCCTTGCCTCCGCCGACCAGATCCGTTCCTGGTCGCACGGTGAGGTCAAGAAGCCGGAGACCATCAATTACCGTACCCTCAAGCCCGAGAAGGACGGCCTGTTCTGCGAGAAGATCTTCGGTCCCGCCAAGGACTGGGAGTGCTCCTGCGGCAAGTACAAGGGCATCCGCTTTAAGGGCATCGTCTGCGAGCGCTGCGGCGTCGAGGTCACCTCGGCCAAGGTTCGTCGCGAGCGCATGGGTCACATCGAGCTCGCCGCTCCCGTGTCCCACATCTGGTACTTCAAGAGCCCCACGAGCTTCCCGATGAGCCGTATGCTCGACATCAAGTCCAAGGATCTCGAGAAGGTTCTGTACTTTGCCAGCTACATCATCACCGAGGTCGACTACGAGGCTCGCGAGGCCGACGCTGACGACCTGCGCGAGGAGCTCGCCGCCGATCTGGAAGAGATCGATGCCGAGTGCGCCCGCCAGATCGAGTCCCTCAAGGAGCAGGGCAACCCCGAGAACTTTGACGAGTTCTCCGACGAGGAGCCGCTGACCCCCGAGGAGATCGCCTCTGGCATCGTCGACATCGAGGAGGAGTGCAAGGACGATAAGCAGCTCCGCACGGACGCCTTCAACGCCTTCATGAAGCTCACCGAGCGCGACCTCATCTCCGATGAGCCGCTGTTCCGCGAGATGACCCGTTACTACTCCATGTACTTCAAGGGTGGTATGGGTGCCGAGGCCGTCCGCGACCTGCTCGCTGCCATCGACCTCCCCTCCGAGGCCGAGAAGCTCAAGGCCATCATCGCCGACGAGGACTCCCAGAAGCAGAAGCGCGAGAAGGCCGTTAAGCGCCTCGAGGTCGTTGACGCCTTCCTGAAGGGCGGCAACAGCCCCGCGAACATGATCTTGGATGTCATTCCGGTCATTCCGCCCGATCTGCGCCCGATGGTCCAGCTCGATGGCGGCCGCTTCGCCGCGTCCGACCTCAACGACCTGTATCGTCGCGTGATCAACCGTAACAACCGACTCAAGCGCCTGCTCGACCTGGACGCCCCTGCGATCATCGTGAACAACGAGAAGCGCATGCTCCAGGAGTCCGTGGACGCCCTGTTCGACAACGGCCGTCGTGGTCGCCCGGTCTCTGGCCGTGGCGGTCGCCCGCTCAAGTCGCTCGCTGAGGCCCTCAAGGGCAAACAGGGTCGTTTCCGTCAGAACCTGCTGGGCAAGCGTGTCGACTACTCCGGCCGTTCGGTAATCGTTACCGACCCCAAGCTGCTGCTGCACCAGTGCGGTCTGCCCAAGACCATGGCGCTGGAGCTCTTCAAGCCCTTCGTCATGAAGCGCCTGGTCGAGCTTGGCAAGGTCGAGAACATCAAGGGCGCCAAGCGCGCTATCGACCGCGGTGCCACCTTTGTGTGGGATATCCTCGAAGAGGTCATCGACGGCCGCGTCGTGCTGCTCAACCGTGCACCGACCCTGCACCGTCTGTCCATCCAGGCCTTTGAGCCGGTGCTGGTCGAGGGCAAGGCTATCCACCTGCATCCGCTGGTCTGCTCGCCCTTCAACGCCGACTTCGACGGCGACCAGATGTCTGTCCACGTGCCGCTGTCCAGCCAGGCTCAGGCCGAGGCTCGCGTGCTCATGCTCTCTGCGAACAACCTGCGCTCGCCGGCATCCGGCAAGCCGGTTAACATCCCTTCGCAGGACATGATCATTGGTGTGTACTACCTTACCCAGGTCCGCGAGGGTCTGCCGGGCGAGAACCACGTGTTCGCCAGCTTCGACGACGCGCTGCACGCCTATGACTGCCGTTCCGAGGTCGACATGCAGGCCAAGATCCAGGTTCGCGTGTCCGCTGCCGATGCCAACGTCATCAACGAGGACGGCACCCGTATCTTCCGCGTCAAGAACGGCAAGAACGAGTTCGTCGACTACGACGTCACCGGCAACAAGACCGCGCGCTTCGAGACCTCTATCGGCCGCATCATCTTCAACCGCCAGTGCCTGCCCGAAGACTATGAGTTCATGAACTACAAGATGGTCAAGGGCGATGTGGCCAAGCTGGTTGCCGACTGCTGCGATCGTTACCCCGAGGCCAAGGTCGGCCCGATCCTCGACGCCATCAAGTACTCCGGCTTCCACTACGCTACCCGCGCCGGCCTCACCATCTCGGTGTGGGACGCTCTCATCCCTGCCGAGAAGCAGGAGCTGCTCGATCGCGCCCAGGCCAACGTCGACCAGATCAACGAGTACTTCGAGGAGGGCTTCATCAACGAGACGGAGCGCCACATCGAAGTCGTTAACGAGTGGACCGCTTGTACCGACAAGGTTGCAGCGCTCATGCTCGACTTGTTCGACGAGGAGAACCCGCTCTATATGATGGCCGACTCCGGCGCCCGTGGTTCTAAGACCCAGCTGCGTCAGCTCGGCGGCATGCGTGGCCTGATGGCAGACATGTCCGGCGAGACGATCGACCTTCCCATTAAGGCGAACTTCCGCGAGGGCCTGTTGCCGCTCGAGTACTTCATTTCGACCTACGGCGCCCGTAAGGGCCTGGTCGATACCGCATCCCACACCTCGGACTCTGGTTACTTGACCCGTCGTCTGGTCGACGTGGCCCAGGACGTCATCGTCCGCGAGGAGGACTGCGGTACGCACGAGGGCGTCACCTACAACCTCATCATCCCCGGCACCACCGACCTCAACACCGACCTCGTCGGCCGTTGCTTCATTGAGGACGTCGTGGCTCCCGATGGCACCGTGCTCTTTGAGCAGGACGGCTACATCGAGAAGGTCGCCGACATCCAGAAGATGGTCGATGCGGGCCTTAAGAAGGTCAAGCTTCGCGCGCTGCTCACCTGCCGCTCCAAGTACGGCGTGTGCCAGAAGTGCTACGGCTGGGATCTTTCCACCCGTCGTCCGGTCGCCATCGGTACCGCGGTCGGCATTATTGCCGCCCAGTCCATCGGCGAGCCCGGTACGCAGCTTACGATGCGTACCATTCACTCCGGCGGCGTCGCTGGCGTCGACGATATTACGCAGGGTCTGCCTACGGTCAGCCGTATGTTCGATATCGTCGGCAACGTCAACGAGAAGATCCTGGGTCGCGAGGCCGAGCTGGCTCCGTACTCCGGTCACCTCTCGATTAAGCCCGAGAAGTCCGAGTACGTGCTGACGCTCACCGACTCCGAGGACCACACCCGTGTCCTCGACGAGCGTCGCGTCCCCGCTTCGGTGCGCTTTATGCCCGAGATCGAGGACGGCTGCGAGGTTCGCGCCGGCGACCAGATCACCAAGGGCTTCGTCAACTTCCGCAACCTGCGCAAGCTGACCGACATCGAGTCGACGATGCACACCTTCGTCGAGAGCGTCAAGGACGTCTACACCAGCCAGGGCGTCGACCTGAACGACAAGCACATCGAGGTGCTCGCACGTCAGATGCTGCGTCGCGTTCAGATCACCAACCCCGGTGACTCCAAGTACCTGCTTGGTCAGTACGTCGACCGCTACGAGTTCGCCGACGAGGTCGAGCGCGTTGCCCGTCTGGGCGGTCAGGCTCCCGTGGCCGAGCCCGTCATCCTGGGTACGCTCAAGGTCGCGTCCAACATCGACTCCTGGCTGTCGAGCGCTTCGTTCATCCGTACCGCTGGCGTCCTTACCGAGGCTGCCATCGAGGGCAAGGTCGACCACCTGCTCGACCTTAAGTCCAACGTCATCGTCGGTAAGAAGATTCCGGCCGGTACCGGCCTCAAGCCGTACGCCAACGCCAAGCTGACGTATCGCACGGCCGACGGCTACGTGGACATCGACGGCCCGGCTTCGCCCAACGCCAAGTCGCTGCCCGAGTGGGCTCCGGTGGAGCTCAAGGACCTGGACGAGCAGCTCCCGCAGCAGCTCGACTGGGCCGGCTACGACGAGTTCGGTGGTGCTGACGGTTCGTTCACCCGCAACGGCCACACCATCTCCGCCGAGAAGGCTCGCCTGTACCTGTTCGACGATCTGGGCGTGTCGCAGCGCTGGACCAACAAGTTCAGCGAGGTCGGCATCGAGACGGTCGGCGACCTGGTCGGCAAGTCCGAGGAAGATCTGCTGCGCATCGATGGTATCGGTGCTAAGGCGATCGAGGAGCTCCGTGACGGCCTCGAGGCCCACGACCTGCTCTACATCCTCGAGAACAACGACGACGTTGCCGACGAGGAAGACCTCTCGCAGCTGCTGCAGATGGTCTTTAGCCCCGACGGTCCGGACGACATCCTGCTGGGCACCTCCGCTGCGCCGACGCATCACGCCGACGCCGACGAGGAGCTCCTGGGCGCCCCGATCGACGACAAGAAGGCTCCCGCCAACGGTGCCATCAACGAGGACATGGCTTCCCTCGACGAGCTGCTCAACCAGCTCGTGGACACCGACGACGCCGAAGAGGCCAAGGACAACGACGAGGAGTAACTAGTTCCGCCGTTCTAACGAACGGCGGCGATCTCCGTCGCTGCGCGGCCCCCAGAGCTACAATCTGTCATTCAAAAGGCAGGGCATGACCAAAAGGTCAATGCCCTGCCTTTTTCATGCCACCTTGTACGCTCTGGGGGCCGCTCGCTTGCGTATGCTCAACCTGTTGCGTTCCGTCGATCCCTTGCCAATAAGGGGCAGGGTTTTTTTTGGTAGGTTATTCCTGCTTGAATTTGAAACATTCCGTTCGGTCAAAGCGTATCTATGGTGAGGGCCTCAGCAAGAAACATCAGCATCACCGGGAGGTGATTATGGAAGAACAGGCATTTAGACAGGCGGTCGAAGATCACCGAGATGTCGTGTTTCGGATCGCATTGACGTACCTGCGCGATCGTGCCGATGCCGACGATATTGCCCAAGATGTCTTTCTTAAGTTGCTTAAAAGCGATGGACACTTTGAAAGTTGGGAACATCTTCGCCGTTGGCTTATCCGGGTCACGATCAATGAATGTAAATCGCTCTTTCGAAAGCCATGGAGGCGTGTAGAGGATATTGAGAACCTGGCCGATTCGCTTTCGGCGGCGCAGGATGAGACCAAGGCGGTCCTGTCAGACGTTATGCGACTTCCGGAGCGATTCCGTGTCCCCATCGTGCTCTATTACTATCTGGGCTTTTCGACCTCAGAGATTGCCGAGTTGTTGCATGTA
>CABSNF010000043.1 GCA_902478995.1 uncultured Collinsella sp.
ACATCGGCAGCAGGTGCCGCGATAAGCAGGCCACCAGACGTCTGCGGGTCGTACAGCGCGTCGAGCATGCCCGGCTCAAGGTCCTCGTCGGCAGCCACGCGCGGGCCAAAGAAGTCCTGGTTGCGGTAGGAGCCCGCGGGGATAATGCCCATACGCGCCATGTCGAGCACCTGGTCAAAGAGTGGCACCGCCCCCGACGCAAGCTCAACTTGCACGCCCGAGCCCTCGGCCATCTCGCACGCGTGCCCGATCAGGCCAAAGCCCGTAATGTCGGTGCAGCCGTGAAGCTCAAGTCCCTCGGCCAGACGAATCGGGGCCTCGTTGAGGGCGCGCATCGAGTCAAACATGGCTGCGGCCTCGTCCTGCTCGATGAGCTCGCCCTTAATGGCCGTGGTGATGATGCCCGAGCCAACTGCCTTGGTCAGCAGTAACGCATCGCCCACGCGCGCGCCGCTGTTGGCGAGCATGCGGTCGAGCGCGACAAACCCGCTCACGGACAGGCCGTACTTGGGCTCGTCGTCGTTGATGGTGTGACCGCCCGCGATGGAGCAACCCGCCTCGACGCACTTGTCGGCGCCGCCCGCCAGAATCTGACCGGCAACCTCAACGCCCAGACAGCTCGGGATGCACAGCAAGTTCATGGCATGGCTCGGCCGCCCGCCCATGGCGTAGATGTCCGACAGCGAGTTGGCCGCGGCGATCTGACCAAACAGGAACGGGTCGTCGACCATCGGCGGAAAGAAGTCGATGGACTGCACGAGCCCCAGGTTCTCCCCTACGCGGAAAACGCTCGCATCGTCGGAGGTATCGAACCCCACAAGCAGGTTGTCGTTATGGACATTAGGTAAGTCGCCCAGGACCTGGGCGAGGGCTCCGGGAGCCAACTTAGCGGCTCAACCGCTCGCAGCCGTCATAGACGTGAGCTTAATCTGATCGTCGGCCATCGATACCTCCTCTCATCGGTCAATCATTTTCTCCCAGTATACGCATGAATGCGAGCCGACGGCGGATGCATTAATTGAGCGCCTGGGCACGAATCGCCGCGCCGATCGCTCCGGCAAAGCGAGCCTGGGGTGAGGTGGTCACCGGCGACCCCAGTAGCTCGCCCAACCGCTCCACCACGAAGGCGTTCTCGCACAGGCCACCGGTCAGGTAGTACGGGGCGCCCGCCGCCTGCCCGGCCATAGTGGCCACGCGCGAGACCACGCTGTCGATCACGCCACGCGCAATGTTCTCGCGCGGCTCACCGCGACCGATCAGGCTGATAACCTCGCTTTCGGCAAACACCGTGCACATGCTGCTGATCTTGGTGGGCTCGCCGGAACGCGCCAGGTCGGCCATCTGCTGCTGGGAAATGCCCAGGCGGTCGGCCATGATCTCCAAAAAGCGCCCCGTGCCGGCGGCGCACTTGTCGTTCATGGCAAACTTGGCCACGCGGCCACTTTTAAGCTGAATGACCTTGGTGTCCTGACCGCCCACGTCGATCACCGTGCCGTGATCGCCAAACAGGCGCACGGCACCGGTGCCGTGGCAGGTGATCTCGGTCACGACCTTGTGCGCATAGGGCACGGCGACACGACCGTAGCCGGTCGCGATCACGCGCACGTCGTCGGCCGTCACGTCGTAGCCGGCCGCTGCCAGCGCCTCGCGCAGCCGCTCGGAAGCATCGACCGAGGAAAACCCGGTTGGCTGCACGCACGTCCACGCCACCGAACCCTCCCCATCGACCAGAGCAGCCTTAGCCGCCGTAGACCCGATATCGATCCCGATCCCTATCATGGCTCTCTCCCAATCTAAACATCAAAGACAGCGGCGCGTTCAGGCGCCTTAGCTCTAGGTTTCTCAGGTGCCGAAGATTGCCCCGAAAGAGGAGCGCAGCGTACTTTGGGTACGCAAGCGACGGTTTGAGGGGCAAGATCCGGTGCCTGAGGAAGCTAGAGGGTTTCGATGAAGGCGGCGATGCGCGTCTCGATCTGGCCCATGTCGCCGTTGCTGTAGCCGGTCTCGATCTTCATGTACGGAATACCCGCACCCTCGACGGCCTCCTGCATGCGTGCACTCTCCACGTTAAAGGTGTGGCACGCCTGGAGCACGCTCTCCACTACACCATCGACGTGATACTTCTCGCACATGGCCAGCGTGTTTTCCATACGGCCGTCGTTGGGCGTCATGACCGAGCAGTTGATATCCAGGTAGCGGTCGGCGATGGCGCGCAGGATGTCGGGAGCCTCCGGATCGATCATCATGGCCGCCGTGCGCTCGCCCGAGCAGTCGTCCATGCACACGACCACGCCGCCGTTGGACTCGATGGTGCGACCTATCTTGTTGATCACACCGCCCACCGGGCAACCGGTGATCAGAATGCGCTTGGCATCCGCCGCAACCGGGCGCTCGCCCGCGTCGTAGGCCTCGCGCAGCTTGGCAACCTTTTGCTCCAGCTGCTGCGTATAGGCCTCGATATCAAAGCTGAACGTGCCGGCAAACATGGTGCTCATCAGGTCGACGCCGCTCATGGCCGCCGGCTGGTTGGCCTGCAGCGCAAACATCTCGAGCTGGGCCGCACGCAAGCGGTTGCGACGACGGACGGCAGCGCGCAGGTCATCGTCGGTAATCGTAATGCCGTAGAAGTTCTCGAGCTCCTCTTTGAGCAGGCGGCACTCCTCGTACCAGCCTTCACGCTCGTAGGCGCGATCGCGACCCTGCGGCAGGTGCAGAATGTGCGTGCGCTTGAGCTCGTTGAGTAACTCATACATCTTCTTCTTGCCGTCGCAGGTGGTCTCGCCGATGATCATGTCGCTAAAGTACGTAAACGGGCACTTTTGCGAGTAGGCAAAGCCGTACGTCGACTTGATGAGCGGGCAGAGGTTAGCCGGCAGCACCTTCTCGGCCTCGGGAATCACCTCATCGGACGTACCGCACAGCGCCACGCTCGAGGCGCCCGCTGCATCGATAATCTCGAGCGGCGTATAGCTGCACAAAAAGCCGACCAGGCGATTGCCCGCCTGCTTGTAATCCTTAACGCGAATAAACGCCGCCTTGCGCTGCTCGTTGAACTCCTCAAACGTGGATGGCAACGGCTGCTCCATATTTTCCGACATATAACTCCTTAACAAACCTTTTGACCAACCAAGGAAACGGCTTTCCCAGGTGCCCGAGGTTGCCGTGAAAGAGAAGCGCCGCGTACTTTGGTACGCAAACGATGGTTTGAACGGCAAGATCGGGTGCCTGGGGAAGCCGCCGGGACGGATACCCCTAAATGGTTTCCAAGAAAGCTTCAATGCGCGTCTGCAGCTGGCCGGCGTCCTCACCGGCGTAGTCGGTCGTGATGTGCATAAACGGAATGCCTGCCTCCTCGGCGGCCTTCTCCACGGCAAACGACTCCATCTCGTAGAGCGTGCAGAACTGCAAGGCCACGTCGACGATGCCGTCGGCATGCAGGTCCTTGGCCATCTGGACAATGTCCTTCATACGCTGATCGTTGGGCGTAAAGACGGCGCAGTTGATCTTAAAGTAGCGCTCGGCGATGGCGTCGAGCATCTCGTCGACCGTCTCGCCGGACTCATCGACCAGGTCCTTGTAGTAGCGCGAGCCCGTGCAGGACTCCTCGCCTACCACAACGCCGCCGGCCTTCTCGATAAGGTTGAACAGCTTCCAGTTGGGCACGGCCATGGGCGTACCGGTGTACAGGATGCGCTTGGTCCCCTTGGGCGCCACGCCCTCGCCGGCCTCGACACGCTGCTCGCACTCAGCCGCCATATCGTTAATGGCTCCGGTCAGACGCGGCGTGTCATCCATAAAGGCGGCCTGAACGGTCAGCAGGCTGTCGAGACCGCTGATGGGCGCCGGATCGGCAGCGCGCGTGGCAGCCAGACGCTGCAGGGCGCGACGCTTCTCATTGACGGCGTGGATGGCGGCCTTCAGGCGCTCGGGCGTAATCTTGACGCCGCACTCTTCCTCGATCTTGGCGGCAAGCTTTTTAACCTCGGCCTTCCAGGTCACGAGCGTCGACTCGTCGTGCACGTTAGGGATATCCATGACGTACATGTTCTTTTGCGTGGCAAAGAACTCGTAGGCTTTCTTCTTGCCATCGCAGGTGTTCTCGCCCACCACCAAGTCGCTCGACTCAATGTAGGGGCAGACCTCGCCCAGCTTAAAGCCGGCAAAGCTCTTGATGAGCGGGCAGGTGTTGCGCGGCAGATGCCCCTCGACCTTATCGGTCGCCCAGTCGGCACCCGAGCACAGGCCCACGGGGATGCCGTCGCAGGCAAGCACGATCTCCTCGGGCACGTACACACAGAACGAACCGACGATCTTGGTGGCCTCGCCGGCCTCCTTCTTGTCGAGCATCTCCTTAATACGGCCGCTGTGGATGTTGGTGGCGACAAAATCCAGGTAGGACGTGGACTTGGGGCGATTGTTCTGCGTCAGGAACATATCGCCGTACATCTGACCCACGGCGCCCAGCAGCATGTCGTGGTCGGCAAGATTCATGCCGAGGCTCTCCCACATCGGATGGAAATCAAATTCTTCAGCCATGACGGTTCCCCTCTCGAACCAAAAAACGGATAACGGCGTTATCGATGCACGACGGACGGCGATTGCCCGGTCGTGCTCAAACCCGGAATTTTAGGGAACCTGCCTTGCGGACGGTTATTTAGTTGTGCGTCGTCTCTCCCGGAGCCGTGAACATACCTGCTCATATGCGACTCCGAGCCATATACAGGGCGCGCGCGGCAACGCGGCGAATGTATGTCGTCTGCGGCATGTGCGCACCCTCCTCTACAAGTTGAGGTCAACTATATCAACGGTCGTCGACCATGCGAACACCGTTGACATTCGTACGACAACCTCGCGTGCCGTCGTTTAATAAATAATTATCTTGATTGATAAGAGTTTGTCATCCTTCATTCGGCGAACGGCAAGACAAAGCCGCCGAGGCTTATATCCCCGACGGCATTACCCGGCGCTATCGACAAACCAAATGGATCCTACTCGCATCGAAGTGCATGCGCAGGTTCTCGCCTGCTTGCGGCAGCTCGTCAACAGGCACGCACACCTTGTTGACCTTCCACTGCAGACGCGTGGGCGCATCAGCACGCGGCACGTCCAGCAGCACCAGGCGCTCAAAGCGCGAATCGCTCACGCGGGCCACATGCAGGTCATAGCTGTTGCGACCCCGCTCGGCACGGTTGTCCACATGGAAGTAGCTCGCACGAATACCGAGGTACGCCACATTATCGGGAACCTCGCGACCCACGTTAAAGGTCATGCCCCAGTCGAGGGCCTCAACTTCTTCGTCGCCGATCTTGCGCGCCCGGCTTGTGTTCTTGCAGCCCGTCAGGCGCAGCGCCGCCAGCGTCTGCGGACGGCGGACCACGTCCTCGACGGAGCCGATCTCCTCAACATGCCCGTCGTGCATCACGCAGATGCGCTGGCACAGGCGGCACGCTTCGTCGATGTCGTGGCTCACATAGAGCACGGTGCGGTTGCATACATCGAACAGGTCGAGCATGTTCTGTTCGAGAGCGCTCTTAAGATACGCATCGAGCGCGCTCATGGGCTCGTCGAACATAAAGATGCCCGGATGCGCCGCCACCAAGCGCGCAAGCGCCACACGCTGCTGCTGCCCGCCCGAGAGGCGCGCGGGATAACGGTCGGCAAAATCGGCCAGACCAAAGATGCCCAGGTAGCGCTCTGCAAGTTTTTTGCGCGCCGCGGCGTCACCCGCATCCTTTACGCCGGCGCACACGTTATCGGCCACCGTCATGTTGGGAAACAGCTGATAGTTTTGGAACAACAGGGCGCATTTGCGCTCCTGGGGCGACAGGTCGATGCCCGCCGCCGAGTCAAAAAAGGTCACGCCGTTGACGACGATCTTGCCCTCGTCGGGCGTCTCAACACCGGCAATGCAGCGCAGTGTACAGCTCTTGCCGCAACCTGAGGCACCGAGCAGCGCCACGCGCTCCTCGCCGGCCTCAAGCTGCATGTCGAGCATAAACCCGGGGTAATGCTTTTTGATATCCAAAACGAGCGACATGGCCTATCGACCTCCCTGCGGCACCGTATCATCGCGCATGAGCTCGGCCAGCGCCTCGCGATCGATACGCAGCGCATCGCCGCCGACTGGGTCGAGCGAATCGCCCTGTCCGGCGAGATCTTTGGCCTGTTTGCGCTCCGCACGGGAAAGGCCCCGCTCGCGATACTTTTGCGAATGAGCGGTGTACATGTTGATGAACAGGATGACCAAAAAGCTAAAGACAATAACGACGACGACCCAAAAGAGGGCCACCGACGTGTTGCCGCCCATCCACTCAAAGTAGATGGCGATGGGAATGGTCTGCGTAATACCGGCGTAGTTGCCCGCAAAGAACAGCGTGCAGCCAAACTCGCCCATCGCGCGGGCAAAGGCGAGCACCGTGCCGGCGGCAATAGAGGGCCACCCAAGCGGCATCATAAGCTTGGTAAAGATGAGACGCTCGGACCATCCCAAGGTTCGCGCGGCGTCGAGCATCTGCGTGTCGAGGCCCTCGAAGGCTCCGAGTGCCGTACGATAGACGAGCGGGAACGACACCACCACGGCAGAGATCACCGCCGCCGGCCACGTAAAGACGATCGAGACGCCGTGCGCGATAAGCCACCGACCGACCCCGGTCGATCGACCAAATAGCATAAGCAGCAAAAAGCCGCACACCGTAGGCGGCAGCACCATAGGAATCGTAAAGACCGAGTCGAGCAGGCCCTTGATGCGACTCGAGGTACCCATAGTCTTCCACGCGGCGAACAGGCCCAGCGCAAAGGAGATCAGCAGGGCAAGGCCGCTCGTTTTTATGGACACCCAAAACGGGCGATAGTCGATGTCGCCCAAAAAGGAGGCCAGAGAGGTCCAGGGCCCCTGCTCATCCCGCAATACGACAGACGATGCTTCTACCATTTGAGCGCTATCAAGCCAACGCGCGCCGCCCTTGGCATCACCCGAGGCTGATGCAATCACCACATAGCGGTCCCCATCCGCACCGCGCTCGTCAAAGCCATAGGTATACCCGCCGGCATCAAACGTTGTTTCCGCCGTGACATACCAAGGAAGATCCACGTCCCCCAGCTGCGCACCTCCCATGCAGTTTGCGCTGTCGAGCTTACAGACGAGGGCCTTGAGACCCGATACGCACTCGTTGTCCTGCAGATCCAATCCATACTTCTCGACCGCCTTGGGCGATATCCACACCACAACGCGATCGACAGCAGGCGCCACTACAAGGTCTACGTCCTCGTCAACGGGAAACCGGTAGCCCTCAGGCTGGCCCTCCATGGCACGAGCGGTCCCCTTGGCCAACCGCTCAAAACCCTCGATCCCATAGGAAAGCCCATGAGCGGTCGCAGCAACCTGGGCCCCGCCCTCAGCGTCCCCAGCAAACGCAAATCCCGGCACCCAGCAAAGCGCGAAAGTCAAAGCACAGGCGACAAGCATGCGGAATCTATTAAGCACGAAAAGCTCCAAGCGAATACAAGGACGGAGTGAAACACAAAACGATGGAATTATCGCGCCAAGCCGCACTACGCGGAAAGCTCAAAGCCGTACTTCGCCCAAATCTTCTGCGCCTTCTTGTTGGTCAGGCAGAAGTCGATGAACGCCTTGGCCTCGTCGGCGTGCTCGGAGCTCTCGGCAACGGCACCCGGATACACGATGGGCTTGTGCGAGTCCTCGGGACACACGAAGGCCTCCTCGATGCCGTCATAGCGGAAGATATCGGAGCTGTAGACAAAACCAGCCACACAGTCACCTGTGGACACATAGGCGGCGGCGGTACCAACTTTGTCGGCCAGCGCTACCTTGTCGGCAATCTCGGGAGCATACTCGCCGTCGTCGCCCTCGGTACCGGTATAGAGGCCCACGGAGGCCAGGGCCTGGTTGGCGTACTTGCCGGCGGGGACGGTCTTGGCGTCGCCAATGGCGATCTTGCCGTTCAGGTTCGCGACGTCGGCGATGGCCTCGACCTTGGTGTCGGAGCCCTCGGCGCGAATGATGACAAGGTCGTTGACGAACATGTCCTCACGCGTGTCGGTGTCGATGAGCTCGGCGGCCTCGGCGTCATCCATGGTGCCCTTGGAAGCGGTGATGAGCATGTCGACCGTGGCGCCGGCACGCATCTGCTCGACGAGGTCGCCGGACGCCTTAAACTGCGTGTCGGCAAACGTGGTGCCGGTCTGCTCGGTGTAGAGCTCCTGGACCTCGGGCAAGGCCTTCTCGAGGGAGTTAGCAGCGAAAACCTGCAGCTCGACGGTTTCCTTCTTGGAAGAGGCCTTGGCGGAGCCGGCATCGGATCCGGCCGGCTCGGACGTCTTGCTGCCCGAGCAGCCAGCAAGACCAAGGCCGGCAGCGGCGACAGCAGAAAGCGAGACGAATCCGCGGCGAGAAACCATATCGAACATATTCAACCCTTTCGGACCTTGTGCCCGGGTACCCCACCGCGGGCTTTAATCTGCAATCAGATTATACTTCTGCGCGAATAATGATAGCGAGAAATTATTCTCGCCAGAGAATATAGTTTCGAGTTAGCGTGCACCTCGGCGTCGCTTCGGCGGAAAACAAAGGCGGAGCAGCCCGTAAGGTCGCTCCGCCGCAGGTAGTGCGCTTATTTGGCGTGTCCGCCGCCCGCCGTCATCTGGGCCGCATGTTCCAGCTGGTCCGCTATGGCCTCCCAGCTTTCGCGGGCGGCCTTCGTGGAACCGGGAAAGTTTACGACAAGTGTATGACCTCGTTGCATGCAAATAGCACGCGAGAGCATGGCGCGGCGCGTCTTGGTCATGGAGTATGCGCGAATCGCCTCTGCAATACCCGGCACATCGCGGTCGCAGACGGCACGCGTCGCCTCGGGCGTCACATCGCGCATCGAAAGCCCCGTGCCGCCGCAGGTAAGCACGACATTGGCGTGGCACTCGTCGGCGGCTTCCGCAATGGCATCACCGATCTCGCTGACGTCGTCGCGCACGACCACATGTGAGGCGACCGTCCAGCCCTGTGCCTCGATAAGATCCTCGAGTGCGGCTCCAGCCTCGTCCTGGGCAAGATCGCGCGTATCCGAGCACGTCACGATCGATATCTTCAACTCCATAGTCTTCCTCCTACAGCACCGTTCCCTCGGGCAGGTCGACGCGAACAACGTCCACGACATCTCCCGCCTTGAGCTCGCACGGTCCTTCGTCAATACGCAGCAGGCAGTTGGCCCGCTGCATCGTGCCGAGCAGCGCCGAATTCTGCGTCTTGGCCTCGGTCACCAACAGCTCACCGGTCTCGGGGTCGCGCAAAACCGTGGCGCGATCGAAGAAGCGTCGGTCCTGGCGCTTCTTCACGCCGTGCGTCAATATCGCCTGCTGCACGGGACGCGCCCCCTCGGCAAAACCGCGCATCTTGCGAATCGCCGGGCGCGCGAGCATCTCAAAGCCCACATACGCCGCCGCTGGATTGCCCGAAAGCCCCAAATACGGCTTGCCCTCAAGCAGGCCAAACGTGATGGCCTTGCCGGGACGCATCGAGATCCGATCGAACAGCACCTCGCCCTCGCGCCGTACGAGCGTCGTCACGTAGTCGTAGTCGCCCGCCGAGGCACCACCGCTCGTAATGACAAAATCGCACTCTCGCGTGGCGCGATGCACCAGCTCGGCAATCGCCTGCTCATCATCGGGCGCAATGCCGTAGAACACGGGCTCGGCGCCGGCATCGAGTGCCTCGGCCATCAGCGCCGAGGAGTTGGAATCGCGGATCTGACCGCGCGCCGGCACCTTACTCGGTGCGACCAGTTCCGTGCCCAGCGAGATAATGCCCACACGTGGGGCGGCGTGTACCTTCACACTCGCGTATCCGGCGCTTGCCAGCAAGCCGGCGCCGGCCGGAGCCACGACCTCGCCGGCGTGCATCACAACATCGCCGGCATGGGCCTCCTCGGCGGCAGAGCGAACGTTCTCCCCTACCTTGGCAGGCGCCGAGAAGCGAACGTGCGAGCCCTCGTTGCCGTCGCCATCGAGCACGTCGACGATCTCGTATTTCACCACGGCGTCGGCACCCTCGGGCACCGGCGCGCCTGTCATAATGCGGACCGTCTCGCCCGCGCCGATTGCGCCCTCAAAGACATGGCCCGCCGCCTCGTGCCCTACGACGGAAAGCGTCACCGGAGTGTCACCGGTGGCCGCAGCAAGATCGGCTGCGCGCACGGCATACCCGTCCATGGCGCTGTTGGCAAACGGCGAGATATCGATATCGGCCACCGCGTCCTCGGCCAAGGGAAGACCGGTGGCCTGCCACACGGGAATCTCGACGAGATCGGTCGGAGCAACGTGCGACAGGACAATCGACTGTGCGTCATCCAGCGGAATGAGTTTCTCTGCCATATGCACCTCTTAATGTCACGGCGCACAACAGGGGCGCCGATTCTTTATGCTTGTCTCAGTATAATCCCCCGACGCACGACCGCGACTCGGCCTGTACCCGCAAATACACCTGTCGGTTGCAGGCTGCGAAACAGAATGGAAACCAACCCACCGGCTCGTCGCGTTTGCCGCGTTTTATAATGCTTGCGTTGCAACCTAAAAGAGGAACGTATGGCTCATAACGACAAACCCGAAAGCGCAAACGAGGCGCAGGATCATTCCCAGCCGCTCGACGACGGCGGCTTTTTCTCCCTGAACGACATCATCACGGCAGGCAGGCATCAGATCACCCGCTCCGAGCAGCTCTTGGCTGCCGACACGCGCCGCAACGCCCGCAACCTACTCGCGAGCGCTAAGTTACTCGTACTCGTCGTCATCGTCTCGCTCGCCATGGGCGTTGCCGCTTGGGCGTTTTTGGCCTCGTTGAATATCGCGACCGACTATCGCGAGCACCATTCGTGGGTGTACGCCCTGCTCCCCATCGTGGGTATGGCCACCGCGTGGGTCTACAAGAACCACGGTCTCGCCGCCAAGCGTGGCAACAACCTGGTCATTGACTCCGCCCTGGGCACACGCCTCATCCATATGCGCATGGCCGTCCTCACCTTCGTCTGCTCCACGCTCACGCACCTAACGGGCGGATCGGCCGGTCGCGAGGGAGCTGCGGTGCAGATTGGCGGCACCATCGCCAGCAACGTCTCGAGCCTCGCACACCTCAAAAAGCATGATCACCACGACCTCATGCTCGCTGGCATCTCGTCGGCCTTTGGCGCCGTATTCGGCTCGCCCCTTGCCGGAGCTTTCTTTGGCATGGAGATGTGCTTTATCGGCAAAATCGACTACACCGCGGGCATCTACTGCCTGGTCGCCTCGTTTACCGGCTACTTTACGTCGCTTGCCTTGGGAACCGAGTACGAAGCGAATGTTATAGCCAGCGTTCCCAACATGACACCACGGACGGTTGTCATCGTTGTTATCAGCGCCATTATCTTCGGTTTGACGGCACGCCTCTTTGCCTGGTCGGTTCGAACCGTCAAGAGCCTGTACGGTCGCTTTATCACCAATTACCTTATTCGCGCACTCATAGGCGCACTCGTGGTTTTGGCCGCCTATGCCCTCCTCGACGCCTGGGACTACGCCGGCCTTTCCACGTGGCTTTCCGGCGCCGGTTTTGCAGGCAACACCACCCTGGCGGACGCAGCCATCAAGTTGGTCGTCACAGCGCTTACCCTGGGCGCGGGCTTCCAAGGCGGCGAGGTCACGCCCCTGTTTGGCATCGGTGCGGCACTCGGTGGCTGGATCGGTTGCCTTACCGGGCTCGATCCCAGTTTTCTGGCGGCTCTCGGCATGCTCGGCGTGTTCTGCGCCGGCCTCAACGTGCCCATCACCACCTGCATGATGGCAATCGACCTGTTCCACGGCACGGCAGCCGGGTTCTTTGTCATCGTGGCCTTTATCAGCTACCTAACCGCCGGACACCGCGGCGTATACCCCGCCCAGCGCATCATCTCACCCAAGCGCCGTTCGCTTATTGTGGATGAGGGCGGTACGGTAGCGGATGCTATCGAGCGCCACAACGACCTGATAGAGTAGACGTAAGTATTCGACGTGCAGCCACAATCGGGGGCAATTCGACCTGAGCGCGACCGCACCGTCACGTCATACGCCGGGAGTCGCCCCATGCACGCAACTGATTTTGGCCGCACGCTCATCATCGCCAACCCAGCCGCCCAGTCGGGTGCGGCGCACGAAGTTGCCGAGCGTCTGCAACGCTTTTTGGACATGACTGCACGCGCATCCCAGTTTGACTTGGTGCTAACCGAGCGCATGGGACACGCCAAGGAGCTGGCCGCACAGGCCCAGGGCTATCGCACCGTTATCGCCCTTGGCGGCGACGGCGTGATTCACGAGGTCGTCAACGGGCTTATGACGCAAGAGGAGGACACCCGCCCCGCTCTTGCCATCCTACCCGTGGGCTCTGGCAACGATTTTGCCCAAACGCTCGGCATCGACGATTTCTCCGGTAAGGATTTTGGCGCGCTGCTCACCTGCGAGCTGCAGCGTCAGGACATCGGGCGCATTCGCTCGTGGAGCCCTGCGAGCGGCAGCGGCGAGGCTACCGTTGAGTACTACGACCAGACGCTCTCGGTCGGCATCGATGCCGCCATCGGCCTGGGCACCACCGAGCTGCGCAAAAAGACGGGCCTCGCCGGCGCTCCGCTCTACACCCTATCGGGACTTGAGCAGTTTGGCCTGCGCTATCGCAACTACCCCATGACCATCAGCTTTGATGGCGCGCCCGCCGAGCGCGTGCGGGCGATCATCATGGCAATTCAGCTGGGTCCTACCTATGGCTCGGGCTATCGCATCTGCCCCGATGCCGACCCCTGCGACGGCGTACTCGACGTCTGCTACGCCTGCGGCCCCGTTCCGCGTGCGGTTGCCCTGCCTATGTTTCTTTCGGCCAAGGACGGCCACCATACCAAGTTGCCGCCGGTTCGCATGCGCCGCTGCCGCCATGTCGAGCTCACCTTTGAGGAGCCCGACTACCCCATCCAGGCCGACGGCGAGCCCGTTGTCGCCTCGCGCATCGAGGTCGACATCCTTGCCGGCGTCCTCCACGTCTGGCATCCCACCCGCTAACCCCACCTAAGTTGCGGTGAAATAGGGACTGTTTTGCGGCTTTAGCTGCATAAACAGTCCCTATTTCACCGCAACTTACAAGGAGGCTATTCGTCGCTGCCCGGTTTGCGTCGGTTGGCCTTTTTAATGGCGTTGAAGCGTTTGTCGTTGAGCCTGCGCTGGCGAGAGCGTTGAGGCACCTTGGTCTTTACGCGTCGACGCGGTGGACGCCCGCGACGCTCAAGCTCTGCCCTCAGCTTACGCAAACAGCTCGCACGATTCTGGAACTGACTGCGGCTCTCACGCGCCGTCACGACAATCCCCGAAGGGATATGTTTCATGCGTACCGCCGAGTCCGTCGTGTTCACGCCCTGTCCGCCCGGACCCGTCGCGCGAAACACCTGCACCTCGCAATCGCGCGCCAACTCCTCGGCCGACATCTCGGCATAGCGCGCATACTCGCGCCATCCCATCTTATTCTCATCCATATCAACACCTCCCCTCATACAAAAAAATGTGACAAAGGGACAGTCCCTTTGTCACATCGCATACCAATCGCTTGTGTTGCGCGCTTAGGCGAAGGTGATCTCGCCGTTCTCGCAGTCCATATCGGCGATACGCGCCAGGCTCTCAACGCGGAAGCCGCGCTTACGGAGCTTATCGCCGCCGCCCTGGAAGCCCTTCTCAACGGCGATGCCAATGCCGGCAACTTCGGCGCCCGCAGCCTCGCAGATCTTAATAAGGCCCTCAAGCGCGCAGCCGTTGGCCAGGAAGTCGTCGATAATCAGGACCTTGTCGCCCTCGGACAGGAAGCGCTTACCCACAATGACCGGGTACTCCTTCTGCTTGGTAAAGGAGTAGATGGTCGTGGCATACTGCTCGCCGTCGAGGTTGATGGACTGCGCCTTCTTGGCAAAGACCACCGGCACGCCGCCAAAATGCTGAGCCGCGATGCAAGCCATGCCAATGCCCGAAGCCTCAATCGTCAGGATCTTGTTGATCTCGACACCCTCGAACAGTCGGGCCCACTCGGCGCCCATGTGGTCGAACAGCTCAACGTCGCATTGGTGGTTGAGGAAGGCATCAACCTTAAGGACGTTACCGGCCTTTACGATGCCGTCATGGCGAATACGATCCTCAAGCTCCTGCATGGCGCAACCCCTTCTCGCGGCAACGATACCGCGCGATTAATAAACGTTGTTCGATAGTCTACCACGGACCGACCCCCGCCCGTCCCACAAGCCGCATCGCACCACAAACCAGTCTTTTTGGGACGGCGCGAATCGTGGCAGACAGCCTCCCAACACGCTAATGGCGGGCGCGCATCTTCACCAAACGCACCATGGCAAGCGCAAAGCCCACAGCGGCCACAGCCATCAACACATAGAACACCGAACGGAAACCAAACAGGAACACATCCGGACGTCCTGCAACAAAACTGGTCACGGCCTCGCCCATCGCCACGCTCATCTGTCCATACAGGATATTCGACGCCACCGTAATGCCGAGTGCCATACCCGCATAACGCGCCAGGCTACCCAGACTACCCGCAAAGCCAAGTGCCTCGCGCGGAGCCGAGCCCATGTACAGCGAGTTGTTGGGGCTCTGGAAAATCGACGTACCGCACGACATAAATGCGACGCAGCACACGATCACAGGGATAGAAGAGTGCTCGTCGAGCGTGCTTACTGCAAAGAGACCGCACACATACACGCCCAGGCCGACCGCCGTGGGACCCTCGCAGCCAACACGGTCCGAAACCGTTCCCGAAAGCGGGCCGATAAAGGCATTCACCATTGGCAGCGCCAAAAAGAGCAATCCGGAAATGTCAGAACCAAAGCCGTGGGCGTCCTGAAAATAGAACGGCAGAATAAACTCGGATGCGCCAATGCCAACGAACACGATGAGCATGCAGGCAAGGTTGATGGTGAAGGCCGAATTTGCAAAGCAGCGACGAGCGGCCTCGGCAAGGGGCATGGGACGTTCGCCGGCCTCTGGCCTAACATGCGGCAGCGTGTAGAGTCCCACGATAAACGAGATCACGCCAATGGGCAGGTTGATGAGGAAGATGCTCTCCCAGGGAAAGCTTGCCACCAGCATGCCGCCGAGCACGGGGCCACACATCATGCCGAGGGCCACAAAGGTCGCGAGAATACCCATGGCACGGCCTCGTTCGCGCGCCGGAAACGACTCGGTGATGATACCCATGTTGTTAGCCATGGCCGCCGCGCAACCGATGCCCTGAACAATGCGTGCCAGGATAAGAACCTCAAGCGAGGCCGAAAGGCCGCACAGCAGCGAACCGACCGAAAAGACGATGACGCCCAACTGGAACACATTCACCTTGCCGCGCACGTCGCCCAGACGGCCAAACGGCAACATAGCCACGCAAGTCGCAAGCAGATACACCGAACTTACCAGCTGAATGCGATCGAGGCCCACGCCCAGCTCCTTTTGCATCACGGGCAGCGCCACGGTCACGACGGTCGAATCCAGACACACCATAAACGTCATGATGAGCACGGTGAACAGAATCGCCCACTTGTTCTCGCCATGGGTGTCGCCCTCTAGGACAATGTGCTCGCGGCGCAGCTGCTCTGCAGTTTTCTCCATATCCATCCTTTCGAGTGGCCTAACGCAAAAAACGGGGCCCCGATCGCCTGCAAACAGCCGCGATTGGGGTCCCGCCTACGGAATCGGAACGAAAGGTCACCGAAGCTTTCTGCCAGCATCGGCACCTTGTACGGAGCTAGCCTAGCACTGCTCGAGTGCCTGCTCAAGGTCGGCAATCAGATCGGCCGTGTCCTCGAGGCCGCACGACAGGCGCACCATGTCGGCGGAGATGCCACAGGCGATGAGCTCCTCATCGTTCATCTGGCGGTGCGTAGCGTTAGCGGGATGCAGGCAGCAGGTGCGGGCGTCGGCCACATGCGTGGCGATCTGGGCGAGCTTGAGGCTCTTCATAAAGGTCTCGGCCGCCGCGCGACCACCATTAAAGCCAAAGCTCACAACGCCGCAGGTACCGTTTGGCATGTACTTCTGAGCGAGGTCATAGTACTTGTCGCCCTCCAGGCCCGGATAGCTCACGAAGCGCACCTTGGGATGGCTCTGCAGGAACTTGGCAACGGCCAGGCCGTTCTCGCAATGACGCGGCATGCGCACATGCAGGCTCTCGAGCGAGCTGTTCAAGAAGAACGCCGCCTGCGGGTTCTGCATGGGGCCAAGATCGCGCATGAGCTGCGCGGTGGCCTTGGTAATGAAGGCGCCCTCGCGACCGAACTTCTCGGCATAGGTCACGCCATGGTAGCTCTCGTCAGGCGTGGTGAGACCCGGGAACTTGTCCGCATGGGCCATCCAGTCAAACTGGCCGTGGTCGACGATCACGCCGCCCAGGTAGGCAGCATGTCCATCCATGTACTTGGTGGTGGAGTGCGTAACGATGTCGGCGCCCCACTCAAAGGGACGGCACATCACGGGCGTCGGGAAGGTGTTGTCGACCATCAACGGCACACCGTGGTCATGTGCGGCCTTGGCAAAGCGCTCAATATCGAGCACGGCAAGGGCGGGGTTTGCGATCGT
Source organism: uncultured Collinsella sp. (assembly GCA_902478995.1). Taxonomy (GTDB): domain Bacteria; phylum Actinomycetota; class Coriobacteriia; order Coriobacteriales; family Coriobacteriaceae; genus Collinsella. The sequence goes on from CABSNF010000043.1 coordinate 16,624, forward strand.
CTCGCCAAAGACGAGCTTTGTGTTGGGCTGGAAGGCTGCCTCGAGCTCCTCATCGGTGCAGTCGGGGGCGACGAACGTGCAGGTCACGCCCATGCGGCCCATGGTGTGGGCGAGCAGGTTATACGTACCGCCGTAAATGGCAGAGCTTGCGACCACGTGATCGCCGGCACCGGCAACGTTAAAGATCGCGAGGAAGTTCGCAGCCATGCCCGAACTCGTGAGCATCGCTGCGGTGCCGCCCTCCATCTCGCAGATCTTGGCGGCAACCAAATCGCACGTGGGGTTCTGCAGACGGCTGTAGAAGTAGCCAGACTCCTCCAGGTCAAACAGCTTGCCCATGTGCTCCGACGTGTCGTACTTCCACGTGGTGGACTGGTAGATGGGCACCTGGCGCGGCTCCGCATCTCCCGGGTGATAGCCGCCCTGAACACATGTAGTACCGATAGTCTGCTCGCTCATATCTAGCTCCCTTACCTGGGTTACGTTTTATTCGGTTCACGATACCGCTACCCTGCACCCCTCTCAACCCATCCCCAAGGTAGGTTATGGGACAAATTGATTAGGGGTATTTATCTCAAGCCTTGGGCATTTGCTCGATAGATAAAAATGAGGCATACATGAAGCTCTCGATGATTACATGCCCCGTCACGGGTACCATAGGCGGGTACACCGTGACCAAGGAGACAACGATGAAGCAGATCGATACCACCCAGCTCGACACCGCCGCCTGCCAGGCTCAGGCTGCCGAATACCACGCCCGCGGCTTTAACTGCGCACAGGCCGTTGCCTGCACGCTCGCACCTGCCGTCGGGCTCGACCCCCAGACCGCCTTTACCCTCACCGAGGGCTTTGGCGCCGGCATGGGTGGCATGACCGAGACCTGCGGCGCCATCTCGGGCGCTGTTGCCATCATGGGCTTTGTAATGAGCAACGGCATGGAGAACCCCAAGACCAAAGGCCAGACCTACAAGCTGTCGCGCGAGATTGCCAAGCGATTTGGCGAGAAGAACACGACGACCGTCTGCGGCACGCTCAAGGGCATCGGATCGGATAAAGGTCCGCTCCGCAGCTGCCCCGGCTGCATCGACGATGCCGTCGAGATCGCCTGCGATGTGCTAAAGCAGCTCGCCGAGTAAACGGCAGCAACATAAAACGACGGCCGGCGCGTTTGGGATCCATCCAAAAGAACGCCGGCCGTCGTCGTTAGAACTCGGCAAACTCGGGAGCGCCGACCTCGATCTCCTCGCGCCCCGCCATAAGCTCGCGCATCTTAACGCAAAACGACTCCTGCTCCCCTGCCTTAAACACAAAATGAAGTGTCACGGCATCCGCGAAATCGGTATCCGAAACCTTGGCACCCGAATCCTGCGCCAAACGAAGCACCTGCTCATACTGCGGATAGGCCACATGCACGTCAACCGGCACGACGCTTGTCATCTCAACGATCTGCCCTGCCTCCTGAGCCGCGGCCACCGCCGCCTGCGTCGCCGCGGTATAGGCGCGTACCAAGCCACCAGGCCCCAACAGCGTGCCACCAAAATAGCGCGTCACCACGCAGCAAACATTTTTGAGCCCCGCACCGCGCAGCACCTCGAGCGTCGGCATGCCGCTCGTGCGGCTCGGCTCACCATCATCGCTCTGGCGCTCGCGCCCATCGACCAAAATCCACGCGGGAACATTGTGTCGAGCGTCGTAATGACGCTTGCGAACCATCTCGATAAAGGCATTCGCCTCATCCTCGGACTCAATATGGACCAGCTGGGCAATAAACCGGCTCTTGCGGTCCACAAACTCGCCCGAAGCCTCAATATTCGATTGCAGAGTAAAATAGCTGTCCAACAAAGTCCCTCAACAGAATAAAGCGCAGCAACAAACAGCCTCAATAATACGGCAAAGACAGCACTGTTGCCCTCGCCAACAAGAACGGAAACGCCAATGATACCGTCACCAACAGACACTATGACCCAATCCGAGGGCACTAAAAAGACAGGAGCCCCCGCTCGTG
>CABSNF010000044.1 GCA_902478995.1 uncultured Collinsella sp.
GCAGCGTGTAGGTGTGCTTGCCGGCAGCGGTGTACTCGATGGGGCTCATCGTGATTTTGCCGTCGGCGGCGTTGGTGCCGGTGGCGACGACCTCGTTGCCCTCGACGAGCTCGAAGGAGAACTCGCCCTCAGTCATGTCGCGGCCGGTCAGGAACTTGGTCGCGGTGATCTGGTCGGTGACGCGCGTCTCAACAGGCGTCACGTTATAGGTGTTGGTGAACGTAAATGCCACATCGCCGTCCGACTTGCGGGACACCCTCAGATTACCCTCGCCGTCATCAGTCACGGTGAAGGAAACCGTACGCGAAGGCTCGACGTCGTTGGTCACGCCAGCGACCTCGCCGGACTCTGTCACGGTGTAGGTAAAGGTGTGCTCGCGCTTCTCGGGCTTCTTGCCCAGAGCCTTGTTGAGGTCGTCGAGCGTAAAGGTAATCTTGCCAAAGTCGACCTTGCCCTTGGCATCATTGGTCACGCTCGCGTTCGCGGGCATGGGTGCGCCCTCTTCACCGGTCACGGTAAAGGTGAACTTGCCGGCAATGTCAGCCGGGGTCAGGCCATCAGGAACCTGCAGATTCTTCTTGCCCGCAAGCGATGCCTCGACAGATGCGGCAGTGTAGGCGTTCACAAACTCGTTGCCGGCGTCGCCGTAGACAGCCGTCGCCGTCAGGGTACCATCGCCGTTGTCGGCAACGGTCACATATGCGTCAATTGCCGCCGTGGTAGCGCTCACGCCCGCAGGCAGCTCGCCGGTCTGCTCGGCAGCAATGTAATGAATAGTCCACGTGGGCTTATCTGCGCTGGCGTCAAACGACGCCTTGTCTTCCTCGACAAGCTTGACAAGCGACTTGGTCGTGTACGTCAGCGGACCGAACTCAACCTTGCCACTCTTGTTGGTTGCGTTCAGCAGGACCTCGTCGTGCCCCGCGTAGCTCAACGTAAACTTGAATTCACCGTCGACCATCAGGCGCCCCGTGAGCGTCTTGGTAGCCTCAAGAGTCAGCGGGGTTTCCGTCTTGGCGCTATAGGTGTTCGTGAACTTAGTCTCACCCGAGGTCTTTTCAACGTCGGCCTTAAGCTCGCCCTTGGCGTTAACCGTCACAGTCACCTTGAACGTGGCAACGTTCTTGCTGTAGGTAATGCCACCGGCGTCGCCCTTGACCTCGCGGACCTCATAGGTGTACTCGCCCGGCTCGGCATAAGTAATCTTGCCAAAGTTAATGGCTGCCTTGCCCTTGTCGAGATCGGCATTGGTCACAGTTACGGTCGCGGGGTCGGGCATCGGGGCATTGTTGTCGGACGTCGCGGAGAGCTCAAACTCAAACGCATCCGTATCCGCCCACTTGCGGCCCTCGAGCACCTTGGTCAGACCAAAGTCAGTCTTGGTATCCACCGTTGTCGGCTTGGCTGCAAGGCTAAAGATAATCTTGCCGTTGTTGCCCAGGTGCGAATGCACGTGCGTGGAAGTCGCAACGGAGGAAAGGTCGTTCCACCTGGGGTTAAGCACGTCGCGCGCGGTCTCGGTCATATTGCCGCCCACGTCGGCCTTGGTGGTATGCAACTGGTCGATATAGGCAAGTCGCGCGGTTCCCTTGTTAAAGGACCAGTAGCCGTCCTCTTTGACCAGAGCGCCGTCGTAGTTGGCGATCTCGTGCCCTTCAAACATCACAACGGCATAGTCGTTCTTCGGCTTAAGGTCTTCGCCCATCGCCACAAACTCGTCCTTGTAATAATAGACGCCGCTACCCTGCGGCTTTACCGTCGTGCGCTGGGTGCATGCCTCGTCCGTGTAGATAGGCGTGACCTTTTGGAAGTAATAGTAGCTGTTGGTATCGGAGGGCTCAAACTCGGCAACAACATCGCCCAGCTCGCCGCCCGACCACTTGTTGGCCAGGAAGTAGACCGTCTGGTTGTCGGTACCCTTGTGGGTGTCGATATACTCCTCGAGTTCCTTATCGGGCGTAAACAGGCTGTTGCGCGCGTCGTCCTTGACGCTCGAGGTGTATTTAACCTGAATAGGCTTGATGTCATTGAGCGACGTGTGCTCAAAAATCCCCTTTTCCATGTCCACGTGATAGTTGATCAACGGAATCAGCGATGCGGGAATCTTGACCGTCACGATATCGCCCTGCTGCGCGTTGTCAGAACGCGCGACGGTGATGACCAGGTCCTTGGCAATACCCAAAAACTCATATGTGTCCACATTGCCCTTGGTGGTCTTGGTCACCTTGTCAATGGTTTCGCCATTAATCTGAGCGCTGATAAACTCATCGACCTGCATGAAGTCGCCCAGCTCATCACTAAAGGTGATGTAGCCGGACTTGCTGGGGTCGTAGCCATCCTCGACCTGGGTTGGATAGCTCTTGTCCTCGGTGATAGAGGCAGAGATATCCTTAAATACCTGGTTGAGCTCATCGGCGTTCGACGCAGCCTTGTAGAAGTCGGAATTCTCGGTGCGTTGACCAAGCTCATTGGTTTTGTAGGACGTGGCGTTTGGATAGTTGCTCGACACGGCGTGCATGAACCTGTTTTCTTTGCTTGCCTTGCTAATGGCCTGATCCGGGTTCGCACCGCTAAAGATGCCGATGGTGTAGATGGTGGCGCCTTTATCTTTCATGGTCTTGGCGGCATTAACGGCATCATTAGCGACACCGGACTCAAAACCATTAGAACTTGTAGGAGAGCCGTCGGTAAAGAACACGACGACCTTCTGGGCATCCGCGCGGCCCGACATGTCGCGAGCAAGCTCAAGGCCGTAATCAGCCTGCGTAGCGCCGGCAGGTTCGATGAAGCCGACCGTATTCTTAAGTTCCGTCGCAGTGCTATCGACACACGGCGTCAAGCCCTTCATAACCTGCGAATAGTTGTGCGTGTATCCCTGACGATCGCGATACGTATCGTTGCCGATTGTATTATTTCTCTTATTGCCCGCGAACTTAACGATGGCAACCTGATGCCATTTGTTCTTATCATTGATGCTCTTGTTTTGCTCGGCAATGGTATCGATAAAACTGTTCGCGGCGGACTTGAGTGCATTGATGCGCGTAGTGGACCTTTCGCCCATATCGTCACTCATCGAACCGGAGGCATCGAGCACGAGAACGATATCGAGCGGTTTAGTGACCAGCGACGTTGTATCAGAGGTCGAAGAGATCGTGGAAAGCGTCGTCACAAAGTCAGACTTTTCGTCCTCTGCGGGCTCGACCGTCTTGTCCGTCCAGATCCGGCCCACATAACGTGTCGTCTGGTCCTGCTCGCCGCCCGACGCCCAGTATTGCCAACGGCTGGTGGTGTCAGGATCGACTGTCTTTGTCGCTGCCGGTCCGTCCGTTCCGGTGCTGGACCCGGCGTTAGCCTCGGGCAGCATGGCAAATGCTGCGGCCGGCAGTACCAGCACAACGGCCAGTATCACCGACAGGAGGCCCCTCGTGTACTTACTCATCGCGTCTCCCTTCTCGCAGGCTCAAACCTTGCATCAGCCTAAAGTTACGGAATGAGACACAATTTGGGCAGGTGACACACGTTCCAGATTCGATTTTGAACGTGAGACAAATGTCTCACCAAAGTTGAGACACGAGAGTTTTCGCAGGAAAACGGGTGCGACTCAAGATGAGCGGGCTAAAATTGCCCGTTTTCTTCCATCAGGAGAGGATTAGGAGATAGCCTCCACCACGAAACCGGACCATTTACTACGTTTAACCCGGTACCCCCGACCATAGCCGCGTTTCATGAAACACAGCAGGCGTTTTACCTGCGGTTTTATTTTTGCGTTGTTCGCCATGGTTGAGGGTAGCGGCTTAAACGTAGTAGATGGGCCCATTTCGTGGCAGACGGGTCGCGCGGCAGCCCTCGCAAGGCCAAAATGATCCGTTTTCCTCCGTCCGTGGGAGATCAAGCGCTGTTACTGATATGGTGGCATTTCAAAACTATGCCGGATTACGGGGCAAAAGTCGGAGCCCTCATCCATACCCCCTATTTTTGAAAAAAGCGGGCTGTTTACCTGCGGTTTTATTTTCGTGGTTTTCGATATGGTTGGGGATTCGCAATCCAGCCCCGTAATCCGGCATAGTTTTGTTCGCAGCGGCCCAACCGCGCGTTTAAGCGCGGGGCCGGTGGGGCATTTTTGCCCCACCGGCCCCTATTCCAGCTCTATTCCAGCGCTACTCCGGCTTGGTTTCTACCGTGGGAGTCTTGTTCGCCGCAACTGGAGTGCGGGCGGTGTCCATAGTCAGGCAGTGCTTGGGGCAGCTCTCGACGCACTCGCCGCACACCACGCAGGCGTACGGGTCGATCGACCACGTTCCGCCCTTGCGATCGACCGCGAGCGCGCCCGCCGGGCAACGCCGTGCGCACATGCCGCAGCAGATGCACACGTCCATGTCATTGACGATATGCCCGCGCAAGCGCTCGGGCGCCGTCAGCTTCTCCTGCGGATAGCACACCGTGACCGGCCGCTTGACCATAGAACCCAAGGCCGTCTTGGCAAATGTCAGTAAACTCATGCCGCGCCTACCTTTCCGTGCAGCTAATGCAGGGGTCGATGGTCAGGATGATCATGGGCACGCTAGCAAGGAGCACGCCCTGCAGCGCATGCGTCAGACCTGCCAGGTTTTGCGACGTCGGCGTGCGCACGCGAAAACGGTCCAGGTTCTTGGTGCCGTTGCCGCGTACATAGTAATACGCCTCGCCACGCGGTTGCTCAATCACAACCTCGCCACGCGCGCCGTCGGCCGGCGTGAGCTTGGTGCGTCCGCCGATGCCGTCGTGCGGAATCTTGCCGACAAGCTCCTTGATGATGTCCATGGCCTGCGTGACCTCGGCACAACGCACCTGGCAGCGGGCATAGCAATCGCCATCGGTGGCAACAATCGGCTCAAACGCAGCCAGATCCGCATAGGCGCCGTCACCGAACATGCGCACGTCGTAATCCACGCCCGAGGCGCGCCCAAACGGGCCGACCATCGAAAGCTCCAGCGCGTCCTTCTTGCTGATCACGCCCACGCCATGCAGGCGCTCGCCGCAGCTATTGTCGTCCAAAAACGTATGCACCAAGGCCTCGTAGTCGGGGCGCATGGCGTCAAGCGTCTGGACAATGCCGGCCAGCTCGGAGTCCTCGATATCGTGCTTAAGGCCGCCGATCTCGTTAATCGAAAGGATCACGCGGCCGCCGCAGGTACTCTCAAAAATCTTGAGAATCTGCTCGCGCAGGGTCCACGAACGATAGAACAGCGCCTCGAAGCCAAAGGCATCGGCGAGCAGGCCCAACCACAGCAGATGCGAGTGAATGCGCGAAAGCTCGTGCAAAATGGTGCGGATATACTGCACACGGCCGGGCACCTCGATGTCAAGCATGCGCTCGCAGGCGCTGGCATAGCCGCAGCTGTGACCCACGGCGCAGATGCCGCAGATGCGCTCGGCGATGTAGCCAAACTGGTGCATGTCGCGCTTTTCGGTGAGCTTCTCGAGTCCGCGGTGCACAAAGCCGATCTGCGGAATTGCCTCGATGACGCGGTCGTCCTCGATCACCAGGTCCAGATGAAGCGGCTCGGGCAGCACCGGGTGCTGCGGGCCAAACGGAATAACGGAGCGACGTGCCATGGACCTTACGCCTCCTTTTTCTGCTTGTCGCGGGCGGCCTTGGCGGCAAGCGCCGCGCGGACCTTGGCCGCTTTCTCGGGATCCATGGCGGCGAGCTTTGCTTCCAGCTCGGCGGCTTTGAGCGCGGCCTTGGCGGCAGCTTCATCGTGCTGAGCATCGGAGCCGGCAGCCGCAGCGGGCTGAGCGACAGTAGCACCCGCGGCATCGCCAGCGCCCGCGGCACCCTCCTCCGCAGCGGCCGCGGCAGCAGCGGCCTTCTCGGCAGCGGCTTTGCGCGCCTTGGCCTCGGCGGCGGCACGAACCTTCATGGCTTTCTCGCGGGCGGCTTTCACCTCGGGCGTGATCACACTCATGGGCTCGGCGGTCGAGACCTGGTAGAAAAAGCCCTTAAAGTCAATCTGCATATCGGTGATGGCAAGACCAAATAGGTCGTGGGCCTCATTTTCAAACGGAAATACCGCCGGATAATACGAGCTGATGGACGGAATCTCCTGGCACTGGTCGATGCCCTCAACCACCAGGTTCTCGATCGCATAGTTTCCGTCCCGCGCGATCTGCTCTTGCGCAGCGCGGACGTTGATAAACGTATAGACCAGGCGATACGATCCGTCGTCCACACAGCGCTCGGCATGCATCTGCACAAAGCGCGCGCCGGCACCCTTGAGCGCCTGGACATGCGGCAACAGCTCGTCGATCCTGACGGTGATATAGATAGCCTTTTGCATTACTCGGCCTCCTTTGCAGCGGCGGGCGTCTCAGCAGGCACGTCGCCAGCGGCGGGCGCTGCGGACTTCCCGGCACGCGCGTCACCGGCGGCGGCCGTGTCACCGGCCCCCGCAGCCACAAACCCGTCCTCGCCCAGCTCAACGCCACCGTCCCAGGTAGCAGCGCCGCCCACGGTGAGCGGATCGCCGCCGGCGCGCATCACGGCCTCCTTCTGGTCCAGGATGCCGCACGCCTCCACGATGGCATCGATCACGGTCTCGGGACGAATGGCGCACCCGGGCGCGTACACGTCCACGGGAATCGCGCGGTCCACGCCGCCGATCACGTTATACGCATCGCGGAACACGCCGCCCGAGCACGCGCAGATGCCGCACGCCACCACGCACTTGGGCTCGAGCATCTGGTTGTAGATCTGGCGCACGACGGGCAGGTTCTGGGCATTGACCGACCCCGTCACCAAAAAGATATCCGCATGCTTGGGGTTGCCGGTATTGACCACGCCAAAGCGCTCCGCATCGAACAGCGGCGTGAGCGAGGCCAACACCTCAATATCGCATCCGTTGCAGCTCGAGCCGTCGTAATGAATAACCCACGGCGAGCGCGACATTTTATGATCCATGGATGCCGCCTCCTAAATAAACACGTCGACGAGGATGGGCATAAGGTTGAGCAGGCCAAACACCAGCGCCACGCCCCATCCGAGCTTAAAGCAGCTGCGCCAGGTGCTGCGTGCGAAGGTGTTGTCGATCAGCACCTCGACAAAATACGTCGCGGCCATCACGACCAGGGCTACGACCCAGCTCACCGGGTTGTCCCAAACAAAGAACATGCCCACCCACATCAAAAACAGCACGGTCTCGCACCAGTGCATAAGGGTCATCTTGGCCAGCGTGCCGCCGCTCATCTCGGTGGCGACGCCCTGGACGATCTCCTGATGCGCGTGATGCGAGTACGAAAGGTCAAACGGCGACTTGCGCAGCTTGATGGTAAGCACCGCGAGCAGCGCGAGGAAAATAGGCGCGCTGTACACGATGATGGGGGCCGACTGCCCCGTCACGGCGATGGAATCGAAGCTATCGGTAGCAAGGTACAGGCCCACGCTCATCAGCAGAACGGCGGGCTCGTAACTCATAACCTGCAGCAACTCACGATCGGCGCCGACCTGGGCAAACGGGCTTTGCGTCGAGGCGGACGCCAGCACCACAAAGATCGCGGCGAGCGTCACCATAAAAGCGCACAGCAGCGTGTTGGAACCCGACACAAAGATGCCGCCGCCCACCACGGTAAAGATGAGCGCACACGCCATGTAGGTATCGTCCATGGTGCTTACGCTGGCAGGGGCCTTGCGCAGCAGCTTGGCAACGTCGTAGAAGGGCTGCAGCAAGCGCGGGCCCACGCGGCCCTGCATGCGGGCCGAAAGCTTACGGTCAAGACCATCGATCAGGCCACCAACCAAAGGCGCAATCAGGGCAAACGCCACGGTGCCTATAAAGATGCCCAAGACGCCCGAACCTTCAAAATACTTGCCGCGCAGCACCGAGGGCGCGCTCATGGCAAGCCGCTCGGGCCCAATCCACGCGCAGCACAGCAGCGCAAACAAGATAATGCTGCAGCACACGACGCTACCCGCGGGGCCAATACGCTTCTCGCCAAGGGCGTCCTCCGAGTACCAATTGCGCTTTTCGGCCTTCACCTCGTGTCCCATCGAGCCGCGGAAATGGCGATATTTGTCGGTTCCCACGCCCGAAAGGTACACGTTGACGTGCGGCTTATTGCTCACGCGGAACGACGTCAGCAGCACCACGGCGATAAACGCCACGATAACCACCATCAGATACATAGCGTCCTTGCCAATAACATACGGCACGCGGCCAAACACCATGGCCAAGTAAGGCGACACCAGGCCGCTCGAGATAACCGGGAACGCCACGCAGCACAGAATCAGTAGCGCGGCGATGGTGTTGAGCGCCATCCATTCGGTCTTATGGACATTGACCTCAACGTTTTGAGCCGTGGGATCGACGCCCGAAAGCTTGGCAAGCCACTTGCCCCAGAAGAAGAACGTCGCGGCCGAGCCGAAGGCCAGCACCATGATCATGAGCACGTTGCCGGTCTGCGCAAACGCCACCAGGGCGCCCCACTTGGACACGAGCATGCCAAACGGCGCCACAAACATACCCATGATGCCCAGCATCATCAGACGCGTCAGGTGCGGCATGCGGCTGAACATACCGTCCATGTCCTCGATATTGCGGCTGCCGATATGATGCTCGGCGGTGCCCACACACAGGAATAGCAGCGACTTGGCCACGGTATGGAACAAGATCAGGAAGATGGCGGCCCACACGGCCTCGGGCGCGCCGACACCCAGGCAGGCACTGATGAGGCCCAAGTTGGAAATGGTGGAGTACGCGAGCACGCGCTTGGCGTTACTCTGCGAGATGGCCATGAGGGCAGCGAGCAAAAACGTGATGGCACCCACACTCGTGACCATAAAGCCGGTCACGGGATAGATGGCATAGAGCGGGCTCAGCTTGACCATTAGGAACACGCCGGCTTTGACCATGGTGGACGAATGCAGCAGGGCGCTCGTGGGCGTGGGGGCAACCATGGCGCCGAGCAGCCAGGTGTGGAACGGCATCTGCGCGGCCTTGGTAAGGGCGGCGAGCGACAACAGGATGACCGGCATCACCAGCAGCGCGGATTGCGCGGTTCCAGCGCTGGAAAGCTCGATCATGCCCGAGATGGTCAGCGGCATGCCGTTAACGTGCAGGTACATGAGTCCGGCCAAAAACGCGATGCCGCCCAGCATATTGAGGATGATCTGGGTGAAGGCGTTTTTGATGGCCTCGGGCGTGCGCGTGTAGCCAATCATAAGGAACGAGCACACGGTGGTGATTTCCCAGCCGCAGAACAGCCACTCGAGGTTGTCGCTCGTCACGATGACGAACATGGCCGAGAGGAACAGGAACATAAGCGCCAGGAACTGCGGGCGACGGTCGGGCGCGGCCTGCCCGCGCAGTGCGGCCTCATGCTCGTCATGGGCCTGGAAGTCCTTCATGTAGCCCAGGGCATACACGCAGATTAGGCTGCCGACGATGCCGACGGCGAGCACCATGATTACGCTCATGTAGTCTAGGTAGAGCGGCGTTGCGGTGACGGCTTCGGCTGCGGGCAGCGTCATGGTCGCAAAGGCGAGCGAGCCCACCAGCTGGACTATGCCGAGCACCGTGGTGAGCGCGTTCCTATATTTGTACGCGTTGTACAGGATGACGGCGCACAGGATGACATCGATGGCGGAGCTGATGATCGAGAGCACATGCGAGGTGCCGGGGGCAACCTCAAAGCTCTGCGGGCCCGTGCCAAAAAACATGACGGCGACTACAACTGTCACCGCCATAATCATGCCGGAACCTATGAGCCCCACCGCATCGCGGGCGCAGTCACCGCGCGCGAGCAGCATGCCCAGCGCCGGTACCAGCGGAAACAGGGTAAGGAAATACAGTAGCGTCATACCATCACTCCCCCATGCAAAAACGCTGCAATTGTTTAACGTTATAGCTCAATTGAGGAGTAGCAGCGGCGGGTTTTCGGTCAACTGGGGAGTTTTAGGCGTACGGGGTAAGGAGTCTGTCCGCATTGGAGCAGAGGGGTGACGCTCCACCTATCGCAGCGACAGGCGCGCGGGCCACTGCGCGCGGTTGATTGGCCACGCTGGAGGATATCCCGATAGGCTCGCGACGGTCCAAATAGTTGGCGCGGCAAGAAAAATGCGCCCCTGTGGGCGCACCCTCTTGCTACTCTGCCTGCTTAACGCGCGGCTTGCGACCGCGCGGCTTATCGACCAGTGCGGACTCACCGCTCTCGCGGTACTGGCGGCACCAAGCCTTGACCGAAGACTCGCTGGGAATCTTGTACTTGATCATGGCCTCGCGAACCGTCAGGCCGTTTTCCAGACGGTCCTTAACCACGGCGAGCTTTACGTCGTACGAATAGGTGTGATGACAAGCGCCCGCATTGAGCACGGCGTCGGCACCGCCCACGGCATATGCGCGGGCCCACTGACGAGCCGTGGCCTGGGGAATGCCAAGCTTTGCGGCGAGGGCGCGGTGACCGACCCCCTCTTGGAGGATCTCGACGGCGCGCTGCCTAACCTCGGGCGCATGCGTGCGAGTCCTTGTTGCTTCCGACATACCTGCCACTTCTTAGCCTTAACCGTTAATCTGCTTTCTTACGTGCATGCTAGATAGTAGCATTTTGCTGTTTGCTCAAAACAGTTAATTAAAATAGACGCGGCGTTATCTGGACATTTGGCACCAATTTACGACATTTCTTTATCGATTATTTACGCTGGTAGCTGACTCGCAGCTAATCGTCATTCGCTTGTCAACAAAATTGGCATCTCTTTATGTCCTTTGATATAGAGGATATAATTATTAAACCCTCCCCAATAATTTTGAGCGGCCTGCAAGGTAGTAGGTGTCCTCACTCCTCATGATTACCGCGCATTGCCATCCATCAGAGCAAAACAAAAAGGCGGGGCCTGCTGCGCTTGCAGACCCCGCCCCGGTTGACACCCGATGGGACGCAGTCGGGCGAGGCGGATCCGTGCTACCGCCCCGTCCCGCTGCGATGTTACCTACAGCTCGTTGGCCGCGTGATATGCCGTGCGAATGGCGCTCGCAATGTCGGCGGTGCGCTCGCCCGAGCAGTCGCCCACGCAGGTCACGGGCACCGTCACGCCGTCCAGGTCAAACGCGTTGGCCTTGGAGCCCACGGCCATCACCACGTAATCGCAGACGATCTTCACCGGCTCCTCGGCGCCGTCCTCGGCAGTGCGAACAGCCTCCACGCCCTCGTCGGTAATGGCGGTCAGGCGGGTCTTCACGTGCTGCTCCACGTTGTGCTCGGCAAAGTCGCTCATGATCAGCGGCAGAATGGTCTCGGACTCGCCCGCGGCAATCTTGTCGAGCATCTCGACGATCGCCACCTCGCAGCCGTGCTGCAGCAGGTACTCGGCAGTCTCGGTGCCTACCAGGCCACCGCCAATGACGGCGACGCGGCCCGTAAGCTCCACCTTGCCGGCCAGCACGTCCCAGCTCGAGACGACCTTCTCCGAGTCGGCGCCCGGAACGGGAATGACCACGTCGTGTGCGCCCACAGCAACAATCGCAGCGTCGGCGGCGTTGAGGTCCTCAACGGTAGCGGCATGGTTGAGCTCAACCTTCACGCCCAGGCCGGGCAGAATCTTCTCGTAGTACTCGACCGAGCGCATGATCTCGTCCTTGCGCGGGGGCGCGGCCGCCAGCACAATCTGGCCGCCCAGGTGATCGCTCGCCTCGTAAACGGTCACATCGTAGCCGCGCTTGGCCGCCACGCGTGCGGCCTCCAGGCCGGCAATACCGCCGCCCACCACGGCGATCTTCTTGTCGCCCTCGCCCGGCTTAATGGCGATGGTCGCTTCGTCGCCGTTCTCGGCATTGAGCACACACGAGATGTACTTGCGGTTTTGAATCGCATCGACGCAGCCCTTGTTGCAGTTGAGGCACTCGCGGATGGGCTCGCCCGTGGCGGCCTTCAGCGCAATGTCGGGGTCGCACATGAGCGAGCGGCCATAGGCGATGATGTCGGCTGCGCCGTCTTCCAGAATCTTCTCGCCGGCCTCAACCGAGACAACACGTCCGACGGTGGCCACCGGCACGGAGACCAGGGCCTTGACGCGCTCGGCCACGGGCAGCGTCCAGTTGTAGGGCATGGCGCCCATGGGCGGAATGGTGTCGCCCATGTTGCCGGTGTGGTTGGCCTGCGCGACCTGGATCATGTCGATGCCCGCACCCTCGAGCAGCTTGGCGAACTCGCAGGCCTCGTCGGGCTGCAGGCCACCCTTGCCGCGTGGCGTGCCGTCGGGGTTCTCCATAATCACGGGGAGCTTGTACTCCACCATCAGCTGCGGCGCGGCTTCCTTAATGGCGGCGACGACCTCGAGCGCGTAGCGAACGCGGTTCTCGAACGAGCCACCGTACTCGTCGGTGCGCTTGTTGAGGATCGCGGAGCACAGCGAGCCCACCAGACGGTCGCCGTGGACCTCGATGGCGTCGATGCCAGCCTGCTGCGCGCGGGCGGCCGAGGCGGCAATGGCCTCCTTGATCTGGGTGAGTTGCTCCACGGTGGCCTCGTTCACAAAGTGCTGCATGTCGTGGTGCAGTTTGGCGTAGGCCTGCTTGCGGATCTCGTTGGACTCGGCCATCTTGGCGGCAAAGGTCTCCTCGTCGCCGGCGGCCTTGGCCTCCTGCGCGGCCTTGGCGGCAGCCATGGAACCCATGACCATGCGGCCGACACCGGGCACGTCGTACTCGGGGTGGAACAGCTGCAGCGCGACCTTGGCACCGTGCTTGTGGACGGCGTCGGCCAGCGCCTTAAACGTGGGGATCTGGGCGTCAGTCGCCAGCTTGGGCGTGGGGCTCGCGGTCATGACGGGAGCGACGTCGCCGATGACGATGTAGCTCACGCCGCCACGGGCCAGGCGCTCGTAAAAAGCCAGGCTGCGCTCGCCAATGGAACCGTCACGCTCCTCGTAGCCGGTGGTCAGCGGCGGGAACATTATGCGGTTCTTGAGCTCAAGGGGGCCAACCGTAATGGGCTGGAGCAGCTTGGATGCAAGTGCGGTCATGGACATTCCTCTCTTGTAGGCGCGGCGGCGATGATGCCGCGTAGTTGTCTAAAGGATATGGCATGGGAGTGCGGCAGCGCAACGGAAATCGGCGGATAGCAGGCGGCGGCAGGTGGATGGGGCGGGCGGCCCGTCGGTTTGTCTCAATCTGTAACATCTACTCGGCAAAACCGGGTCTTACTGTTACAGATCGAGATATTCCCCTCGACCCAACCTCAACAATCTCAATCTGTAACAGCTAGGCCCACTTTTGACCCCTACCTGTTACAGATCGAGACAAACCAAACCCGCCTGCTAGAAAATCTCAATCTGTAACAACAACTCGGCAAAATCCGTCCCTCGTGTTACAGATTTAGACAAACACGACCCAACCCACCGGTATATCTCGATCTGTAACACCTAGCCGCCCAAATCGGGTCTAGATGTTACAGATCGAGATTTTGTTTGAGAGGCCGAGAATTGAACCGAAGAAACGATCCCGGAATAACAAAAAAGCTCGCCGACTAGGCCGACGAGCTGCAAGTTCTTGGTCGCGGGGGCAGGATTTGAACCTACGACCTCCGGGTTATGAGCCCGGCGAGCTACCAGACTGCTCCACCCCGCAATGTCTGGGCGCCTCATGTGCGCAAGAAAGAATATTACGCGGGAGTTCGGTAAACGGCAAGGAAAATCTTGTAGAGCATAATTCCTTCATATTTAAACCCCTCAGCCCCTATCACCGTAAACGAATCGCAGCCGAGCGCCGTCGACGGCACGTATACAATGGTGCGCGTCCTTTTATGCCGACACCGGGAGTAGACATGCTGCTCGCTATCGATATGGGAAACACGCAGACGGCCATGGGCCTGTTTGACGGAGACGAGCTGGTGCAGTCGTGGCGCATGCCCACCGACCGCTCCTATACCGCCGACGAGATCCATGTGCGCCTGATGGGTTTCTTTAAGATGTACGGCCTTTCGCTCGATGCGGTCGACGCGATCGCCTTTGCGGGCGTGGTGCCGCAGCTCTCGCGCGAGTGGCACGCCGTGGCCGACCGCATTGCCGCGGACGCCATCGTCATCGGGCCGCAGACGGCCGCCGTAACCAAGCTGCGGGCGGCGCGCCCCCAGGCCGTTGGTGCCGACCGCATCGCCAACGCCGTCGCTGCCGAGACCTTCTATGGCGCGCCGGCGATCGTGGTGGACTTTGGCACCGCGACCAATATCGACGTCATCGATGAGGACGGTTATTACATTGGCGGAGCGATCGCGCCGGGCATTCGCATCTCCATGGACGCGCTTGCCGCCCGTGCCGCCAAGCTCGCCAGCGTGCCGCTCGAGGCGCCCGAGCACGCCATCGGCCGCGATACCGAGGAGTGCATCAAGGTCGGCGCCGTAACGGGCGCCGCCGCCATGGCTGAGGGCCTGGTCGCGCGCATGAAGCGCGAGCTGGGCCGCGAGGATGCCACCGTTATCGCCACGGGCGGTCTCGCCAGCATCGTCGCCGATTCGACCGATGCCTTCGACGTGGTCGACGGACAGCTCACCATCAAGGGTATCTGCGAAATCTACCGCCGCATGCAGGAGCTGGGATAGGACAGGGGCTTAAGTCGAGCACGAGCGCGAGCGGCGAACTAGGCAACGCATCGGCCCTATTCCTCAAAATCGAAAAATTTTCAGTTTTGAGGAATAGGCTTTCCGCTACGCCTCGCCGCACAACCACCTCGCCAGGTCCACGATCTGCACTCCGTCGCGATCCGTGGCCTCGTGATGCGTGCGGGCAAGAATCATCTTGGGATACGCATCGCCAATGCTCAGCAGTGGCGAAATCTCGCGTTCAAATGTCTTATCCGAGCTGATGTCGTCGCTCACCTGAATGTAGAGTTTCTCGCTCCGCTTGATTGCTACAAAGTCTATTTCCTTTTTATAGAGCACGCCGACGTATACCTCGTATCCGCGACGCAGCAGCTCGATTGCCACCATGTTCTCGTATACGCGTCCCCAATCCATATCACGTGTACCAAGAAGCGCATATTTAAACGCATGGTCCGCCAGATAGTACTTCTCGCCGCTCTTAAGGTATTTTTTGCCGCGAATGTCGTACCGACGAACTTTATAGAAGGCAAACGCATCGCACAGGTACCCCATGTACGTGCCGACCGTCTTGTTCGTTATCTTTAGCCCATCCGCGTTCAAAATATCCGTAATGTTACGTGCCGACGTTATGTTGGATACGTTGTCCATCATGTAATCGGCAATGCGCAGCAGCGCCGATTCGTTTCTCACGTTATGCCGCTGCACGATATCTCTCACGATGAGCGTTTTGAAGACATTGGAGAGATATTGATAACGCTGCTCCTGCAGTGGATAAGGGTAGGAGCCGGACATACCGCCGGTTCTCGCGTACTCATCGAAGTCGCGGTCGACCTCGCCCTCGTCGCCATAGAGTCGATACTCCTCAAACGAGAATGGGAAAACCTCGATCTCAAACGTACGCCCCGTAAAGAGCGTCGACAGATCGCTCGACAGCAAAAAGGCATTCGATCCGGTAATGAATATGTCGTACTGCTCGGATGCGTGGAGGCTGTTGATCGCACGCTCAAAACCGTCGCACATCTGAACTTCATCGATAAGCAGAAAGTTTTGTTTGCCGGACACTCGATGCTCTTTTACATAGGCGAGCAGCGCGTGATACTCGAGCAGATTCTCGAACTCATCGAGGTTGTAGTTGATATGGATGACATTCGAATTGGACAGATTTGCCTCCACGTAATCGCGGAGGGCCTCGAGCAATTTTGATTTACCGCTACGACGGATGCCCGTGATGACCTTGATGTCCGGCACGCCAATAAGGCTCGTCAACGTGTCCATATATGACGTTCTATTGATGAGTTTCATTGGGGCCTCCTCGCGGTCTTTTATCGCTATTCCTCAAAATTGAAAAATTTTCAGTTTTGAGGAATAGGCTCTATAGCGAATATACCTCGCGAAAGACCGAGCTGCCTTAATTCTATTCCTCAAAAACGAAAATTTTTCAGTTTTGAGGAATAGGGCGCTGGCAACCCATTCCCCAGATAGGCGAAACCCTCCCCGGCACAGGCCGAGGAGGGTCTTGTTGTCATGTCTATCTTTGGGCGCGAACGCCCCGCGCTACAGCCCGCGAATGCGCACGGCCTCGGGCGGAAACTCCTGCTCGCCGGCATCGGTCTTAATGGTCGCGCGACCCCAGATGTCCAGGCCCGCAAACACACCGACCGCAAGCGGCAAGCCGTTGGGCGACACCGCCGCAACTTGGCGGCCCAGCAGCGGCACCATGTCGAAGTACTCGCCCAACACGGGGGCCAGCGGACCGGCAGCGCCCTGCGGCGTGTTGGCAACAACCGCCCAGGTGTCCACACGGGTCAGCACGGCGGCGGCCAACTCCTCGACCAGCGCTTCGTCAGCCACGTCCACACCAAGCTCGCCCAGCGCCGAACGCTCAATATCCACCGTCACGGCACCGAACATGCCCGCAGCACCGGCACCGCCGTTCACGGCAACACGCGCGAGCGACGTCTCAAACGCAGGCGCACCGCACACGATATCGCTCGGCCACTGGATACCCACCTTACCGGCAAGGCCCAACCCCGGCGTCGAAGCCGTGCCCACGAGCGCGTCCATCATGCCCATCGCAGCCACAAACGGCAGGCCGTGGAAGGCATGCATGTTCACATCCGGACGCACGACCAGCGAAAACGTCAACGACGCCTCGCCCGCGCTCCAAGCGCACCAGCCCGCGGACACACCCTCGCGGCCCGCGTCGCGCGCGGCGTCAAGCTCGGTACCGGCGGCAACAGCGTTCATCTCGATCATCTACATACGCCCCAATTCGCCCACGATATGGCCCACGCGGTCCTCGGGCTCCTTGACCTCGACGCCGTTGTAGCGGAAAAACCGCGCCGGGTCGTGCATCAAGTCCTCGAGCGGCACCAGCACGAAGTCGCGCTCGCCAATGAGCGGATGCGGCAGGCGCAGCTTTTTGCCGCCGTGGGTCTCGCCGTCCATCCACAGCAGGTCCAGGTCGATGGTACGCGGACCGTTGGCCTTGGCCTTTTTGGAGCGGTCGCGCCCCAGCTCGGCCTCGATCTTCATGAGCTCGTCGAGCAGCACCAGCGGCGCCAGCTCGGTCTTGATCTCGATGACGGCGTTGGCAAACGCGTCCTGGCGCGTCTCGTAGGCCGGCTCGCTCTCGTAGATCTTGGAGGAGTTGGACACGCAGGTGAGTGGAATCTCGGCGATCATCTCGCGTGCGGCGCGAATGTTGTCGCAGCGATGCCCCAGGTTGGAGCCCACGGCCACAAACGCGCGGCGCGGCTGTGGCTTGGCAACCGCCCAGTAGCCGTTCAGGAACTGCGCAAAACCCGCGGCGTCGTGCACGCGCACGATGTTGGCACCGGCCTGGATGGCGCCCAGGCACACGCCAAACGTAGCGGCATCGCGCTCGGCGGCCTCGGTCACGCCCGAGACGGCGCCCACAAAGCGCTTGCGCGACACGGCGCACACGAGCGGATAGCCCAGTGACGCCATCTTGGCAGTCTCGCGCTGGATGACGATGTCCTCGTTAGCCGACTTACCAAAGCCCGGGCCAGGATCAATGCAGATGCGGTCGCGCGACACGCCGGCATGGATGAGTGTGCGGGCCTGGTCGGACAGAAAGCCCATGACGCGGCGCATGATGGGCGCCGAATCGGGCAGGGTGAAGCGGCGGAGCTGCGAGGTGGGCACGTAGGCTTCCTCGCGGCGGGCGCTGCGGCGCATCATGGCGGCCAGGCGGTCATTGGACTCCGATGCGGCCTCGGTGGCTGCGGGCGTGGCCTCGGGCGCGGGCGCGACGGTCTCGGCGGCAGCAGCCCGCTCGGCGGCGGGCGTCTCCTGCTCGCTTGCAGGCTCGGACGTCTGTCTCTCATACACATCTCCGAGCCCACG
>CABSNF010000045.1 GCA_902478995.1 uncultured Collinsella sp.
TCGTCGGCAGCGTCAGATGTGTATAAGAGACAGGTCCTGCTCGCACGAAGGCCACATTAAGTGGCCTTCGGCTCGTGCGGAACTCGCGATAAACCTTATGCCCCGCCCCTCCGGAGCCACACGGGAGGCAGGTTAACTAATTCGGGCCCGACATTCAGAAAGGTCAGTGCAGCAAAATGGCGATGCGGATGGAATGCACAAGATAGGGGCACGTTGTTGGGACACGCTCTTTTAAGTTGCGGTGGAATAGTTCCTGTTTTTGGGCTTGAAGGCCGATTTTAGGGACTATTTCACCGCAACTGAGGGGTGGGATGTGGGGCTAGCGCTCGTAGATTAAGTTGCCTGCCAGGTAGGTAGCCTGAACCTTGGTGACCTGGAGCTCTTGAGGGTCAATGGTGAGCGGGTTTTGGTCCAGGACTACCAGGTCGGCGTATTTGCCGGGCTCCAGGCTGCCGAGGTTTTGCTCGTCACCTGCCGCGTAAGCGCTGCCCAGGGTGTAGTTGCGCAGGGCTGTAGCCGCGTCGATGCGCTCGCTGGGAAGCCAGCCGCCCTTGGGCCAGTGGCTTTTGGGGTCTTGGCGCGTGATGGCCGTGTAGAGCACGTTCATGCTGGTAACGGGCGTGATAGGGCTGTCGGTACCGAAGGCTTGGCGAATGCCGCGCTGCTTATAGGTTGCGAACGGCCACATGATGCGGCTGCGCTCCAGGCCCAGATCGCGCTCCGGTCCACCCGGGTCGAGTGTAATGTGGCAGGGCTGGCTCGAAGCAACCACGTTGAGCTTGCGCAGGCGGTCGATGTCCTCGGGCAGAAGGTTCTCCAGGTGCTCGAGCGTGTTATGGCCGTGCTGGGGCAGGCCGTACAGGTCGGCTGCTTCCTCGAAGATATCCAGCGCGGCATGAATCGCACCGTCACCAATAACGTGGATGCGCACGGTGTGACCGCGCTCCGCAGCCGCCAGAACCAATTTTCGCATGCGCTCAGCCGGGACTGTCAGACGGCCCTGGTCGCCCGGGAAGCGCGGATTGGTATAGGGCTCGGCGAGATATGCCGTGTGTTCACTCGACACGCCATCGAAGAACTGCTTAAAACCCGGCGCCGAAAGCAGCACGTTGTTCGCGTAACGCACCTGAAGCTCTTCTAGACGCGACTGGTCATCCAGCAGCGTGGGGAACAGATGGGCACGAATGCCCAACTTGCCGGCCGTCTGCAGTTTGTCGTAGACATCGTCGCGGATAAAATCGCAGCCCGGCATGGGCATGAGCGACATATCGCAGATCGAGGTGATGCCCTGCTCGGCCATGCGCCTCATTTGATCGGCGTAAGCGCTTGCGATGCGATCTTCGCCCAGCCACTCAAGACAGCGCGGCAACAGCTGCATGGCAGCCGCTTCGTGAGCAATGCCCGTGAGCTCGCCGTTTGCGTCCTTGTCGTAGCTGCCGCCCGCCGGCGGCTCGCTGTCGCGCGTGACGCCGAGCGCCTCGAGTGCGCGGCTGTTGAGCCACAGCGTGTGGCCGTCGCCCGAGTACATAACGCAGGGACGATCGGGGAATGCCGCATCGAGCGACGCCTTGGTAGGATGCTCGGGCGGGTCCCAACGGTAGTCGCGCCAGCCCTGCGTCACAACCCAAGCGTCGTCGGGCAGGTCCTGGGAAAACTCGAGCGCGTGCTGTACCAGCGCCGCCTCGGACGTGCCCATATCCATGAGCATGTACGGCGAGGAACCGACCGAGGTATGGAAGAAGTGCAGATGAGCGTCATGGAAACCGGGGCAGACAAACTGCTCGCCGTAGTCGAGAACCGGCGTGGCGGCGGGAGCGGCGGCGATCACGTCATCGGGCTTGCCGACTGCGACGATACGGTCACCTGCGATGGCAATCGCCAGCTCACGAGCAGTATCGATGCCGTCTTGCGCGGTAAAGACGTTCTTGGAGCGGATAATCCGATCGATATGTTGCATGGGCATCCCCATCTCTGGCAGGAAATTCAACACCCCCGAGTGTACTCCCCCGTCTCGGTTACAAAATGCCAAGCGGCAAACGGCAGCTTTGCCAGCCCTAGCGGCAGGTGGCATACTGGAGAGAGCCTGTACGATTTTGCGATCAACCCAGCAAGGAGCAAATCGATCATGACGAAGACCAAGGCACAGCAGATTATGGCGGCGACCGAGGCTCGCGCGGCAGACGACGTCACCGCGGCCATCCGAGATATCGCCGCCGAGTTTGAGCCCTATATCATCAAGCAGCGTCGGCACTTCCATAAGCATCCGGAGCTGAGCCTTGCCGAGGAGCGCACAACCTCCGACATCGCCAACCAGCTCGACGCCATGAATATCCCCTACGAGCGTCCGCTCAAGACAGGCTTGGTGGCAACGCTTCGCGGTACCGCGCCCGATGCCTACCGCGAGGACGGCACGCCGCGCCGCCGTATCCTGCTGCGCGCCGATATCGACGCCCTGCCCGTCACCGAGCAGACCGGCGAGGAGTTCGCCAGCGTCAACGAGGGTTGCATGCACGCCTGCGGCCACGACTGCCACATCGCCATGATGCTCGGCACGCTGCAAATCCTGCGCCATATGACCGACGACATCCACGGCGAGGTCCGCATCGTCTTCCAGCCCAGTGAGGAAAACGGTCAGGGCGCGAAACTCATGATCGGCACGGGCGTGCTCGACGGCGTCGATGGTGCCTACGCCGCGCACATCTGGAGCGAGGTCGACGCCGGCACCGTAAGCTGCGAGCCCGGCCCGCGCATGGCCAATACCGACTGGTTCCGCATCGACGTCCGCGGCACCTCATGCCACGGCGCCATGCCCCAGCGCGGCCACGACGCCGTTATGGTTGCCGCCGAGATCGTCAACGCCCTGCAGACCATCGTTTCGCGCGAGATCAGCCCCTACGAGCCGGCTGTCATCACCGTCGGCGAGCTGCACGGCGGCACCGCGCGCAACGTTATCGCCGGCACGGCCTACCTCGCCGGCACGGTGCGCACCTACGGCGATTCGACCCACGAGGAAATGCCGGAGCTTATGCGACGCATCGTGGAGCATACCGCAGCAGCTCTGGGCGCCGAGGCAGAGCTCACCGACTACACCATCGCCAACTACAAGGTCGAAAACGACGCAGCTTCGAGCGAGCGCTGCCGTCAGGCCGTAATCAAGTGCCTGGGCCCCACCGGTCAAGGCCATTACCGTGGCACGCTTTCGGGCGAGGATTTTTCGGAGTACCTGCGCCGCGTGCCGGGCGTGCTCGCCTTTGTAGGTACGCGTAACCCCAAAATTGGCGCCACGTACGCCCAACATTCCTGCTTCTACAAGATCGACGAGACCGTGCTGGCAAAGGGCTCCATGGTGGCCGCCCAGTATGCTATCGACTTTTTGGCCGAGCCCACGCAAGAGGAGCTCGACGGCCCCGCGATCACCGCGGTCGCCGAAACCAACCCCGATCTGGCCGCCAAGTTGCGCTCTGCCAAGGCGACGACCGCCGAGGCTCGTGACGCCATCCATGATGCCCGCACGGCCCGCCATGCCGCGATCAGGGGCATCCACGAAGCCCGCGCCGCCGCTCGTCACGAGGATAAGCACGGCGAGTAGTCGTCACGCCCATCCATAACAGTCTGGCTATAGCAAAGCGGGGGCGGACGTTTCGAAACGTCCGCCCCCGCTCATTTGTCAAGCGCTATTTCTACCATTTCTACCCCATCCCCAAATGGCAGGCAGCATGGCTACTCGTCCTGAGGGTCCTCGTCGGAGCTTGGCTCGGACGCCGACTCAGGTGCAGGTGCCGGCTCAGGCCCAGGCTCAGGCGCAGGCTCGGGCTCAGATGCCGTCTCAGGCTCGGTCGCCGGCTCAGGCTCGGTCGCGGGAGCGGGTGCAGGTGCCGGCTCAGGCTTGGGCCCGGGCTCAGGCGCGACATCCGGAGCACTGTAACCCGAGGGAGCGGACTTCTTCTCGAAGGGCAATACAAAAGTCAGGACGTCGTCCTTGTCCTCATCGGCCCACTCGCTTGCATAACGTGCGGCCCAATAGCCAACGGCACGGTGCTTGAGCATCTTTCCAAAGACCGTAAGAAATACGGTGACGAAAGCGACCAGCACCAAGAACAGCACGAGCGTGACGCCACCGCCGGTAACAAGCGCCTCAATACCCGTAGGACGATAGTAGTAGCTATACATACCGACAGAGGCAATGGCGCCAAAGACGGCCGTCAAGATCCATGTGACAACGTTGGCGACCAAGCCCGTCAAAAACTCGGGAAGGAACGAAGCACAGAACAGCTTGGTCTTGTTGTGCTTAAAGGCCGCCCAGACCTTATCGAGCGAAAACGCGCTCTCGACGCGCCCGGTCACCGCAAAGTGCATCACGGCAATGTCGGCGAACATCTTAAAGAAGACCCCCAAGACTGCCGTGGCAATCATAGCCAGGACAAGCAGGCCAAGCGAGCCAAACAGCGCAGCTTCGAGCGCATAAGAGCCGTAATACGAATACGAGCCTGCGGCGCCAATTACCACGCTCTCCACCAGCGAAAGCACTACACCGATAACGGGAATGGCAGCGATAACCTCGAGCACGACCGAAATAACGCTCGAAAAGACTCCGAGACCAAACGACGTGGAACGCATGAGTGGACGGTCCATGCCGTCATCGACCTTGAGCGAAAGATCACGGCCCCACTCAATACCAAAGCCGGAACCGCACACGCTCGCAATGCAAGCTGCCAAAAAGCCGATGGCAGCCGCAATACCGCCGATAACGGGGATGAACAGAACGAGTACCGACACGACACAGATAAGCGCCGGCAAAAAGGCAATCTGGCACACGCGCTGCAGCACGCCCGGAGTCTTGGTCATATCCTCAAACGCCTGAGCCGTGCAGCCCTTGGGTACGTTCATGGCAGGTTGAGGGACAAACTGCTGAGGCTGAGGCTGACCCTGAGGCGCGGAAGCTGCAGCACCGGCATTAGGAGCGCCGCACACACCGCAGAACTTGTCGTTATCGCCCATAGGAGCGCCACACTGCGAACAGAACATCGAAATCATCCCTTCGTATCTTGAGCGAATCACCTGGATCGCAAACGATGTCTTTGGCATCATTATCGCCCAATGTGGGGACAAATACTCTTAGATGACGTATTTGCAACGCGTGAGGCGCTTTTGGATTGTTTGATGAGTGCGTCCGCGTTAGTTCGTTCCGCGGAAACCCTTGCCGACGATCTCGGAGCTGTCGACAATCGTAATAAAGGCACCCGGATCGACCTCGCGCGCATAGCGGCGCAGCTGCACGGCCTCGCGACGGCTCAGCACGCTCATGATCACCGTCACGCACTTGCCCGAGAAGGCACCGTAGCCACGACTGATAGTCGCCGTACGATTGAGATGCTTGACGATAAACTCCTCGACCTTAAGGGACTCGGAACAAATGACCGTGCAGACCTTACGAAGGTGAATGCTCTCGATGGCCTTGTCGACCACGAGCGTCTTGGCAAACAGGCCGAGCACGCAATACAGGCCGACACGCGGGCCATACAAAAAGGCCGCGATGGTCACGATGCCGATATCGACCAACAGCAGTGCGCGGCCAATCTCGAGCGTGGTGCGGCGCTTGAGGATCATAGCGAGGATATCCGTGCCGCCCGTCGAGGCGCCGATATCAAAGACGATGGCGCTGCCGAGCGCCGGCAGAATCACGGCAAAGCACAGGTCAAGCCACATATCGCCCGTCATCGAGATATCGGTCGGGATAAAGAGCTCAAACAGCGAAACATAGGCGGACAGTGCAAACGAGGCGAAGACGCTCCACAGGATTGCCTTGCGCTCCAAAAAGATAAAGCCCAAAACGACGAGAACCGCGTTGATAATCCACATAAAGACGCCGACGGGCAGGGTCGGGAACAGCGTGGACAGAATGACCGACACGCCCGAGGTGCCGCCAAAAGCAAAGTGATTAGGGGTTTTAAACGCAACGATGGCAAAGGCCGTAAGAATCAGGCCCAGATTGAGCTCGGCGAAAAAGCGCGGGAAGCCTGGCTCCTGGCTGCGCTTTTGGCCGGCACGCTCACCGCGCTCGATATCGGTGCGATCGACCACGCGCTCCATCGGCACCACGGGAGGACGATGTACCTCCTCGGCAGCTCGCGATGCCGCCTCTGCCGCGGCAGCCTCAATCGCCCATGCCTGGCTTTCTGTTTCGTGCTCGTCAGCCATTACGGCAACCCCTCGTTAACAATTTGGAAACAATGCGCCCATTAGGGTAACGCGGAACGCGACGATTGCAACCCCTAGTTAGACGAGCGGTATGCCTACATCGGGGGCATACAAATAACGGCCGGCCGCACATACATCCGTGCGACCGGCCGTTTGACGTTTTCGCAGATAAAACCTGCCAAAATAAACATCCCTTTTTGGTAGGTTACTCGTGCTGGTTGGTGCGGTGCTCGTACTCCTCGGGGGTGATGACATCCTCGATGCGCAGGTTAACGCCTGCCACCTCAAGGCCGGTCATCGCAGCCAGACGCTCGGTCACGCGCGCCTTAACGTCGTCGAAAATCGCGGGCGCGTAGGCGCCGTACTCGATAATGACGGAAATGTTGACGACCACACGGTTGTCATCGGTGACCTCGACCGTCACGCCCTTGGTCAGATTCTCGGCACCGAACTGCTCCTGCACAAAGTGCATGAGGTTGCCCTTCATGCCCAGGACGTGCGGTACCTCGCGGGTGGCCATGGCGACGATCTTCTCGATCACACCGTTGGAATAGGTCAGCGAATCCTCGGACTCGTCCGCTTCCTCATCATCCTCGTCCGCATCGTCGGCGGGTTCGGCCTCGACGAGCGCCTCGTCCTCGAGCGTTACGTCCTCGGCCTCGGCGACGACGGTCTCGTCCGCCTCGAGCTCGGTATCGGCCACATCGACCTTCGTGTTAAAAGCCATGGTTCCTCCTTATGCCCACCGCACACGCGGCGGTCGAATACATGCTAGCGACCGCTAAACAGACGGCCGAAGAAGTTGACGATCCCGTTCTCGCCGTCGCGGATCTGGCCAATCACGGCGCCGATCAGCACAAAGAAAGCGATGACGAGCGTATCCCACAGGCCGAGCGTGAGCACAAGCACGGCGAGCACAAAACCAGCGACGGCTCCGAGCGTGGTGTTGGGATGACGGACGGCATAGCTCCAGATGGCTGCCCCCGTACCCTTGATGAGACCCATGGCCTCATCAAAATCATCGGCGACCGCGTCATGCGACTCGGCACCCTCCACCTTGGGATCGACGACCTCGCCTGCCGGCGCAGCGCTCTGATCGATGGTCAGGCGCGGAGTGCGGACGGTCTTGTCTTGATTGGTATCACTCACCGGAAACCTCCACGGTCTGGACGGTAGTCTTGGACGGCAAAAAACGAACGCGTGCGATCGTGCCCGGCGTGCCGAGCATAGTGTCGCAGGCCTCCTCGATACGTTGCTGCATCGCGGCCGCAAGGGAGGCCACATCCCGGTCGTCGAGCGCGATGGCGTCGACCTTAAAACGGACGCGCGATTCGTCGGAGCCCTGCACGCGTGCCTCGACATGCTCTACCATCACTCGGTCGTCGCGCTCTGCCGCGGTGCGAGCACACGAGGAGAGGGCAGCGAGCGTGACCTCGATATTGCGCTCCCCCGCCGGATGCACGCAGGACGGCTCGCGACGAGCAAACATCAGGCGGAAGAAACCCACGAGCACGCCGAGCGCCACGACGCCGCCGCACGCCGTAACAACGATGCGAGGCAGCGGATCGCGCATCAGCAGCATAAAGCGATAGGTATATGGCCCCCAAAACTGGCAGACCAACGTACCCAGCGCCACGACGGCGGCGGCAAGATACACGATCGCCAGGGCTCGTTTGAGCACGCGCATGCAGCGCTCCCTTCAAATCTCGATCCACAGAATGCAAAACGATTCGCATCATTATAAAAGAGCCGGGTCCGGTGCCTCATTGCACGCGGATCCGGCTCATCTATTCCACGAGGCTTGCATGCTCGCTTCATTATGCCCAGATATGCACGGCTCAATCCGTGCGGGCGCTACTCCTCCTCGAGGGCAGCGATGACCTCGTCGGTCATGTCCATGGTGCTGTAAACATCTTGGACGTCGTCGAGCTCCTCAAGACGGTCGATGAGGCGCTGAACCTTCTTGGCGTCGGTGCCAGAAACCTCGGTCGGGGTGGTCGGGACCATGGTGGTCTCGGAGCCCTTGACCTGGACGCCCTGCTCCTCGAGCGCCTTGGAGACAGCCATGACCTCGTTGGCAGTAGTCCAGACGATCCACTCCTCGCCGGCGTCCTCGTAGTCCTCGCCACCGGCCTCGGCGATGGCCATCATGAACTCATCCTCGTCACCGGCAGCACCGTTGGCGATCATGGTCTCCTTCTTGGCGTTCTCGTCCAGGATCTCCTTGGCGACGACGATCTGACCCTTGCGCTCAAACTGGAAGGCAACGGAGCCGGAGGTGCCCAGGTTGCCACCAGCGTGGGAGAAGGCGGAACGGACGTCGGCAGCGGTGCGGTTGCGGTTGTCGGTCAGGCAGTCGACGTAGACGGCGACACCGGCGGGACCGTAGCCCTCGTACACAATGTTCTCGTAGACGGCGGCGTCGGCACCCGAACCAAAGGCCTTATCGATAGCGGACTTGATCTTGTCCTTAGGCATGGACTGAGCCTTGGCCTTGGCGACGGCAGCGGCGAGGCTGGCGTTGTTCTCGGGCAGCGGGTCGCCGCCGAGACGGGCAGCAACGGTGATGTTGCGGCTGAGCTTGGAGAAGAGGGCGGAACGCTTGGCGTCCTGCGCGCCCTTACGATGCTTGGTTGTGGCCCACTTAGAGTGTCCGGACATACGTGTCTCCTATCGGTTTCGACCTAAAGCCCAGCGTGGATGCTCGGGCAATATAAACAAACGTCGTTATGATATACCTACCGGCCTGCAAGATAAACCCCAAAATGAAGGCGTCGTGATGATGCAAGCCTTTGGTGCAAAGTAACCTGACCCCAATGCGCCAAGTTAGGACCAGAGGAAGTCGCTGCGGGTGATCGTGGCACCGATGGCAAAAGGCATGCAGGCGATGACCGGGTACAGGTAGCGCATGTAGGTCGAGCCGTTACATGGACCGATCAGGCACACGGCGAGCACGCCCAGCAGCGGTATCCAGATGGCCAGCGCGCGCCATGAATGGCGGCGCAACAGGTAAACCACCACGACGACCATGATCCACACATAGGTGGCCGAGCTCATGGTGAGCGAGATAAACGGGATGCGCTGCACCGCCACGCGGTACAGGTTAATCAGGTGGTCGCACCAGCGCACAACTTTGCTATCGACCGGATGGAAGTCAAAGTACTTGAGGTTATCGGGCTTCGCCATGATCTCGGCACTGCGCGCGGTGCTGTAGACCCACGCATCGCGAGCGCTCGGGTAGAAGTACCCGTAGTAGTTATTGACGAGCGCCGAGATATAGCACTCGGGGTCCCTTTTGAACATCTGGGCCCACACCTCAAAATAGGCCTTGATGTCCTCCTGTGAGGCGTACTCATTGAAGCAGTTTTTGACGGCATCCGACTTGTCGGGGTTGTAGCGACGGCCCAGGTTCTCGTACTTAAGCACGCGATCGATCACAGCGCGCTCCTCATCGGTCACCAAGCCGTCGCAGGGAGCTTCCACGATGGTGCCGTCCTCCTTAACCGTGGGGTTGACGCCCGAGTTGAGGCCATCGTGCTTTTGGACGAAGCGTGCCGTCTGTTGAAACGGAATCGAGAGGATCTCGCGCTTGGAGCCCGGTGTGATATCGTGCGCCGGCATAAATACCTTGGTGAAATACATGTTGGAGACAAGGCAGAGAGCAAGCACTGCGAGCACGCCGACCCAGCGGAAGCGCGACGTGGCGCATGAGACCGTGGTGCCCATCTGCTTAGCCGCACGACGAG
Source organism: uncultured Collinsella sp. (assembly GCA_902478995.1). Taxonomy (GTDB): domain Bacteria; phylum Actinomycetota; class Coriobacteriia; order Coriobacteriales; family Coriobacteriaceae; genus Collinsella. The sequence continues at coordinate 9,945 of CABSNF010000045.1, forward strand.
CGACATGTACATCCCAGGCGCAAAACGCCGCCGCAATCACGCAGGCCGCCAACGGAAAGACCAGGCCGCCATTGCGCAAAAACGTGGAACCCATGGCACCCAGCACGAGCAACAGCCAGTCATGGCGCGCAAAGAGCACGGGCTTCTGTTCGCCCGCACGCTCGGCATTGGCATCGCGACGGGGTAGGCCACATGCCACGAGCTTGACGGTCTGAACGAGCAGTACCAAAAACGCATCGGCAAAAAGTACATCTTTGGTCAGCAGCACCGCGTAGTTGGAGAACATCGGCATAAACGCAAAGAACAGCAAGATGACGCCGCGGACCGGCAGGCTCACGCCCAGCTTGCGCAGCGACGATATGGAATAGGACATGCAGGCGGCGGTGATGACGAATTGGGCACAAGTGTAGATGGCAAGGCCCGCATTGGCGCTGTTAAATAGCGAAAGCCCCAGCTGCACACACGAGCCGATGATGGCCGTGTGCACCACCGGATGATGTCCGTTGAGTAGCACGTTGGGGTTAAGCAGGCGTAGGTAATCGCTCGTGCCGTTGGGGTAGTTGAACCATTGGCGGACCTGCGCGCCCGTGTCTCCCATAAAGAGGCCGGGCAGCGAGGCGATAAGCGTGGGCGCCCAGACAATCATGAGCACAAGAAACGGCCCGACAAAGGGATGAACCGAGAGCACGGCGTGGACAACACGCCACACGCGGCCAAAATGCGCCTCCGAAAACGGAATGCGGCGGGAGCCCAACCAATCCAAAAACTCAAAAGCCAGATAGAAGGCCACAATCGCCAGAAGCATCCAGCCCGCGCCACCAATCCAGGCGCAGATAACGCGTGCCTTGTCGCCCAGCACAATCTCAGCCGAATCGGTGAGGTCGTAGCTACGGCCGAACACCATGCAAACGGCAAAGAACAGCGATGGCAGCACGACCGACGGGCGCCAAGCGTCACCGCGGCCAAAGAACACATAGCGAAACGGCAGTGCGAGCAAACAGGCAAGCGCGAGCAGCATCACTGCGTCGGTATGGCCGGCAAACGAGAGAAGCACCTCGTAGCACACGTAGAGTGCGCCCGTCGCCTTGGGATCGATCGCCAGGACCGCGTTGCTCGACACCGGGGCGGGATCGATGGAAAACGCCGTGGTCGCCAGCAGGGCGAGCAAAAATGCGATGAGCGTCTGTTTGGCGGGATAGCGCTTAAACCAAACGATGCGGGCGGCGTCACGCGCAGCCGTTGCGGAGAGGTCGGAATCCTTCACAGTCCGAATAGCCTTTCTAGAAACCTGCCAAAAAGGGACAGGTTTATTTTGGCAGGTTTTATCTGGGGAAACGTTACGGTTCTGTCGTCGTTGCCCGGCAAAACCACCACCAAGGTGCCTGCCCCTTTGCGGTGGCATGTGGTGGCTAGACGTCGAGGTAGATGCGCTGGGGACGGTCGCGACGAAGGGCAAAGATGATGAGCGCCAGGCCCGCAATCACGAGTGGCAGGCTCAGTAGCTGACCCATGGTGATGACGCCGCCCAGCAGATAGCCCAGCTGGGCATCGGGTACGCGCACAAACTCAATGAGGAAGCGGACGATGCCGTAACCCATCACAAACACACCCATAAACGTACCCTGGGGCAGCAGCGGTTTTTTGCGGCTGAGCACCTGCAGAATGCAGAAGAGCACGATGCCCTCGAGAAATGCCTCGTAGAGTTGGGATGGATGGCGCGGCATATCGCCCGCGGTGCCGCCAAAGATCACGCCCCAGGGCAGATCGGTCAGCTTGCCCCACAGCTCGCCGTTGACAAAGTTGGCGCAGCGCCCCAGGCACAGGGCCAGCGGAGCACCGATGACCGCGAGGTCTGCCAAAGTCCACGCATCGAGCTTGTACATGCGGCACACGAGCACGCCGCCGATGATGCCGCCCACCAGGCCACCATGAAAACTCATGCCGCCCTCGTTGGTGGCAAAGATCTCGAGCGGATGCGTCCAGTAGTAGCCGTCGCCGTAGAAAATGACGTAGAACAGGCGGGCGCCAATGATAAGGCCAAAGACCACGCCGACCACGACGCTCGTCAGGTCGTCGACCGTAATGTCAAAACCCCAACGGCACTGCGTGCGATACATGACGACCGCCGTGAGCAAAGCCCCGACCACATAGGCCAAGCCGTACCAGTAGATGGTGATGGGCCCCGCCGAAATGGCGACGGGATCAAGCATATGGTAGAGGTCGTTGAGCATATCGGTCCCCCTGCTCCCTACATACAAATGCGGCCGCGGGCCTTGCGCTCGCAGCCGCATATTTGGGCGTAACGTCTATGCGGAGTATGCCGTCCGCAGCTTTCGGATCTTAGAACGGCGCGTACTCGTCGTACAGATCGTCGGTCTCGCCGGAGGCATTGATCTGCTCAACACGGGTAACGCCGGGCACATGCTCCTTGAGGATACGCTCGATACCCATGGACAGGGTCAGTGCGCTCATAGGGCAGCCGGCGCAGGCGCCCTGAAGCTCAAGCTGGACGACGCCCTCGTCGTCGACGCCTACATACTCCATATCGCCGCCGTCAGCCTGCAGGTTGGGGCGGATCTCCTCAAGAACCTTCTTAAGCAGCTCTTCGTTAACAGCCACAGGGGCTCCTTTCTCACAATAACGCGGGCACGCCCGCGGACAGAGCTATGTTACTACAGCCGTGTACCCGCTCACGAGCCGTCCATGCGCGCGGACACGACTTTCACGAGCAGTCAATTTGGGACGGGGCTTTTTTAGCTGCTTTTGCCGACGCCCAGCGCTAGCACACGCTGCCGCTACTGCTGAGTTTGTTCCCCGGTGCCAATGTGGACATCGACGATAACTTGGCGGTAGCTAATGCCGCAGGAGTCGAGAATGCGACGGCTGATGCGGCCGTCGTCGGTGTCGGCGTACTTATTGTCCAGGTAGACAACCTCGCCCACACCTACCTGCGCCAGGATTTTGGCGCAGTCATGACACGGGAACAGCGTGACGTAGACCGTGGAACCCTCAAGGTCTTTGAGCGAGCCGCGGTAGTTGAGCACGGCGTTTGCCTCGGCATGCACTACGTAGTTATGCTTGTCCTGCAGCGGGTCATCGCTCGTGCCCCACGGGAAAAAGTCGTCGTTGAGCGCCGAGGGCGTACCGTTGTAGCCCACCGAAAGGATGCGGTGGTTGGTGCTGGCGATGCACGCGCCCACCTGCGTGTTGGGGTCCTTGCTGCGGCGCTGCGCGGCTATGGCCACGCTCATAAAGAACTCGTCCCAGCTAATAACGTCGCGACGCTTGCCCGACGCGGTTTGATGAAGATCGTCCGACATGGCAGACACCTCCGAAATCGCAATAGTTTGACCCATTGTAGCAGGTGAAAGGTGGGACTGTTTCCTCTCCCCCGACGTCCTCGGCTTTATGCGCGACGAGGCTTTTGGTTGATGCGGTACAGCTCGGCGAGACCCCGTAGCGTCAGCGCGTCGTCTACCGTCAGGCTGTGGCCGACCAACGCCGCGAGCGCCTCGGCATCGTCGCCGGTGATGACGATGGGCACGCTGCCCTCCCCCGCCGCCTTGGTCGCGCGCATCTCGGCAAGCACCATGTCGAGCATGCCGTCGATGCGGGCCACCTCGCCCAAGACCACGCCCGAGCGCATGGCCTCGCGCGTGTTGCGACCGATCACATGCGTGGGCGCCGAGGGCTCGACCTGCGGCAGGCGCGCCGCAGCGGCCGAAAGCGAGCGGGCGCCAAGTGCCAGACCCGGCGCGATGACGCCGCCGACAAAGGTTCCGCGCGCATCGATGACCTCGATATTGGTCGTAGTGCCCAGGTCGATCACAATGCACGGAGAGCCGTAGACGGCACGGGCCGCCACGGCGTCGGCGATGCGGTCGGGGCCGATCTCTGCTGGATCGTCGTAGTGCACGGGCATACCGGTCTTGAGGCCCGGTCCCACGGTGAGCACTCGCCCCGTGCAAGTGCGGGAAAGCGCTGCCTTCCACGGGCGCTCGAGCGCCGGCACCACGCAGCTCAGCACTGCGGCTGCGGGAACGAGCGCACCCGGCATGCCCGCATCGGCTGACAGCGCGCCCATGACTTGCGCGAGCCTCATGTGCGCCTCGTCTGCTGTGATGCTCGACGGCGTGGTGATCTCGCACGTCGCAAGCGGGCATTCCTGCGCCGCGGCCGAATCCTCTGCAAACAGGCCAAAGCGAATAAACGTGTTGCCCACGTCGACCGTCAATATATATGCGCAGCCATTAAGCATCGTCGGCGCTCCTTTCGTCTGCCCAGCAGTATATCGCCTACCTAAACCAGTCATCCCAAAATGACTAGCTTGCGGCTATACTGGTGCGCGGTCGTGCGCGAGCTCACGCGGCGGCCCTTGGTAACCCGACTTCCCGCGCCGTATCCGTAGCGGCGCTCCCGGGGGAAGCGGATATACGCAAAGGAGTTCTATATGAGCAATCCCTCGAACCGCACCTCGATGCGCGGTCAACTCACGCTGCGCGGCGTCGTCATCGGCGTTCTTGGCTGCGTGATCATCACGGCAAGCTCGGCCTACACGGCCCTCAAGATGGGCGCCCTCCCCTGGCCAATCATCTTCGCTGCCGTCATTTCGCTGTTCTTCCTGAAGCTCATGGGCAACGCCAGCCTCAACGAGGCCAACGTCACCCACACCATCATGTCTGCAGGCGCCATGGTCGCCGGCGGTCTGGCGTTTACCATCCCGGGCGCCTGGATGCTGGGCTATGCCGACCAGATCAGCTGGCTCGACATGCTTATCGTGGCACTCGCCGGCACCATCTTGGGCCTTCTGGCGACAGCGCTCATCCACCGTCACTTTATCGTGGACGCCGCGCTGGAGTTCCCCACCGGCAACGCCGCAGCTCAGACCCTACGAGCCACCGAGGCCGGCGGCAAGACCGGCAAGCAGCTCTTTGGCTCCATGGCCATCGCAGGCATCTACAGCGTGCTTCGCGACGCTCTGGGCGTGGTGCCCAGCATGCTTTGCACGCTCAATATCCCCGGCGTGACCTTTGCCATCTACAACTCGCCTATGCTGCTGTCCATCGGCTTCCTCGTGGGCTTCGCCCCCGTCGCCTTCTGGTTTGCCGGCGCGCTGCTGGGCAACTTTGGCATCATCGTCGGCGGCACCGCTGCCGGCCTGTTCGATGTTGTGACCGCGCAGGGTATCGTCAAGTCCCTCGGTATGGGTCTTATGATGGGCTTTGGCGTCGCCGTCGTCCTCAAGGACATCCTGCCGCAGGTCGCCGGTATCGTCCGCGGTCTTGCCGCCGACAGCTCCACCGACACCGACGAGCAGTCGCTCATCTCAGGCTCGCTTAAGCTCGACGCCGGCATTATCGGCCTGGGCACCGCAGCCATCGCCGTGATCGTTGCCATCGCGCTCGACCTCGGCCCTGTTCCGGCCGTCATCGTCACGCTATTCACCTTTGTCACCACCATTATGAGCGCGCAGAGCTGCGGCCAGACGGGTATCGACCCCATGGAGATCTTTGGCCTCATCGTCATGCTCATCGTGGCAGCCTTCGCGCAGCTCGCACAGGTCAAGCTGTTCTTTATCGCCGGCATCGTAGCCGTGGCGTGCGGCCTTGCGGGCGACGTCATGAACGACTTTAAGGCCGGCGCCGTACTGGGCACCAACCCGCGCGCACAGTGGATCGGCCAGGCCATCGGCGGCATCGTGGGCGCCTTGGTCGCCGCCGCCGTCATGGTCGCGCTCGTCACCGCCTATGGTCCGGACGCCTTCGGTCCCGACAAGAGCTTCGTTGCCGCACAGGCAAGCGTGGTCGCCACCATGGTCTCGGGCATCCCGAGCGTGCCGTGGTTTGCGGGCGGCTTTATCGCCGGCATCATCATGTACTGGCTCGGCATTCCGGCCATGATGATCGGCCTGGGTGTGTACCTACCGTTCTACATGTCGCTCACGGCTTTCCTGGGCTCCTGCGTCAAGCTCGCCTACGACAAGTGGGCCGCTCACCGCGACGCCACCGCCGGTCTTTCGGACGAGGAAAAGGCCGCCAAGGACGCCGCCTTCCAGGAGCAGGGCCTGGTCGTCGCCAGCGGTCTGCTGGGCGGTGAGTCCATCGTCGGCGTTATCCTGGCGTTTGTCTCCGTGGGCCTGAGCCTGCTGGGCTAAGTCGAGCGGCCGCTCGACAGCGACCATATTGCCTACGGCTTGCCCGGTCGGTAGCTTTCGCGGTTGCCGACCGGGCTTTTTGATATCGAAACAAAGAAAGGCCGGCGCGCTGCGTTTAACAGCGCACCGGCCTTATCGGTTAAGCTATCGAAGCGTTCCCGCTATGAACCGAAGTTCGTTGCAGAAACTACGCTCGAAACGCTACATCTGCTTGCGACGACGATCGCTCAGCGTCACACCAGCGGCCACGAGGGTGATACCGCCGATGACGAACACCTCACCTGCAAGTGCGGAGTCATCGCCAGTCTGGGCGAGCTTGTCCGACGCAGCCTTCTGTTTGCCCGCGGGAGCCTTTGCAGCTGCCTGCGTGACCTGGGGCTTTGCCTGCGGCTTGGTCTGCGGCTCGGCCTTGGGGTGGTACTTATCGTACTCGGCCTGTGCGGCAGCCAGAGCGTCCTTGGCATCGCCAAATTCGGCCAGCGCGGCGGCATAGACGCCGTTGGCATCAGACAGCTTGGCGTCGGCATCGGCAGCCGCCTGCTTGAGACCCGCCTCGGCGTCGACGGCAGCCTTATAGCGCGCGTAGGCAGCATTGAGCTTGCGCAGCTGGTTCTTGGGCGTCCAGCCCGCATTGAACTTCGTGGTGCCGGCAGCGAGAGAGGCCTTATCATCAACGTTTTCGAGGTCTGCCTTGAGCTCCTCGATGGCCGCGAGCTCGGCCTTGGCCTTGACGATCTCGAGATTCGCATCGACTACTGCTTCGTTTGCTGCGTCGAGCTGCTTTTGGGCCTCGCCAACGCCGGCGTCGGCGACATCATAAGCTGCCTGGGCGTCGTCAACAGCCTTCTGGGCCACGACGTAGCGCTGGAATGCCTCGTTCGCCGCGTCGAGCGCGGTCTGCGCAGTCGCGGCCATGCCCTGGGCGTCGGACAGAGCCTGCTGCTTGTTGGAGACCTCCTGCAGAGCATTTGCGAGAATCGTTGCGGCAGCGGTCTGTGCAGCCTGGGCACGCTCCACCTCGGCCTGAGCGGCGGCGTCGACCTTCGTGGCGTCATCGAGCGCACTCTTTTTGCTTTCAAGATCCGCCCTTGCGGCCTCGCGCTTGGCGGTGAGGTCCTTGACCGAAGCGGTAGCATCGTCATAGGCCTTTTTGGCCTTTTCGGACTTCGCCTGGGCGTCATCGCGAGCAGCCTGCGCCTCGGTCTTGCGGACAGCGGCCTCCTGCGCCTTCTTCTGGCATTCGGAGAGCTTTGCGTTGGCGGCGTCGAGTGCGGACTTGGCAGCGGCAGCCTCGCTCTTGGCGGCATCAAGGTTCGCCTTCGGCGTCGCGATGTCAATACGCTTCAAATTTGCATCGGCCGCGTCATAGGCGGTCTTGGCCGCAGCGGTAGCAGACTTCGCCTTCTCGTACTCGCCCTTGGCGGTGTTCGCGTTCGTGTCGGCCGCGGTGAGGGCATCCTGCGCAGCGGTTTGCTTGCTCGTAGCGGCTTGATACGATGTATCGGCAGCGGCGGAAGCCCGTTTTGCCTCGGCAAGCTTATTCTGAAGCTGCTTCAGCCTGTCTCTTATACACATCTCCGAGCCCAC
>CABSNF010000046.1 GCA_902478995.1 uncultured Collinsella sp.
CCTCGCTGCGCCTCGGGCAGCTCCCCGTAGAGCGGATGGTCTTCGAGCCTAAAGCGCTCGACCTGTTCGGGAGTGCGACCGCGTACAAAGAGCCACGAGCAATCAATCGGCGTCGCCATGAGTGTGCTGGGCAGCGCGTCGGCGCGGTCGGAAAACACCCGGGCACTCTCGGGATCCTGGAACGCCAGCACCAGATGCGTGTCGCAGTTGCCCATGATGGAGCGTGCGCGTGCCTCGCCATAGAGCGCATCGAGCTGGTTGGTCGACTGCAGCAGCAGCGTTGCCCAGATGTTGCGGCTTCGGATAATCGAGAGCACGTTGTCGATCTGGGGGATCTGCAGATTTGCGAAGTCATCGAGCATAAAGCGCACGGGCACGGGCAGGCTGCCGTCGGGCTGCCTATCGGCCTCACGAATGAGGCCCATAAACGCCTGCGAAATAAAGAGGCCGGTCAGCGGATCGAGATTGCGGTCAATATCGCTCACGGTTACAAACAGGGCGCAGGGGGTGTGTCCCATGGAAGCGAAGTCCACCTGATGGCACTCACGATAGAGCTGTGCCGCACCGTCGAATCCCAGACACATGACCTTTTCGGCAAGGATGCCGACGATGCTCGCGTGCATGCGCTCGGCATTTTGCGTAATGGCGTAGCGCCGCCATAGCGAGAGGGCATAGCTTTGGGGGTCGGTCGTGATCAGGTCGTCAAACAATCGACCCGTGGCACCGTCCTGCAGGTGCTCGATCAGCTTGATGACCGAGCTGATCGTCTGCTCGTCGGCGGGTAGCTGTTCGGTGACGTAGGCGATAAGACACGACAGCAGGTTTGCCGCCGCATGATCCCAAAAAGGCTGGTTGTTGTCCTCGATGGGGCAGATGGCCTTTGCCACCGAGAGGATGTCCTGCTGGTTGGGCCTGCCGTCCGCCTTGCGGCGAATGTGCCTCAGGGGGTTGTAGCCGCAGCGCTCGATGCCGGGCGCAAGGGCCGGGACGGTGTTGAGGTCGGCGAAGTTGAGACATTGCACGCGGTAGCCGTGGGCTGCCAGCACGGGTCCCACTTCGTGACAGAGCGTGCCTTTGGTGTCGAGCACGATGTAGCTTGCGTTCATTTGCAGCAGGTTGGGCTTGAGGACGTTTCGGGTCTTGCCGGCTCCCGAGGGGCCGATCACAAGTGCGTTGTTGTTGAGTCCCGTTTGGCGGGTGTCGCAGGAAAGCGTTCGATCCTTGGCGAGGATAGTGGACGATACGGACTCAGATGCGGCGAGGCGGCTGGTGAGGTTAGACATGGGCGACCTCCTTGGTGGTCGAGAGGATTTCGTGGGCAAAGCCGAGCTCGACGGCGCGCTCGGCCGAAAGGTAGGTGTCTTTTGCAGTGAGGGACTGGATGCGCTTGGGCGTGAGGCCGCTGCGGTCCGAGAGGATTTGCGTGAGGGTCTTGCGGGTCTGCATGAGACGCCGGCTGGTTTCCTGCAGCGCAAGTGCCGAGCCGCCTGCCCCCTGGGGGATCAGCGGGTCGTGAATCATGAGCTCTGCATGGGGCGCCATACGGCGATCGTCGCCGCCCATAAAGATCACGGCGCCCATGGACGCGGCGAATTCCAGGCAGACGGTGCGGATGAGGCACGATGCGAGGCGCATGGCGTCATAGATCGCAAGACCCGATCGCACGCTTCCGCCGGCGCTGGCGACAAATATGGTGATGGGGCGGCTGGGGTCGGTGGCATCGAGCAGGCGGATCTGCTGGCATAGGTCGTGGGCCATCGGGGTTTCGATGTTTCCCATGACGGAGAGCTCGCGACGGGCGAGCATCTCATCGTAAATGCTGGTGAGCGTGATGCCTCGGGCGGATTCACGCATGGTGAGGGGGCTGATGATGGGGGAATGATTGGTGTCCATGAGGACTCCTTTCTGTTGGTTGTGTTGTGGAATAGGATTGTTGCCCGCGGAGGGGCTGGCGGGCTACAGGGTTCGTCCGAGCCTGAGATCGAGCTCGGTTGTGGGGCAGGCTGCCTGTTCGTGCGGCTCGCAAGCGCCAAGGGCTCCAAAGCGATGGAGCGTTGCGACGGGCGTGGTGTAGGCGAGCCGCAGCTGATGCTCGGCAGGGGCACATCCGTCATTTTTGTAATGAGCCGCGTAGTACTGCGCGATGCTGGCGTTCATCTCGCTGCCATTGCGATGGCGCTCAAACTGGCGTCTGCAGGTCTCGATGATCTTTGCTACCAACTTGGGTGCCGTCGCGGGAACAAGGGCGAGATAGCCCTCAAATAGCTCGTTGATGCTCAGGAGGCACAGCAGGTCGATCAGCGTCCTTATGGCTGCTCCCTCGGCGGAAAAGTGCGCGGTCATGCGGTTATATCGGTTGCGGTCGACGATGGCCGCATGGGGTCTTGGAGTTTTCTGCCCCGTGGTCCCGGGCTTTTGCCGCGCCTGTGTATTGAGCTCGACGTTGCAGCGCTTGAGGCCGTCCAACGGAAGGAACAGTGCGGTGCGCAGGGTGTTCCGCTTGCTTTCGAGTTCATGACGCTCGTCGGGTTCCCATTCGAGCTTGAGTTTCGTGTCGAGCGCCGTAAGCATATGGGCTAGGCAGCCTACGGTAAGGACGCACGAATCGTTGTCGCGTTTTGGGGCATAGGGGTCTGTCAGCTTGCGAATGTCGGGGTCGCCCATGATCTTTGTGCAGCGCTTCAGCAGTTGAGGGTGGTCGGCCAAGATCGTCGCGAGCGGTAGCGACGCGTAGTTCTTGATGGTCGCGGCGGCAAAGGCAGCGTCATATTCGTTTGCATATGCTCGCTCAATTCGGGCATCCAGAATGCTTTTCTTACCGCCGTCTTCAGCGCGGTGGTTTGTCATAGCTTCTCCAATCGGTTGATGTTCGTGCTGTTTGTTGATGTGTTGGTTGTCGTGAGTGATGTGCTTGCCGTGGGTGATGTGCTGACGTTGGGGTGCTATGCGGTTTTCAATGAGCCCGTGAGGCAGTTGCTGCAGGGGTGGGATGGAACGGCCCATGCAAGGCGGAAGGCATCGTGCTCAAAATCGAGACAGCAATGCCCTGGGTGCCTCACATGTGGCAGTTACCTCATTAAGTTGTCATTGCGTTTGGGGTTGTACTTTGCCGATCTTCCTTTTCTTACACGCTAAAACTCAAACTTCATATGCTCGATCTACTTAAAACCGCAACGGCGGTCTTTTATCAACTTATATGTCGGAACGCGTCTTTGCAAGTACTTTTTTGCCTTTGTTTCAAATGGGGTGGTTTTGCAACCGTCATACGCGCGCTGTGCGAACGTGCCCCGGCTCGGATAAGATAGTGCGCGATAAAAACGATGCAAGGAGGCACATATGGCAATTAAAGCCATCGCAATGGATATCGACGGTACGCTTACCAACGATCAGAAGGTGATCAGCCCGCGTACGCGCGAGAAGCTGCTCGCGGCGCAGGAATCGGGTATTAAGCTCATCTTGGCTTCGGGCCGTCCCGCATGGGGGCTACATGCTCTGGCACAGGAGCTCGACCTCCAAAACCATGACGGTCTGCTAGTCGCTTTCAATGGCGCGCATGTGGTCGACGCTCAGACCGATGAGGTCCTTTTTGACCAGGCCATGCCAGCTGACGAACTGCACCGTCTGATTGATCACCTGCAAAACTATGATGTGATCCCCATGATCTCGCTCGGGCGCGACCTGCATGTAGAGGACTCGTATCGCTGCATGATTACACTGCCGGACGGCTCGCAGAAGAATATCGTCAAATACGAGCGCGATGCCTGCGACCTTAAGATCCGCGAGGTCGAGAGCTTGCATGAGGTCGTGGACACTTATCCCGTGGACAAGCTGCTGACGGCGGGCGACCCGGCCTATCTGCAAGCGCATCACGAGGAGATGTACGCGCCCTTTACCCAGACGCTTTCGGGTATGTTTACGGCCGACTGGTACTTTGAGTACACGGCGCCCGGTATTGACAAGGCCCGCGCGCTCGAGGGTGCCCTGCCCAAGCTCGGCATCGATGCCAGCGAGGTCGTCTCGTTTGGCGACGGCCAGAATGACAAGTCTATGATTGAGTGGGCCGGAACCGGTGTTGCCATGGGCAACGCCGTCGATGAGGTCAAGGCTGTGGCCCAGATGGTGACCGCCAATAATAACGAAGACGGCATTGCGGTGGCGCTGGATAAGCTGCTGGGTTAGAATCGCCGATAGTGCATGGCTCGGGCGTCCGCTTGCGGGCGCCCTTTTGTTAGGGAGGGTGCCGTGTCCGCATTTCCGTTCGACGCCGTTATCTTTGACATGGACGGCGTCATTGTCGATACCGAGTATTACTACCTGGGCGAGACTGCCGCGTTTGCCAAGGAGCTTGGGCTTAACCTGACTCAAGAGGAGTTGAACGGGCAGGTTGGTACCTCGCATCAGTTCTTCCTGCGTATGCTGGTCGATTGGTTTGAGCGCGCCGGGAAGGGGCATTTAACTGGCGAGGAAGCGTTGATCCGTTGGGACGAGTGGGCGCATAAGCGTCCGCGCGACTATCAGGCTTTGATTAACCCAGGCGCCGTGGATACGATTCGAGAGCTGCCGCGCCGTGGCGTTCGCGTGGCGCTTGCCAGCTCGTCTCCCATGGATAGCATCGAGGAAGTGCTCAATGCGTGCGGGCTGTCGGATGCCTTTGAGTATGTGGTGAGCGGCGAGCAGTTTAAGGAGAGCAAGCCCGAGCCCGACATCTACCTGCATGCGCTGGACCTGCTGGGGCTGCCCGCGAATCGCTGCTGCTGCGTTGAGGATTCGGTGCCTGGCATCACTGCCGGCAAGCGAGCCGGCCTGACAGTTATTGCCAAGCGCGAGGAGCGCTTTGGCTTTAGCCAGGATGCCGCGGACAAGATTATCGACCAGCTGCCGGAGCTGCTCACGCTTTCTTAGGAGCGCGGTAGTTGCGCGTTTTTCGGGTCAGATGAGTAAATACCCGACATTTTGGTGCGGCAGCAAGCATACTTTATGCTAATGCGGGCTTAAGGGCTTGTTGAATGCCCTTAAGCCCGCTTTTGACTTAATTGGGCTGGGAGAGGGTATATGCCACCGACTGAAGGACTAACTGACGGTAAAGCAGCGATACCGCTGTACCAACAGGTTATCGATATCATTAAAAACGAAATCAATTCCGGTGCCTACAAGGCGGGCACGCGGATACCCAACGAATTCGAATTGGCTGAGAACTATAAAGTTGGCCGCGTTACCGTGCGACGCGCTATTGAGGAGCTCGTCCAGCAGGGCTATCTAACGAAGCGGCAGGGGAAAGGCACGTTTGTCAATGCCCCCAAGCTTAAGCGCAAGATTCGCCAGAAGGATGACGTCCAGAGTTTTTCGGACGCATGCCGCGTTAACGGAATGGAGCCGGGGGCGTGCGTCATTTCGAGAAAGATACTGCCGGCAGATTCTACCGAAGCGCAGTTCTTTGGTGTTCCCGTTGGAACTGATTTGATTTGCGTTGAGCGTGTACGTACTGCCGATGGAGTCCCCGTCATGCTCGAGAACAACATATACGTTTACGAGGACAACGCCTATCTATCAACGGCACCTCTATCTAACCAATCCATTTTTGAGTTCGTGCGCAACCGAACGGGCCGCACGCCCGCGTTTACCGACCCGTGCACGCTCGAGATCGCGTGCGCGTCGCCCGAGGTCGCTCGGCTGTTGGCAGTTCCCGTTGGCGAACCCTTGTTTTATATGGAAGCCTTCTTTTTCGATGAGCGGCGGCGGCCGTTTATCATCGGTCGTCAGCGGATCGTTGGGTCTCGCTACGTTTTTGACATCTAGGACATTGCGAATGGAAACGCCCGGTGGATCATCTCACCGGGCGTTTCCATACCGTTCACGGCGCAAACGCAACCGTTCAACCGCGTTGCGGCAACCAGTTTGAAATTATCTTGATGAAGGAAAAAGCTGCTGGTAATCTATGGGACGTCATAGAACGTTTGCCTTATGCAAACGTTGAAGCGAGATGCGATGCAGTCTCGAGTTCTTTGGAGGTATCTATGTCAGATACGAAGGCGAAGAAGACAAACAGACGTTTTAAGTTCAAATTACCGCATGTCTATACGATCATGTTCTTGCTGATCGTTGTCTTTGCGGTCCTGACTTGGATCGTTCCCTCTGGTCAGTATCAGCGCAAGACGATTTCAACAGCGGCGGGCGAGCGTGAAGTCGCCGTTGCTGGAACCTATGAACAGGTCGATAAGAACTACACCGATTCCGAGACCGGCGAGACCATCAATCTGGGCCAGGATATCTTCGCGGTTCTGCAAGCGCCCACCAAGGGTATCCAAGAGGCTGCCGACGTCGTTGCGTTCGTCTTATTGATTGGCGGATCGTTCGCGATCATCACCAAGACCAACGCTTTGAATGCCGGCATGAGCCGTGTGATTAAAAAGCTCAAGAACAAGGACATCCTCATCATTCCCATCACGATGACATTGCTGTCCATTTGCGGCACTACGTTTGGCATGTCTGAGGAAGCCCTGCCGTTCTATGCCATCTTCATTCCCATCATGATGGGTATCGGTTATGACTCGATGACGGCATTCATCATCTGCTTCCTTGGTCCTAACCTGGGATATTGTGCTTCGACCATCGACCCGTTTAATGTTTTGATCGCCCAAGGCATCATTGGCATCGAGGGCAATCCGCAACTGTGGCTGCGCGCCGTTTCTTGGGTCATCTTCACTGCCGTCGGTATCGCATGGGCCATGCGCTACGCCATGCGCGTCAAGAAAAACCCCGAGTCGTCCATTGTGTACGAGGACGATAAGCTCAAGCGTATTGAGTTTTCCGTGACCGATGCCTCCATCGAGGAAGAGTTCACTATCCGTCAGAAGCTCGTGCTTATCGATTTTGCTTGCGGTATGGGCATTATCGTCTGGGGTCTTGTTACCCAGGGCTGGTACATGAATGAGATTTCCGCCGTGTTCCTTGGCATGGGCTTGCTTGCCGGTATCCTGGGCGGCCTTGACCAGCAGACGATCGCAGAGGAGTTCGTTAAGGGTCTCGCCGACTTTGCGTACGCTGCCATCGTTATCGGTATCGCTCGCGGTATTCTGGTCATCGCCGAGGGCGGCATGATCATCGACACCATCCTCCAGGCGCTCGCTACCGCGCTTGCCGGTGCACCCGCCGCCGTCTACACCACGTTTATGTATATCGTCCTTGGCCTGCTCTCTTTGCTGGTTCCCTCGAGTTCTGGCCTGGCGGCGCTCACCATGCCCGTTATGGGCCCCCTGACCGAGCTCATGGGCCTCAATCCCGAGGCGGCCGTCACCGCGCTCCAGTTTGCCAACCAGACCATCAACACCATCAGCCCCGTGGCGGGCATGACGGTCGCCGGTCTTGCCGTGGCTAGGATTTCGTTTGGCCAATGGTGGAAGACCATTTGGAAGTTCTTCATTTTCATGGTCGTCTTTGGCCTGATCGTAACGGCAATCTCTGGCATGCTTCCGGTGTAGGTGGTTGTGATGTCTGATCGTTTGACGGTCCTGACGTCTAAGAGCGTCTTTACCGGTACGGGGGACCTGCCGTTTGAAGGTTTCGTAGCGGTCCGTGGCAATCGAATTGAGGCTGTTGGCACCAAGCGTGAGGTAGCTTCGTATTTGACCCAGGCGGACGAGGTAGTTGACCTGGGCGACCGCACTGTCATGCCCGGCCTGATCGATGTGCATACCTTCTATACAGGTTGGGCGCTGCGGACGTTGGGGACTGATCTGTCCGGCATCGATGATGCCAAAGAGGCCGTGTCGCTCTTGCGTGCATGGAAAGAAGATCATCCGGATTGCGCGGCGGCTTTTGGCCACAACCTACCCGAAACGTTGGCATCGGATGCCGAGAACGCAAATACGGCAGCTGTGTTTGACGATTGTTTTGGCGATATCCCTGTCGTCTGCTTTACACCGGGTGCGGAGACCTGCGTTCTCAATGCTGCCGCCAGTGCGCGATACGGCTTTACACCCCAGGCGTGCTATGCCGAGAAGATCTGGCGCATGATGAGCGATTTCCTCGCGCTGCCCGAGGTGCGTGCCGGGTATTCGGACTACATGAGCATGCTTAACGAGCGCGGCGTTACCGCCATCAAGGAGATGGCGTTTGATGACTACTACGGCTTTGCCGACGAAATGGCTCGCCGTGAGGAATCTGGTGAGCTGACGGTTCGCGTCTCTATGATGTCGCAGCCGGTGGGTGCCGGTGCAAATCTGGCATATGCCCGCGAGGCACGAGAGCGCTTCCGGGGACCGTTCGTTCGTTTTTCTGGCTTCAACCGTATGACCGATCGCGGCGTATGGGCGGGGCTTGCCGAGATGATAGACCCCTATGAGGACACGGCCGATGCGGGCGCTGCCGGCAAGACGGTCGTCGAGGAGCCAGAGTGGGATCTGATTGAGAACGAGCTGCGTGCAATTGATGCTGACGGCTTCCGATATTCCTTGCATTGCCAGGGCGATGGCGCCGTTCGTCGTACCGTGGCGCTCTATGCCTCGCTGCCTCGAGACGAGCACGGACGGATGCTTCGCCGCCATGCGATTACCGATCTCGAGAACTCTGACCCGACCGATCTTGTCGAGTTTGGCAAGTTAGGTGGAATTTGCGAGGTCTATCCGCAGATTCTGACGCTGGACCGGCGCGAGGATTGCCTGTCGATGATGCGTCGACAAATTGGCGAGACGCGACTTTTGCACAGCTGGAATCGCCGCGGCATGGAAGATTCCGGATGCACAGTGTGCTGCGGCACGGATCTGCCGCTGCTGATTCCGAGCCTGGGCGAGTCAATCTACAGCGCGTGCGGCGGATTCTTCGCCGACGGACTGCCCGTGAATGAGGTCAACACGCTGACGCTTGTCGAGCTCTTGTGCGCTTGGACTGCCGGGGGCGCGTACGACCTGATGCGCGAAGACGAGCTGGGTACGCTCGAGGTTGGCAAGCTTGCCGATATCTGCGTGCTCGATCGGGATGTGTTCGACCTCGATTATCGCGACGCACGCGATCTTGCGGTTGACATGACGATGTCGGACGGACAAATCGTGTTCGATCGAAATAAGGAGGCATAAGATGTCTGAATCCAAACCGACGCTGCACCGCGAACAGATTGCGGGCATGAATATCCACTACATCATGTGGTCGCTCGATTACTTCCTTGATGTGCAGCAGCGTTTGGGCTTTGAGTCCATTGAGCTGTGGTGTGCGGAGCCGCATGTGACGCTCGACCACACGGGCTACTTTGAGGCTGAGGTCCTGGCGAAAAAGGCTGCAGACCGTGGGCTTAGGTATCGTACTCTGTGTCCCGAGAATGTTGTCTATCCTTGGCAGTACTGCGCACGCAAACCGCTGCATGAACAGCGCAGCCTGGCGTACTTTAAGCACGGCATTGAGCTTGCCGAGGTACTTGGGTGCGACCGCATGTCCATCAACTCGGGCTGGGGCGACTGGGACGAGGACCGCGAGGAAGCCTGGAAGCGCAGCCGCGAGCACTTGTCCATTCTGGCGGAGTATGCCGGCGAGCACGGTCTGGTGCTTACGATGGAAAGCCTGCGTCCCGAGGAGAGCAACCTTGTGACGACGGTTTCCGATGCGAAGCGCATGATTGACGAGGTCGCGAGCCCGTACTTACAGCCCATGGTTGATACAACCGCGATGGGCGTTGCAGGCGAGACGCTCGAGGACTGGTTTGCCGCCTTTGGTGATGGGGCAATTCACGAGATGCACTTTATCGACGGTGACCCGTATGGCCATCTGGTGTGGGGCGATGGCAAGCACGATATGGACGCCTTCGTCGCCACGCTCAACGCTCATGGTTTCGACGGCATGCTGGGCCAGGAAATCACGGACGGTCGTTACTACGATGACCCGGCGGCGGCAGATGCCAAGAACATGGCCGCATTCGAGAAATATCTGATTGACTAAAACAACCATCGGCCACGCAACCAACGTCATTGATTGCGGGCCAAATAAGAAAGGAACTGGATATGAACGCACACGATCTGATCAAAGAGGCAATTGCCGAGAAGGGCAAGTTCGACAGCGTCTACTGGATTGCTTGCGGTGGCTCCATGATCGATTTGATCCCGGCTCATGAGCTTCTGCAGCGCGAGGCAACCACCTTCACTTCGTATATCTATACGGCTCGCGAGTTTGATATCATGCGTCCGCGTCGTCTGGGCGAGAAGTCCCTGGTCATCGCTTGTAGCCACAGTGGCAACACCCCGGAGGTCGTCGAGGGCTGCGAGATTGCCCTTGCTGCCGGCGCTACGGTGATCGCCCAGACCGACAACGCTGGATCCAAGATTGACTCCGGCAAGTGGACCACGTGGGTCTACCCATGGGGCGAGGGCGTGCCGCAGGCCGAGGTCCCCGCTGGCATTTCGCTGTCGCTTGCAGCAGAGCTGCTCGATCAGCAGGAGGGCTACGCCGATCTTGCCGATATGTATGCCGGTATCGCCGAGATGGATAAGATTCTTCCCCCGGCACGCGAGAAGGTAAATGCCGAGCTGGGCGATCGCTTTGCCAAGCTTTGCCAGGAGCACGAGTTCTTCTATATTCTGGGCAGCGGTCCCAACTTTAGCCAGACCTACGGTTTCGCTATCTGCTCTCTTATGGAGATGCAGTGGCAGCACTGCAGCTACATCCACTCTGCCGAGTACTTCCATGGCCCCTTCGAGGCTACTCAGGATGGCGTATTTTACTTCCTGCAGATGGGCTCCAGCGAGTGCCGTGCTATGGACGAGCGCGCCCTGGCGTTCCTTAAGACGCATACCGATACGCTGATGGTGCTCGATGCCAAGGAGTACGGTATGGAAGCCGTGCCGGCGAGCGTCCGTGCCTATCTGGACCCGGTGCTGTTCTACGCCATGAACTGCGAGCTGCGTGCTGCACGCGGCAAGGTGTTTGATCACGATCCCGATTTCCGCCGCTATATGGGCGTCGTCGAGTACTAGAAGGGACAAAGGCCATGGCATTTAACGTTAACGCGCTCGGATTTGGCGACAACGTCGTCGACCGCTACGAGCATATCCACACCATGTATCCTGGCGGCAACGCGGTGAACTTCGCCGTTTATGCCAAGAAATGCGGTGCCGCACGCTCCGCATACATGGGCATTTTTGGCAATGACGCCGCTGCCGAGCATGTCATTGCAAGCCTCGAGGATGAGGGTATCGAGCTTGACAAGTGCGAGCAGATGATTGGCGAGAACGGAGCGGCTCGCGTGACCGTCGTTGACGGTGACCGTGTCTTCCTTGGCTCCAACGAGGGCGGTATCCGTGGCGATGCGCGCTATGTCCTCGATCGCTTTGACCTTGCGTACATGAAGCAGTTCGATGTGGTTCATTCGGGAAACTATTGCTTTACCGAGCGCGAGCTGCCCAAGCTGAAGGCTGCGGGCGTCACGGTCTCTTTTGACTTTTCGGACGACTCCACCGACGAGTACTACGAGCAGATTGCGCCCTACGTCGATTTTGCTTTCTTTAGTGCGGCGGATGCCGCGAGTGAGGACGAGATTCGCGAGCGTCTGGCATGGGTGAAGGGCCTGGGTCCGCGTTTTGTGTCGGCTACGGCGGGCGCCGAGGGCTGCATTGCTTACGACGGCGAGCGTTATTACCGCCAGCTTGCTAAACCGGTAACGGACATGAAGGACACCATGGGGGCGGGCGACTCGTTCCTCACCTCGTTTTTGATGTGCTATCTCGATTCCGCCAAGCGTGGTGAGGATGGCGCCGAGGCCATCGAGCGCGCGCTCGACTTTGCTGCCGGGTTTGCCTCGACCGTGTGCGGCATGGAAGGTTCTTGGGGCCACGGAGCACCAATCGTCGAATAGCCGAGCGGTCCCGGGGAGGTGCAGGATCCTCCCCGGGACCTCGTGTGCAAAAAATGCCAAATATGAGTACTGTGACTAATTTAGTCGCAGCAAAATCAACCCCTTCAGACGTGATTTGAGCGTCTGGAGGGGTTTAAGATTTGCGAAAACGCAGGATGAATGACTGTAAAAGCTTTAATTAGCGGACAATCGAGGATTATTCTGGCGGTTGGAAAGTTAAAAGAAATGTATCCATTCCGGTAGCAGTACTCATATTTGGCATTTTTTGCACACCAGGGGTTAGCGAAGGTCAAAAAAAGAGCGCGCATTTGTTAAAACTATCGACTCGATGCGCTTTGCGTCGCAGTTTTTGAGCGAGGTGATGCGTTCTGAGGTCCTTGTGAGCGACCTGATGAGCGACTGCGCGCTTGTTTCTGTGTTTGGCTCGGCCGGCGCATCGGTCTCGAGCAGTAGGCGGTCGAGTGGAATCTGTCGTGCGTATTCGCGATCGCGCTTGGTCGCGAGCATGCGTTCGTTGACGGAAAAATAGCAGCCCGCATTACGCGCGCGGGTGAGTTCGTCCGAAGTGCCGCTAAACCAGTGGAAGATGATAGCGGGGGAGTCGGGGTTTGGGATGAGTAGTCCATGCGATTCGAGGACGTCCAGTACGGCTCCTGCCGAACGAACGGCGTGAATTGATATCACGCGCCCGGTAAGAGGATGCTGCACGAGCGCATCGCAGAGCCGGTTAAGTGCCTGTATTTGTAGCGGCTCACTTCCAGCAAAGCGCGCGGAAAAGTCGAGTCCGACTTCGCCGATGTAGCGTTCTTGGGCAGCAACTTCGCAAAGCAGATTGACTTCGGCAAAACCGCAGTGGCCATCGGCGAGCCACCAGGGGTGAAGCCCAACGCCGGCGATGATGCCCGGGTGGCGACGAGCGCGCTCGTTTGCGGCCGAAAAGTCGCGTGGATCGACGCCGCAATCAAATAGACCCAAGCCCAGCGCCGTTGCCTCATCGGCAACGGCGTCCGGGTGAGCCATTAAATCAAGATGGCAGTGTGCATCAAATAACCGGGGCTCCATCTCGGCGCGCTCCGCTAGTCCAAGCGCTGGCCATCGGCGCGCACGCGCTCGGTGCCGCGGCCACTGATCTGGCGGATAACCTCGCCGGCAATCATCTGGCCCATGATGGGCGGCATAAAGCTGGCGGTTCCGAGCTCGGTGCGCTCGTGGATATTGGAAGGGTCGCGGGGCTGTGTCTTAACCGATTCCTCGCAGCTAAACAGTACATGCAGACTCTTGATTCCGCGCTTCTTGCATTCTTTGCGCATGATGCGGCTCATGGGGTCACGTACCGTATCGAAAATGTCGGCAAAGCGGAGGCACTCGGGATGGAGCTTGTTGGCCCCGCCCATGGAGCTAACCAAACGAATGTCGTGGTCCTGAGCATATTTGGCAATGGTGAGCTTGGCCGAGATGGTGTCGATGGCGTCGACGACGTAGTCGAGCTTGCCGTCCGTCTGCTCCAAAACGCTCGCGAAGAACTCGTCGATATTGTCGCTCAACAGGTATTCGGTGCGCTTGATGACGGTAGCGGCTGGATTGATGTCGTGGATCATGGCTTCCATAACATCGACCTTGCGCTTGCCGATGGTGCTTTGAAAGGCGATGGCCTGGCGATT
This sequence comes from uncultured Collinsella sp., assembly GCA_902478995.1. Taxonomy (GTDB): domain Bacteria; phylum Actinomycetota; class Coriobacteriia; order Coriobacteriales; family Coriobacteriaceae; genus Collinsella. The sequence goes on from CABSNF010000046.1 coordinate 13,495, forward strand.
GATATTGCTGGGCGCGATGATGTCCTTATCCAGAATGACGAAATGACCAATACCGCCGCGGGCAAGTGCCTCGCAGCAATTGGAGCCCACACCTCCGCAGCCGAGCACCAGCACCGTGGCGGCGGCGAGTTTGTCGAGTGCCTCGCGGCCCATGATGATCTCGAGCTTGGTGTCGCGTGTCTCGTTGGGGGTTGCGGCTGTGGTTTCGGTCATAGACATCCTCCGATGGGGAAGCGAATCGTGTTTTAGCTATCGTCATTATAGGTATTATCGCGATTCCATTTGAGCCCTAGGGGCTTGTTGAAATGAGGCAGTGATTCGCATAAGATGAAGCAGATGGCACCCGTTGCCGCGGGTTGGCCAACTCCCAAACACGTTTGTAGCGTGAGAAGTGGCCGTCTTCGCATTACGCGGGGGCGGCTATTTCATTCGACCTCCAATGTGGATGCCGAGCTCCACAGCCGCGATTACAAGCAATAACAACGTCAGGACATCGTCAATACTCATAGTCCATCTCCTTCTTGGGTAGAGGGAGCTGGCCCATCTGCTTCAACTTCCATTGTAGCTAAATACGAACGAATGTTCTATAGATGTTACTGTTTTAGACAGTTAGACAAACATCTAAATATCGAGTATAGTGTGCGCGTCATGAGAGATGATGAGAGGAGGTCTTATGCCGGGAGAGGGTTTTAAGGCGCTTGCCGATCCAACGCGACGGCGCATTTTGGAGTTGCTGCGCGAGGGCAATTGCACGGCGGGGGAGCTTGCCGAGCATTTCGATATCAGTAAGCCGTCGCTAAGCCATCACTTGGCGACGCTCAAAAATGCCGGGTTGGTGACCGACGAGCGCCATGGCCAAAACATCGTATACAGCTTAAACACCACCGTCATGCAGGATTTAATTGGCTGGTTTATGGGCTTTACAAACACTGAAGGTGATAAGGATGAATAACGAAAACAAGGGCATTCACCCCACGGGGGTATCGTCGCGCGTGTGGATTGCGCTGGTCGCTCTGTGCGCCGCCAATGTCGTAGCGCACCTCATGGTGATGCCGAGCTTGCCTGCGCAGATTCCCACGCACTGGGGCGCGAACGGCGCCGTCGACGGTTGGGGTCCTAGCTGGATGGCCTCCGCGCTCGGCGCGCTGCCTCTGGCGCTTCTCGCAATGTTCTGCGTGGTGCCGCGCATCGACCCCAAAGGTGAGGCATATCGAACCTCGGGCAAGTTCTACCAGGGCTTCGTAATCGCCTTCACCTTGTTCATGTGCGCCATAAGCTGGCTGGGAGAGCTTACGGTCTGGGGCGTGGTGCCGGCGGTCGGTTCGGTCAACGTGCTGATTTCCGGTGTTGTCGGTTTGCTGTTCATCGGCGTAGGCAACTACTTGCCGCGTGTGAAGCAGAACTATACGCTCGGTATCAAGACACCCTGGGCGCTTGCCGATCCCGAGAACTGGCGCCGTACGCAGCGTTTTGGCGGCGCCTGCTTTATGGTGCTGGGTATTGGCCTGATTGTGATGGGCGTGGCAGGCAGCGTGCTTTCGAGTGAAGTCGTCGCCGCGGTGATTGCGGTTCTGGCGTTTGGTTCGGTTGGAGCCGTCTACGTCTACTCGTATCTGTTGTGGCGCAAATCGCAGCGAGCCGCTCGTTAAGGTTGCGGAAAACTAGCGTACGCAGTTCATAGTATGTTCCGGGGGACTTTTCCCAGGTAGTATTAGGGGGTGTGGGCAACCATGCCCCTTTTTATTAGAACGCGCGAACTGCCTCTCCGCTTTTTCCAAAACGGAGAGGGGGAGAAGATTTCCGCAGCTAGATAAGGAGAAATGACTGTGGCGGAGTTCATTTATCAGATGTATCAGGCTCGCAAGGCCCATGGCGACAAGGTAATCCTTGACGACGTGACCCTGAGCTTCTACCCCGGTGCCAAGATCGGCGTCGTGGGTCCCAACGGCATGGGCAAGTCGACCCTGCTCAAGATCATGGCCGGCATCGAGGAGGTCTCCAACGGCGATGCCAGGCTCACCCCCGGCTACACCGTGGGCATCCTGCACCAGGAGCCGCCGCTCGACGATGACAAGACCGTCATCGAGAACGTGCGCATGGCATTTGGCGATATGATCGCCAAGGTCGATCGCTTCAACAAGATCGGCGAGGAGATGTGCGACCCGGATTGCGACATGGACGCCCTCATGGCCGAGATGGGAAAGCTCCAGGACGAGATTGATGCCGCCGACGGCTGGGATATCGATTCCAAGCTCGGCCAGGCCATGGACGCCCTGCAGCTGCCCGATTCCGACATGCCGGTCAACGTACTTTCCGGCGGCGAGCGCCGTCGCGTGGCCCTGTGCAAGCTGCTGCTCGAGGCTCCCGACCTGCTGCTGCTCGACGAGCCCACGAACCACCTAGACGCTGAGTCGATCCTGTGGCTCGAGCACTTCCTGCATAACTACCAGGGCGCGGTGCTTGCCGTCACGCACGATCGCTACTTCCTGGATAACGTTGCCGAGTGGATCTGCGAGGTCGACCGTGGTCACCTTTATCCCTACAAGGGCAATTACTCCACGTATCTGGAGACCAAGGCCGCGCGTATCGAGGCGCAGGGCAACCGCGACGCCAAACTCGCCAAGCGCATGGAGGCCGAGCTCGAGTGGGTGCGCAGCTCGCCCAAGGCCCGCCAGGCCAAGAACAAGGCCCGTCTGGCTCGCTACGAGGAGATGGAGGCCGAGGCCCGCGCAAGCCAGAAGCTCGACTGGACCGACATTCGCATCCCTGTGGGCCCGCGTCTGGGCAACAAGGTGCTCGAGGCCCATCATCTGCACAAAGAGTTCGATGGCCGCGTGCTCATCGATGACCTTTCGTTCACCCTGCCGCGCAACGGCATCGTGGGCGTCATCGGCCCCAACGGTGTGGGCAAGACCACGCTGTTCAAGGCGATTGTGGGTCTGGAGCCGCTGACTTCGGGCGAGCTCGAGGTGGGCGAGACCGTCAAGATCTCTTACGTCGACCAGAACCGTTCCGGCATCGACCCCGACAAGAACCTATGGGAGGTCGTCTCGGACGGCCTGGACCACATGATGGTCGGCGAGACCGAGGTTCCGAGCCGCGCTTATGTGGCGAGCTTTGGCTTTAAGGGCCAGGACCAGCAGAAGCGCGCTGGCGTGCTCTCCGGCGGCGAGCGCAACCGTCTGAACCTGGCGCTCACGCTCAAGCAGGGCGGCAACCTGTTGCTCCTCGACGAGCCCACGAACGACCTCGACGTCGAGACGCTGTCCTCGCTCGAGGCGGCGCTGCTCGAGTTCCCGGGCTGCTCGGTGGTCATTAGCCACGACCGTATGTTCCTGGACCGCGTCGCCACGCACATTCTGGCGTGGGAGGGCACCGACGAAAATCCGGGCAACTGGTATTGGTTCGAGGGCAACTTCGAGGCCTATCAGGCCAACCGCATCGAGCGCCTGGGCGAGGACGCAGCCCAGCCGCATCGTATTCACCGCAAGTTCACGCGCGACTAGTCGAGCTCAGGTGGCCTAACGAGAATGGGACGATAACCTTGAGGGTTATCGTCCCTTTTTGTTACTTGGTAGAAGGCTCGACTTTATCGATGGTCCAGGCGGCTCCGAGACCGCCGGTGGTGTTGCGGCGGATGCGCACGGTGACTTCGCGGCGCTCGCCGGCCTGCGTGTAACGCAGGGGGAAGCTTGCGCGGTTTCGCGCGACCTCGATGGTACCGCGCTCGCGGGCGATCCAGTAGTACTCGCCGACGATGCCGAGGGTGTCGGCGCCGTAGGGGAGATAGGTTGACAGCTGGTGCAGAAGCGGGCCGGGGCAGAAGATCTCGGTTGTGAAATCGACGGGGAAGTCCTTGGGGATGGCGGGCGCTGCAGGTGCGGGGGTTGGGGCTGCTGCGGGTGCCGGAGCCGGTGCCGGTGCGGGAATTTGGTCGCAAGCAGCGGTGGGCACGGACTTGATGACGGGTGCGGGCTCTGGCGTCGAGTCCGGTTTGATCGTGGAATCTGC
>CABSNF010000047.1 GCA_902478995.1 uncultured Collinsella sp.
AGGAATACGAATGCCATCGCGTCCTTTCGGGCCTTAAGGGCTTTCCCCGCCTCTATGGCTGGGGCGAGGTCGACGGTGTGCCTGCAATTGTCATGGAATGGGTCGAGGGCGAGACGCTTGCCCGCTTGCGTTCGCGACTCGCCGTGGACGATGCCGGACGCCTGTCGCCGCTTGTGGCGGCGCGTCTGGGTCGCGACCTGTTCGATCTGCTCTGCCGTATGAGCCTGGTGGGCGAGGGCTTTGTCCATCGCGATATCTCGCCCGCTAATATTATGGTGCGTACGGCGCGCCTGCCGCTTGACCGACAGCTTGCCGAGGGCACCTTTGACCTGTGCCTGATCGACTTTGGCTCGTCGCTGGCGCTCGAGCCTGCGTCGGCCGTGGCCGGTACCGGCGGCAAGGCGTCGTTTACGGAGCGTTATGCCACGCTGCGTCGCGCGACGGTTGCCTATGCCCCGCCCGAGATGCTCACCGACGATATTCCCGACCTGCGCGCTTTGCGTATGTCGCCGGCGATCGACGTCTATGCCGCGGCAAGCACGGTTTACGAGCTCATTGCCGGCGTCGCGCCATACGAAGCCGCGCCGGGCACTTCGGGCACCTCGGGTTCGCGCAAAAAGACGCGCGACATCGCCAGCCCCTATCGTCTCAAGATGGACACGCGGCCCGACTATCCCATTGGTGTCCATGCGCCCGGTTGTGATTTGACTCAGCTGCTTCGTCGTGAGCCCGATGTGGCGCTCGCCGCGGCCGAGCAGGCCCAGCAGCTAGGGCTTGAGCCGGATTCCGAGGAGCTACGCGATGCGCTGGCGTTTGTCGATGCCCAGCTGTTCGACGTGGTGATGGCCTGTCTGTCCAGCCATCAAAAAGATCGTCCCGAGCCGGCGGCGGTCGAGGCGGCGCTCTCGGCGTTTTGTGACCACTATGCGCAAAATGTCGGTCGTTCGCTCCGCGGCGAGCCGCTCACGCCGTGCCCCATGGATGCGTCCGGCCGCGCGGTTCGTCGCGCGCTGATGGCCGGCGCGACGGTCGTCTGTGGCGTGGTTTGGGCTGTGGTCGTGGTTTCGGCCGCGCTGCTGGCGTCGGGCGCTCGCGTGACGGTGACTTTGGGATCGCTCGTGTGGTCTGGGTCGCTACCGGGTATTATTGCCGCACTGGCGTTGGCGCTGCCAGGCATAGCCGGCGTTGCCGCGGGGGCACTTGCGCGCGATCGGCGCTCGGGCTTCCTGCAGGGTGTGCTTGCGCTTTCTGCCTGCGAGGTTCCGGTGCTGGTTGTGGCTGCATGTAGCGTATTTTCCCAACGCGCCGTGATGGGCGGCCTTGTTGCCGCTCTGGTTGCAACCTATACGCTTACGTGGTTTTTGCTTGCGATGGGCTTTGCCTTTGAACTTCCCGTTTCGGCACCGCGACGTACAAAAGCTCGGATGGCGACTCCGCTTGCCGGTGGAGCCGCAGCTGCCCGTACTTTTGGCGGACCTGTCGAAGTATCGTCCGATTCTATTTCTACGACCAAGGAGGCCTAGGTCATGGCATCTCAAGTTGAGCTCACCCCATGCGGGGCCATGTTTGACATCTTTAAGCGCGCGGCGCATCTGAGCCATATCGAGCTGTGCGGCTTGGTGCTTTCGTCCCGTCCGCTCGCCGACGGCCGCAGCCCGCAGAGCCGAGCCGCCGATCGCTCTTGGGTTTCCCGCTTTATCGTTCGCGAGCCGGTCGGCACGCTTCAGCAGCGCTACTTTGCCGAATACGGTACCTCGGCTGCGCGTATTATGTCGCAACTGGCCCTGCGCCAGCGCAATCCCATGGACTCCACGGCTGTGATCAATATGGTGTGCGGTCCTGCAGGTGAACCGATGGTACGCGCGCTCGAAGAGTGCCACCAGGACACGAATCTCTATCGCAACGCGCTCGATCGCCTGTCCCAGGCGGCGGAACTCATGCCCGCCGAGCGCGCCGAGGCCGTGCTGGTGCTGTTTGTCGCCGTCGGTTGTTCGGCGGATGTGCGGTCCTCGGTGAACTATGCCATCGACTACGCGCACGCGACCTGTGGCGGAGGAACATCCACGCCGCGTTCGCTTGGCATGTCGATGACCGCGGGCGAACGCGAACCCGCCCCGGCGCACCCCTTGGGCTTGCTGCGCGTACAAAACAGTTTTGTCGTGAGCGCCCCGCGCTGGATTCAGCCGAGTGAGCAGGGTGTTGAGATTGGCGCGCTGGCCACTGGTGAGGGCGATATTACCGACGTCGGCGACGATGTCTCGGCCCGCCATGCCCATATCTGGTGCGATGCTCAAAATATCTGGCACGTCGAGGACTTGTCGTCCACCAACGGAACCGTGGTGGTAAACGGGGCCACGCGCGTTTGCATTCAGGTCGAGCCCGGCCGTTCCGCCCAACTCAATCCCGGCGACGAGCTCAAGCTCGGCGAATCCACTACCTACGCCATTCTCTTCGGTGCCCTTTAGCCAGTCCTGCCAAATGGTCCCTCCGTCCCCAAGGGATCATTTTGCTCCCGGCAGTCACCCGAGGTAAACCTTTACCGCCCGCCTATATTTGCCGAAATTACACTTGACGGCGGGGTACAATAAACCCGCATGCGGATTTCCGTTGCGGGCGCTTCCCATCGCCGGGGCGTGCCCGGGAGCATCCGGCATGCGGCCTTTGCGGCGCTCGGTCATGTGCAAGACGGGCGGTCGGGTCTGTGGGGCGCATCAGCTGGCCCTCGCCTCGGCATGTCTTCTCTCCACGCCACGTACCTGCTGCTGAGCCTGCCTGCCAGATGATTGGAAGCAACAGCGTAAATCCCATCACGCCAACATCCCGGCGATCGCCGGGGCCTGTATACCTATATGAGAGGAGAGGGGTATATGGCGCGTAAGTTTAAGTCTATGGACGGCAACGAGGCGGCCGCATATGTTTCGTATGCGTACACCGAGGTAGCGGGAATCTATCCCATTACGCCGTCCAGCCCGATGGCCGACCATGTCGACCAGTGGGCGGCCCAGGGTCGCAAGAATATCTTCGGCACCCCGGTCAAGGTCGTCGAGATGGAGTCCGAGGCAGGTGCAGCCGGTACCGTTCACGGTTCGCTGGGCGCCGGTGCTCTGACCACCACCTACACGGCTTCTCAGGGTCTGCTCCTGATGATCCCGAACATGTACAAGATCGCGGGCGAGCAGCTCCCGGGCGTCTTCCACGTCTCCGCGCGTTGCGTCGCTTCCCACGCCCTGAACATTTTTGGCGATCACTCCGACGTCATGGCCTGTCGTCAGACCGGCTTCGCCATGCTCGCCGAGGGCAACGTCCAGGAGGTCATGGACCTCTCGCCGGTGGCTCACCTTGCCGCCATCGAGGGTAAGACCCCGTTCCTTAACTTCTTCGACGGCTTCCGCACCAGCCACGAGATCCAGAAGGTCGCCATGTGGGACTACAAGGATCTGGCCGAGATGTGCGACATGGACGCCGTCCAGGCTTTCCGCGACCACGCGCTCAACCCTGAGCACCCGCACACCCGCGGTAGCCACGAGAACGGCGATATCTTCTTCCAGAACCGTGAGGCCTGCAACAAGGTCTACGACGAGCTTCCCGCCGTCGTCGAGGGCTACATGAAGAAGATCAACGAGAAGCTCGGCACCGATTACGGCCTGTTCAACTACTACGGCGCTCCCGATGCTGATCGCGTCGTCGTGTGCATGGGCTCCTTCTGCGACGTGCTTGAGGAAGTCATCGACTACCTCAACGCTCACGGCGAGAAGGTCGGCCTGGTCAAAGTTCGCCTGTTCCGTCCGTTCTCCATCAAGCACTTTGTCGACGTTCTCCCCGAGACCGTCAAAAAGATCGCCGTCATGGACCGCACCAAGGAGCCGGGTTCCATCGGCGAGCCGCTCTACCAGGACGTCGTCTCCGCTCTCTACGAGGCCGGCAAGACGGGCATCAAGGTCGTCGGCGGCCGTTATGGTCTGGGCAGCAAGGACACGCCTCCCGCGTCCGCGTTCGCTGTCTTCGAGGAGCTCAAGAAGGACGAGCCCAAGCGCGAGTTCACCATCGGCATTGTCGATGACGTGACCAACCTGAGCCTGCCCGAGGCCGAGGATGCGCCCAACACCGCAGCCCCCGGCACCATCGAGTGCAAGTTCTGGGGTCTGGGTGGCGACGGTACCGTCGGCGCCAACAAGAACTCGATCAAGATCATCGGCGACCACACCGACAAGTACGTCCAGGCCTACTTCCAGTACGACTCCAAGAAGACCGGCGGCGTCACCGTCTCGCACCTGCGCTTTGGTGATTCTCCGATCCGTTCGCCGTACTACGTGACCAAGGCCGACTTTGTCGCCTGCCATAACCCCAGCTACATCGTTAAGGGCTTCAAGATGGTCCGCGACGTCAAGCCGGGCGGCACCTTCCTGGTCAATTGCCAGTGGAGCGACGAGGAGTTCGCCGAGCACATGCCCGCCGTGGCCAAGCGCTACATCGCGAACAACAACGTCAACGTCTACCTGATCGACGCTATCGACCTGGCGGCCAAGGTCGGCATGGGCAAGCGCACCAACACGGTGCTCCAGTCCGCCTTCTTCGCGCTGGCCAAGGTCCTGCCCGCCGAGGACGCCCTGCAGTACATGAAGGACGCGGCTACCAAGTCCTACATGAAGAAGGGCCAGGCCATCGTCGACGCCAACCACAAGGCCATCGATGCCGGCGCTACCGCTTTCCGTAAGTTCGAGGTTCCGGCCGACTGGGCTACCGCCGAGGATTCCGCTCCCGTCGAGCTCTCCGAGGAGACCAAGTCCGCTATCGCCCAGCAGGTCAAGAACCTGCTCGAGCCCATCGATCGCATGGACGGCGACAGCCTGCCCGTTTCCGCCTTCGTCGATTGCGCCGACGGCCAGTTTGAGCTGGGCGCCTCCGCATACGAGAAGCGCGGCGTCGCCGTGGTCGTTCCCCACTGGGACGAGACCAAGTGCATCCAGTGCAACCAGTGCGCCTACGTGTGCCCGCATGCCACCATCCGTCCGTTCGCGATGACCGAGGACGAGGCCGCCGCCGCGCCCGAGGCTACCCGCACGCTCGACGCCATGGGCCCCAAGGCCAAGGGCATGAAGTTCACCATGGCTGTGTCCCCGCTCGACTGCATGGGTTGCACCAACTGCGTCAAGGTCTGCCCCAAGGGCGCCCTCGAGATGGTTCCCACCGAGCAGGAGATGGACCAGCAGCCCGTTTGGGACTACATGGTCGAGAACGTCTCCGAGAAGAAGGAGCTCATCGCGGCCAACGTCAAGGGCAGCCAGTTTAAGCAGCCCTACCTGGAGTTCTCCGGCTCCTGCGCCGGCTGCGCCGAGACCGCCTATGCACGTCTGGTGACCCAGGTCGCCGGCGACCGCATGTTCATTTCCAACGCCACCGGCTGCTCCTCCATTTGGGGTAACCCCGCTGCCACCGCTCCTTACTGCAAGGACAAGGACGGTCACGGCCCGGCGTGGAACAACTCCCTGTTCGAGGACAATGCCGAGCACGGTCTGGGCATGGCCGTCGGTTACGAGGCCGTCCAGAAGAAGCTGATCGCCGCTACCCAGGACATCATCGCTGCCGATGGTCCGTCCGATGAGCTCAAGGCTGCCGGCCAGGCTTGGATCGACTCCGTCAACGACGCCGAGGCCTCCAAGACCGCTGCCGCTGCCTACGTTGCCGAGCTCGAGAAGTGCGGCTGCGATGCTTCCAAGGCGATCCTCGCCGACAAGGCTTACCTCACCAAGAAGTCCTTCTGGATCTTCGGCGGCGACGGCTGGGCCTACGACATCGGCTTCGGTGGCCTGGACCACGTCCTGGCTTCCGGCCACAACGTCAACGTCTTCGTCTTCGACACCGAGGTCTACTCCAACACCGGCGGTCAGGCCTCCAAGGCCTCGAACCTGGGCCAGGTCGCTCAGTTCGCCGCTGCCGGTAAGGTGACCAAGAAGAAGTCCCTGGCCGAGATCGCCATGAGCTACGGCTACGTCTACGTGGCACAGGTCGCCATGGGCGCCAACCCGGCTCAGACCCTCAAGGCCATTCACGAGGCCGAGGCCTACGACGGCCCGTCCCTCATCATCGGCTATAGCCCCTGCGAGATGCACTCCATCAAGAAGGGTGGCATGCAGAACTGCCAGGCCGAGATGAAGAAGGCTGTCGAGTGCGGTTACTGGAACCTCTTCCGCTTCAACCCCGAGGCTGCTGCCGGCAAGAAGTTCTCGCTCGATTCCAAGGAGCCCGCGGGCGGTTATCAGGAGTTCCTGATGAACGAGGCCCGTTACGCTTCGCTGACGCGTTCCTTCCCCGAGCGCGCCGAGGAGCTCTTCAAGGAGAACGAGCAGGCCGCTATGGACCGCTATCAGCACCTGCTGAAGCTCAAGACGGTGTACAACGAGGCCTAGGTCTCCCACCGCAGGATCTGGGGGCTGACCTTCGCGGACGTCCTCGGACATGAAAGAACCCCCGCTGCGCACTACGTGCGGCGGGGGTTCTTTCGTCCTGCGGAGTGTCCGCGAAGGTCAGCCCTCAGATCCTGCTACGACTACGTCCTCGGATTGTGAGGGCGGATGAAGGACGTAGTTGGTCGGGTATTCCGTCCCCTTCGCTGTTTCGCGGCTTTGCCGCGAAACCTCGCGCCACTTTGGGGATGGATGGGGGACTTGGCCGTTGCCGCTTTTTCGGAGCTCTTCTTTATTCCTTTTGTTGGATGAAAAGCCCCTTGTTTTTGCAGGGGTGCATACTCGACTTATATGTGCATAGAATCTCGTATAGTGCGAGTAAGATATTGCGCTGTCTGTTTTGTGTTTAGCAAAGATATAGTTTGCATAATCTGGTCTAATCCCTGCTCTATTAAAATAAAGTTGCACGTAAATGGCGTAGATATGCTTGAGCTGGGGTTCTGTACGCTGAGCGGATAAAAACGACCGTTCACCGTTCCGCTATTTTCAAAATGAATAAAATGAGCGATAAAGAGAATATAAACCTTAATAAACTCGCGTATCGCACGGACGCGGGTTATTAATGGGTTGTAGGCCTTTTACAGAAAGGATTCCAGCAATGTCTAAGCCTCTTGGCAAGCCCGATCGTATTGTCGTCGCCCTTGGCGGCAACGCCCTCGGCAACAACCCCGTCGAGCAGATCGAGGCCGTGAGCAACACCGCCCATGCCCTCCTCGGCCTCATCGAGCAGGGCAACGAGATCATCATCACCCACGGCAACGGCCCGCAGGTCGGCATGATCCAGAACGCCTTCGCCGCTGCCCACGATGCCATCGGTACCCCCGAGATGCCGCTGCCCGAGTGCGGCGCCATGTCCCAGGGCTACATTGGTTATCACCTGCAGCAGGGCATCGGCCGCGAGATGCACAAGCGCTATAAGCGTTGGCACGCCGCCACCGTCGTCACCCAGATCGAGTGCGATCCCGACGATCCCGCGTTCAAGAACCCGACCAAGCCGATCGGTCCCTTCTATACCGAGGAGCAGGCCAAGGAGTTCATGGCCGAGGATCCCTCCAAGGTCTTCGTCGAGGATTCCGGCCGCGGCTGGCGTCGCGTCGTCGCTTCCCCCGATCCCAAGAAGATCGTCGAGGCTGATTCCATCCTCAACCTGCTCGACAACGAGTTCATCGTCATCGCCTGCGGTGGCGGCGGCATCCCCGTCGTCCGCGACTACGAGAACAAGGGCTGCTACAAGGGCGTTCCCGCCGTCATCGACAAGGACCTGGGCGGCGAGCTGCTGGCCGAGGACTGCGATGCTGACGTTCTGTTCCTGCTGACCGCCGTTGAGCATGTCGCCATCAACTTTGGCAAGCCCAACCAGGAGGAGCTCGAGGACCTCACCGCCGACGAGGCCGAGCGCCTGGCCGACGAGGGCCAGTTCGGCAAGGGCTCCATGGAGCCCAAGGTCCGCGCTGCCATCAAGTTCGCCCGTTCCCGCAAGGGCCGCACCTGCATCATCGGCGCTCTGGACAAGGCTGCCGAGACCATGGCCGGCCTTTCCGGTACCCGCATCCACGAGTAGTCTCTACTCTGTTGCCTCTCTCGTGGGCGCCAGGCAAAGCGCCTACAAACTAGCCTCTCTTCATGAGCCCCGCAGTCCGCTCCGACTGCGGGGCTTTTGCTATTCACCTAGTCGTTGGGGACGTTCTTAAATGACTAGTCAAACAAGAGCGTCCCCAATGACCACTCATTTAAGTATGCCCCCAATGACTAGTAGTAGGCCCACATGGCTTCGACTTCGTTGAGGACCTCTACGACGCCCCAGCGGCGGGCGCTGCGGCTGGCCGAGTTGGGGTCGTAGACGCCAATCTGGTTGGCATCGTCGATGCCGTAGAGCACGATGTAGTGGCCTACGTTGGTAAACGTACCGGGGCGCACTGCGGCGATGACGGGCACACCCGAGCGAAGTGCTTGGGTAATCGATTCGCGATTGTTATAGAGCTGTGTTCCGTTGAGCCCCAGCTGCCACGCACCGCCTGTCATAAACGACCACTCGGTGGCACCAGTGGGGGCGTAGTTGCCGGCTTCGGCCAGTGCGCATATATCGACCGGCGTCTTATCGGTATGGCCGGTCTTAAAGATATAGACCATGGTGAGGCAGGTAGGACCGCAAGCGTTTTCGCGAATAGTGCCACCGGCATAGGGCAGCTCCGACCATGCGGGGTCAATTTGGTAGATGTGGGGCATGGTGCCGGCCTGCCATTGCGAGCGTGGGGTCGAGAACGCAAAGGAGTAGCCGGGCGCGACGGGAGCTTTAAGCAGCTTGTCCTCGGCAGTGGGCTCAAGACCGGCTGATCCGTGGGAGATACAGGATCCCAAAAACACAAAGACGAGGCAGGCGGCGATGGAGCAAAGCGTAAGGCGTAGGCGGCGGGCCGGAAGCGCGTGACTTGTGGCGTGCGACGCAGGGTGAGGGGCGGAATTGCCGCGATCGCGTTGAGGTCGCGAAAAGGAGCGCTTGACGTAGTAGTCGGTCTTACGGCGATCGTAGCGGCGTGGCTGCGATGTGTCGGTCTGGCGTTGGCGTGTGCTCGTACTCACGCGGTCTGACTGCTGCACGGTACGGCTTTGTTGCCGCGAAGAAGCCCCGGGCTGCTCTTGGGGGCGCTGCGGGCTGTCGTTGTCGGAGGTGCTTCTGGGCGTTGGCGTGGTGCGGCCGGCAAGGCGCACGCTTTGTGGCCGTTGGTCGCCGTCATTGTATCCGTATGCCATTCGAATCACCTTGCCTCATGTGTAACTTGTCTATCCTACATAAAAAGATGCACGACACATGGGTATGTGCGCCAAAAGCCTGACAAATGGTATGAACGTTGCCGCGCCGCGCGCCAAGCGTCACGGCAACAGGTATTCAAAAGCAGACAAGATGAAAGCGTCCAAGACGAATGACGTCTCCCGCCGTTCGTCCCAAAAACGGTGCCGCTCGTTTTGCAATTCTGCCTTCGGTCGAGCTGCGAGCGGCGCTGCTGCGCCAAGGCCGTATCTTAAAGCCATGGAATAAAAGCGCGCGGCAAAACGGACCGCGCAAGGGGTGACGCCAAGGGCGTCAAACAGGAAAGGAGGGGAACAATGGCGGACAAGAACGCAGAAGTTGCAGTCGAGGATAACGGCGGCATGAAGAAAACGCTTTCGCTCTGGAACTTCTTCACCATCGGCTTCGGTGCCATCATCGGTACCGGTTGGGTTCTGCAGGTCGGCGACTGGATGGTCGTGGGCGGCGGTCCCGTTCCCGCTATGATCGCATTCCTCTTGGGTGCAATCTTCCTCGTGCCCGTCGGAGCTGTTTTCGGTGAGCTCACGGCTGCCATCCCCATCTCGGGCGGCATCGTCGAGTATGTCGATCGTAGCTTTGGCCGTACGCTGAGCTACATCACCGGATGGCTTTTGGCCCTGGGCAACGGCATCCTGTGCCCGTGGGAGGCCATCGCCATTTCGACCCTCGTGTCCGAGATGTTCGGTAGCCTGCCCGGTCTTGAGTGGCTGCGCGCCGTCAAGCTCTACACCATCCTGGGCGCCGACGTTTACCTGTTCCCGACGCTGATCGCGCTCGGCTTTGCAGTCTACGTCATCTTCCTCAACTTCCGCGGCGCCAGCTCGGCTGCCAAGCTCCAGGCCTTCCTGACCAAGGCCCTGCTCTGCGGCATGCTGCTCGCCATGGGCGTCTCACTGTTCACCGGCTCGCCGGACAACGCCATGCCCGTGTTCTCCCAGGTCACCGGCGCTGGCGGCGGCAAGGCCGCTACCGAGAGCACCAGCCTGTTCGCCGGCATCGTGTCGGTCCTGGTACTGACCCCGTTCTTCTACGCCGGCTTCGACACCATTCCTCAGCAGGCTGAGGAAGCAGCCGAGGGCCTCAACTGGAACAAGTTCGGCAAGATCATCTCCCTGGCATTGCTGGCCGCCGGCGGCTTCTACATGGTCTGTATCTACTCGTTTGGCACCATCCTCGACTGGCATGAGTTTGTTAAGAGCCCGGTTCCCGCGCTTGCCTGCCTCAAGGGCATCAACATGCTTCTGTACCTGGCCATGCTCGTCATCGCCACGCTTGGACCCATGGGCCCGATGAACTCCTTCTATGGCGCCACGAGCCGCATCATGCTCGCCATGGGCCGCAAGGGCCAGCTGCCCGAGAAATTCGCCGAGGTCGACCCCAAGTCCGGCGCTCCCAAGCTTGCCTGCGTCGTCTTGGGCGTCATCACTGTCATCGGTCCGTTCCTGGGCAAGAACATGCTCATCCCCCTGACCAACGTGTCGGCTCTCGCCTTCATCTTCTCCTGCGGCATGGTCGCGCTCGCATGCCTGCGCATGCGCTTCACCGAGCCCGACCTGCCTCGTCCCTACGAGGTGCCCGGCGGCAAGTTTGGCATCGGCCTCGCTATCGCCGCCTGCGCCATCATCATCGGCCTGCTTGTGATTCCGTTCTCTCCCGCCTCCCTCAACATGGTGGAGTGGAGCATCGTGATCGGCTGGTTGGCTATTGGCCTGGCCCTCATGGCTTTCACCAATTCCCGTAAAAAGTAACGCCGAGCCGGGGCGGATCGGGTGCGCGGGCCCCTCTCTCCCGCGCACCGAACCCGGCACCACTTGGGTAGCTTTGTGAGGCCTTAACCCAACACGGCCTCGCCCACTATATGGATCCATAAGGAGGAACCATGTCCACTAAGTATGCAATCGTTGGCGGCAAGCTCATCGACGGTACCGGTGCCGAGCCGGTCGAGAACTCCCTCGTTCTCGTCGACGACAACGGCAAGATCGAGTATGCCGGCGTTATGCAGGGCCTTCCCGAGGGCGTTGAGGTCATCGACGCCGCCGGCAAGACCGTCCTTCCCGGCCTGATCGACACTCACCTGCACTTCTCGGGCAACCTGACCGACGATGACACCGATTGGGTCATGCAGCCGCTCCTCGAGAAGCAGGCCGTCGCCGTCAAGCAGGCCTACGACTGCCTCACCCACGGCCTCACCACCGTCTGCGAGATCGGCCGCTTTGGTATCCAGATTCGCGACTGCATCGACAAGGGCGTCTTTAAGGGCCCGCGCGTTCTGGCCACCGGCCTCGGCTTCTGCCGTGTTGCCGGTCACGGTGATTCCCACCACTGCACCCAGGAGCTCAACAAGGAATCCCACCCCTGGGGCGACCAGGTCGATGGTCCTTGGGATCTGCGCAAGGCCGTCCGTCGTCGCCTGCGCGAGAACCCCGATGCCATCAAGATCTGGGCTACCGGTGGCGGCATCTGGCGCTGGGACTCCGGTCGCGACCAGCACTATTGCTCCGAGGAGATCCAGGCCGTGGTCGAAGAGGCAAAGATGGTCGGTATTCCCGTGTGGAGCCACTGCTACAACAATCACGCCGCTGCCTACGATTCCGTTTGCTTTGGCTGCGAGCAGCTGATTCACGGTTTCGATATCGATGAGCGCACCATGGACCTCATGGCCGAGCAGGGCACCTTCTTCACCCCGACGATTGCCTTCCTGCCCACCTGGTACGCCACCTATCCGCCCGTCTACGTCCCCGAGCTGCACGACAAGTACGAGGGCACCCTGGTCGAGAAGGAGCTGCAGCGCAACTACGACTGCCTGCGCGAGGCCAAGAAGCGCGGCGTCGTCATGACGATCGGCTCCGACTCCTTCTCCTTCGTCACCCCGTACGGCACCTGCTCCATCGAGGAGATGTACGAGTTCGTCGACAAGATCGGCTTCACCCCGGTCGAGACCATCACCTGCGCCACCCTCAACGGTGCCAAGATGTGCCACATCGAGGACGAGACCGGTTCCATCGAGGCCGGCAAGTGCGCCGACCTGCTGGTCGTCAACGGTGACGTCGCCGCCGACATCCATGTGCTCAACACCGACAACATGGACGTCATCATGAAGGACGGCTGGATCGTCGAGGCTGGCACCTTTGGCGAGGCCAACAAATACAGCGCCTAAGATACCGTTTGTCGATGGCTGGATGTAAAACACAGTTTTTGATTGCATAATGCAATGGAGAGGGTCGCTTGCGGCCCTCTTTATTGCTATGGGTGCTACGGACAAGAGGGGATGACGGTGGATTTAAACAGGCTGATTCTGGGCAAGAGTTACAACTCTACCAAGGTCTTTCGTACGGCCCAGCATGTGGTCCAGGCCATCCTGCTCGGTATCGTCGTTCCGGCGCTTATCCTACTGCTTATCTGGGATTTAACCGATAATCCCAATCCCGTTCCGGGCGTTGTCGTTATTGCCGGCCTGGTCATGCTGTGCTTCTTCTTCTCATATGTCTTTGTGGTCCCCGACGACCTCACGTCGAGCGCAACCGACCGTACGCTTGCCATCGCATCAAAAATATTCGCCTACACGTCGCGCGGCCTTACGCCCGAAGCGGCCCTGGGCGCCTCTAAAATTATCCTGTCCGAGACCATCGCGTCGGCCATCTGCTTTACCGATGGCAAACAGGTGTTGGCAAGCTGGGGCGAAGACTCGGCAAAGTGCCCTGCCGGCACCCCGGTCGTGCTCAAGACCACGCTCAACGTGATCGAGTCCGGCGAACAGAGTGTATTTTCGCGTGACGCCTCCAATGAGACGGGCGGCTATTTTCCCCGTCTGCGCGCCGGCATTGTCGCGCCGCTTACCGTGCGCGGGCATTGCGTGGGTACGCTCGAGCTGTACTATCCCCGCCTGAGCAGCATCGATATGCGCCAGACGGCCCTTGCCTCGGGTTTTGCCGATCTAATTTCCACGCAGCTCGCCAGCTTTGAGCTCGAGCGCCAGGACGAGCTCACAGCCCGTGTTGAGCTTCGCGCCCTGCAGTCGCAGGTCGACCCGCATTTTCTATTCAATACCATTAGCACGATCGTGTCGCTCGTTCGAACCGAGCCCGACAAGGCGCGATCATTGCTGATCGACTTTTCCAACTACTATCGTCAGACGCTTTCTGACTCCGATACGCTCACCACGCTCGAGCACGAGGTGGAACAGGGCACTCGTTATATCAATCTTATGCAGGCCCGGTATGGCGACGGCCGTCTGCGCGTTTCGGTCGACATCGACTTTGAGGTGCGCGACAGCCTGGTACCGCCGTTTATCTTGCAGCCGCTGCTCGAAAATTGCATCAAGCATGCGCAGCGCGAGATTGAGCCGCTTTCTATTCGTGTTAGGGCTTTTGAGACCGATGACGGCTTGGAGATTATCGTCGAAGATGACGGCATCGGTATGAGCGAAGAAGTCTGCGCGCATCTGTTTGAGCAGCATCGCCGAGAGGAGCCCGAGAGCATTACCGCCGACGGCTCCGTCAAGCGAGGTTGCGGCCTGGCGCTCTTCAACGTGCTTCAGCGCATCCATTTCTTTTACGGAGAAGATTCTGGCATGCGCGTGAAGTCCCAGGAGGGCGTGGGAACACAGGTCATCGTAGAGTTGAACGGCGAGCCGCATGAGCCGGCGCCGCTAACGGTGTAGCACGCGGTTGGATTGAGAGAAAAAGAGGGGAAGCACATATGTCCGAAGGCTGGAACATCCTGGTGGTTGATGACGAGCCTCCCATTAGGGCTGAGCTACGCTATCTGTTGGAAAAGGATACGCGTGTAGGTCAGATTGCCGAGGCGGGCAATGTCACCGAAGCCGTGGAGTCGATTCTGTCGAACAAGCCCGACGTGCTGTTTTTAGACATTACCATGCCCGGTCGCTCGGGAATTGAGCTTGCCGAGACGCTGCAGAACCTAAAGACGCCGCCGATCGTGGTGTTTGTGACGGCATTTGCCGAGTATGCGGCCGATGCCTATAACCTCGATGCTGTCGATTACATCGTCAAACCGGTCGAGGATGCCCGCTTGTCAAAGGCACTCGACAAGATAGAGACTGTCCTGGGCGCTCGCCGTGTCGTCCATGCTCCGCGCCAGCCTTTGCGCCTGACGGTTGATCGTGGGGGCAAAAGGGTGTTCATTCCCGTGGCGGATGTCTGCTACTTTGAGGCACGCGCCGATTTTTGCAACGCCGTTTGCGCCGAGGGAACATACCTGATCAATGAGTCGATTTCCTCGCTCGAGCGGCGCCTGGCCTCCGAGGGCTTTATCCGTGTCCACCGCAGTTATCTGGTCAATTTGGAAGACGTGCATAATGTCGAGATCGGTTCCACGGGTCTTATGGAGCTCAGGCTCGATCGCGTAACCTCGACGGTGCCCGTGTCCCGTCGTCGCGCTGCCGAGGTTAAAGCGCACCTGGGGCTTGCGTAGACGGTCTGCATGCCATCGTTTACCACCGCAGGTTTGGCATGACCGTGCGGTGGGCATAATGGGTGACATCGAATGAAATCGAAAGGATCATTATGCCCGCGCTCATTACGCATCATCTGTTTGGCGAGGAAAGCATCGACCGTCTTCCGCAGGGCGTTATCACGTCCGACGAGGAACGCATCGCCTTTATCCTGGGAAACCAAGGTCCCGACCCGTTTTTCTTCCACATGCTCACGCCGCGCATTTCCGACTGCACGTCGCTTGCCCAGGTCATGCATCGCTCGCGCATGTCGTGCCAGTTCTCGTGCCTGCGCGACGGCGTGTCGCACCTGCAGCCGCGCGATGCCAACCTGGGTCGCGCCTTTGCGTTGGGCCTGCTGTCGCACTATGTGCTCGACCGCAATGCCCACCCCTTTGTCTACGAGCAGCAGTTTGGCATTGTAGATTCCGCCCCCGAGCTCGAGGCTTCGGGCAGCCAAGTACACGCCGTGCTCGAAAGCGATCTGGACGTGCTGATGCTACAGCTCAAGCGCGACGGTGCCACGGTTGAGGATTATCCGCCGGCGGGCGAGATCGTCACCACCGACCGCATCAACCGTGTGGCCGGTGTGCTGATGAGCTACGTCGCCGGGCGCGTGTACGGTATCGACATCCCGGCGGGGGAGTACGCTGGCGCCGTCTCGGACATGCAGATGCTCTATCGCACCATTGAGCCTGCCGGCTCGGTAAAGACGCGCGCGATTGCCCTGGTTGAGGGCTTGGTGCACGACTACTCGCTGCTCGACGGCCTTGCCCATCGTGTGACGACGGAGCTGCCCGAGCGCACCGGCAACCTGGGCCACCTGACATGGAAGAACCCCTTTACCGATGAGGTCTCGACCGAGAGTTTCCCCGAGGTCTTTGAGCGCGCGCTGGCCGATTACGAGCTCACCGTCGCCCGCTTTATCGAGACTGGTGACATGGATGCCGTGACCGGCCATATCAACTACAGCGGCCGCGTACTCGACGCCGACGAGGAGTTCGACCGCGAGGAATAACAAGCCGACTCATAAGTTGCGGTGGAATAGTTCCTGAATGAAGCCCCGGAGGGCTAAACAGGAACTATTTCACCGCAACCGCCTTGATGGGATGGTGTTTCGCCCTGCGTGTCCGTATGACCGCTCCTGTCCCTTTGCCGAATCCTTACCAGTGCTTCTGGACAATTGGGGTACGATGAACTAACTGCATATTGGGCGAATACGAAGGGGCCCCTGTCCATGAAATACACCAAGCTCGAGCGTAACTGGGTTATGTACGATGTGGGCAACTCAGCCCTCGTGCTGCTCAATACCTCGGTGGTGCCCATCTACTTTAATGCCATCAATACCGGTGCTTCCTCGGCAGACCTGGTGGTCGCTTGGGGCAACGCGCAGACGATCGCCTCGCTGGTCATTGCTATGCTCATGCCCATTCTGGGCGCGCTTGCCGATTACGCCGGCAACAAGATCAAGTTCTTCTTGGGCTTCTTCCTCACGGGCCTGGTTCTTTGCCTGGCGCAGGCTATCCCAATGTCCGCCATGGCATTTTTGACCGTGTACGTGCTGTGCACCATCGGCCTTAACTCTTCTATGACGTTCTACGACGCCATGCTGCCCGACATTACCACCGACGAGCGCATGGACGCCGTGTCCAGCTCGGGCTATGCCTGGGGCTACATCGGTTCCACCGTGCCGTTCATCATCTGCCTGGCGCTCATCATGGGTGGCCCCGCTCTTGGCGTCCCCACCATGCTGGCAACGCGTCTGTCGTTTATCATCACTGGTGCCTGGTGGCTCATCTTTACCCTGCCGCTCATTCGCACCTATAAGCAAAAGTACGGTCGCGAGCGCGGTCCCGAGGACACCATCGGCCACATCGTGGGCGGTGTGTTCTCCGAGGTCGGACACACCATGCGCGAGATCGCCCGCAACAAGACCGTGCTGGTCTACATGATCGCGTTCTTCTTCTATATCGATGGCGTCCACACGGTCATTTCCATGGCCACCAGCTACGGATCGGCTTTGGGCATCGATTCGACACAGCTGGTGCTGGCGCTGCTCGTTACGCAGTTCGTGGCCTTTCCGTCCGCCATCATCTACGGCAAGCTCGCCGGACGCGTGGGCACGCTCAACATGATCCTGGTGGCGGTCGCCGCCTACATGGGCATTGTGCTGTTCGCCGCGTTCTTCCTAAAGACCGCCTTTGAATTTTGGGTGCTTGCCATTATGGTCGGCCTGTTCCAGGGCGGCGTGCAGGCGCTTAGCCGTAGCTACTTTGGCCGCATTATCCCCAAGGAAAAGTCCAACGAGTACTACGGCTTCTTTGACATCTTCGGTCGCTATGCAAGCGTCATGGGCACCTTCCTAGTGTCGGTCGTCACCTCGCTGACCGGCAACCCGTCACTGGGCGTCCTTTCCATTGGCGTGCTGCTGATCGTTGGCTTTATGCTGCTGGTTCGCCTGTCCCGCATGACTCGGGCGGCAGAGCATGCCGCATAGGAGTGAGCGGCTATTGCGCCTGTCCACGGTACTCTTTTGGGGTTATCCGCAATAAACATTGCGACTTGCGAGCAATGATTTGTCCAAGTGGGTATGATGGAATCAGCTAGGTCGCGGGGCGTCGCCTGTGTTTGGCGGCGCCCCGTTTTTGTGTTGCAGGGAGGGAAGGCATGAACGCCACGGTTGTGATTCCAACATATTGGGCGGGCGATGACGCTTGCGCAAACGCCCCTGGCACCTATGACC
>CABSNF010000048.1 GCA_902478995.1 uncultured Collinsella sp.
CGCCCTTGGCGGCGGCGCCCAGGCGCTCGAGCAGCTCGGAGCCCTCCTCCATAATGGTGAGATCGGCCGAGAAATCGGTGTCGAACACGTACTCAAAGCCAACGCGGCGCAGCGCGCAAGCCAAGCGCTCAACGGTGGCCTCCTCGCGAGATATGCCGAGTTCCTCGCCCCAGGCGCTGCGCACGGCAGGCGCGATCTGCACCAGCACGATCTTGTCGGGATTAGCAAGCGCGTCAAACACGGTCTCGGTATCGTCGCGCTCGCGCAGCGCGCCCGTCGGGCAATGCGTGATGCACTGGCCGCACGCGACGCAATCGGTCTTGCCGATCGGTGCGCGCCCGCGGGTACCCACAGCGGTATGCGTGGCGCGGTTGGTCAGGTCCCAAATCCCTAGGCCCTGCACGCTCTCGCACACCTTGATGCAGCGCATGCATTTAATGCACTTGTCGTTTTCGCGGATGATGGGGAAATCGAAATCCCAACCCTCGCCCGCCAAATGCCTTTGATACGGCAGATAGAAAATGCCCAGGTCGTTGGCGATGGTCTGCAGGTTGCAGTTGCCGCTGCGCACGCAGCTCGTGCACTGCGAATCGTGCTGGGACAGTAGCAGCTGCACGTTGGTGCGACGGGCCTCGCGGGCCTTGGGGCTGTTGGTGTGGACCATCATGCCGTCGAGCACGTAGTTGTTGCAGGCGGCAACCAGCTGGTCGCAGCCCTCAACCTCGACCACGCACACGCGGCAGCCACCGATCTCGTTCAGATCGCGCAGATAGCACAGGGTGGGAATCTGGATGCCGACGGACTTGGCCGCATCCAGGATCGTGGTATGCTCGGGAACCACGACCTCGCAATTATCGATAGTGAGCTTGACCATGTTGTGCGCTCCGTTTTCGCTGTTGTCGCCGACGGTGGTTTTGTTGAGCTCTACCATTCCAGGTTCCTCCCTCCGCGGAACGCGCCAAAGCCAAAGTGGTCGCAGCGCAGGCAGCGGCTCGCCTCCTGGCGCGCCTCCTGCTCGGTGAGACCCTGCTCGACCAGATTCCAATCGTGAATGCGCTCGCCGGCCTCGCGCTCGCCCAGCTCGCAGCGGCCGCACTCGTGCTTGCCCTTAAACTGCACGGTCGGCAGCTCCACGTCGAGCTTGATCTTGTGGTCAAAGCCCAGGTAGCGGTCGATGTTTGCCGAAGCCACGCGGCCGGCGTTGATGGCACGAATGACGGTGGCGGGACCGGTCTGGCAGTCGCCGCCGCTAAAGAGGCCATCGAAGTTGGGCACGGCGCCGTCCGAATCGGTAACGACGCGACCCCACTTACAGGCGATGCCCACCTCCTCAAACGGCTTGGAATCGATGTCCTGGCCAATGGCCACAAACACGCGCTCGCAGGGAATGACGCGCTCGGGCGTGGCTGCGGCACGCGGGGCCGGACGCCCACGGCGAGGCTCGCCGATAATCTGCGGTTGCACGCGCAGGCCGCTCACGCGACCATCTTCGCCCGTCTCGATGGCGAGCGGCGCCGTGAGCTCCAGAACCTCGCAACCCTCGGCCTGGGCGCCGGCGATTTCGGCGTCCTGAGCCGTCATATCGCAGATGCGACGGCGGTAGACGATGCTTACCTTTTCGGCGCCGCAGCGCACGGCGGAGCGCGCCACGTCCATGGCCACGTTGCCGCCGCCGATGACGCACACGCGCTGGCCGCTCAGGTCGGGCAGTTCGTCGTCACCGATGGCACGCAGCATCTTGACGGCCGACTCCACGCCGGGCGCCTCTTCGCCCGGAAGGCCGAGCTTCTTATCGCTGTGGGCACCGATGGCCAGGTAGACGGCATCGAACTCGTCGCGCAGGCGGGCAAGCTCCTCGCCGTTGACGGAGTGGTCGAGCTTAACGTCGATACCGGCGCTCAAGATCCAGTCGATCTCGGCCTGCAGGCGCTCACGCGGCAGACGATAGCTGGGGATGCCATAGCGCAGCATGCCGCCCAGGTGGTGGCGCTGCTCAAAGATGGTCACCTTATGGCCCATCACGGCCAGGTAGTAGGCGCAGGAAAGGCCGGCCGGGCCGCCGCCGATCACGGCGACGCGCTTACCGGTGTTGTCCACTACATGTGGCTTGTGGTCGTTGAGGTCACTGTGCTCAACGGCAAAACGCTTGAGGGCGAGAATGTTCATGGGGTCGTCGACCATGCCGCGGCGGCAGTGCATCTCGCAGGGATGCTCACACACCAGGCCGCAAACGAGCGGCAGCGGGTTGTTCTTGCGGATGACCTTGACGGCATCGGCATAACGGCCGGCCTCGACGAGCGAGATGTACCCGGGAATGTCGACGTGCGCCGGGCAGCCCGAAACGCACGGGACGCGGGCCTCGCGGTCAAAGCCACAGGAGTGCTCGCGGATGTGATGCTCAAAATCGTCGCGAAAACCGCGAATGGCCGTGAGTGCCATGGCGCCAGCTTCGTAGCCGATGGCGCAGTCGCTCGAAAGGTAGATGGTGCGGGCCGTGCGCTCAATCAAGTTGAGCGTGGACTCGTCGGCGCGGCCCTCGAGCACATCGGCGAGCAGGTCGCTCAGCGCGCTCAGGCCCACGCGGCAGGGCGTGCACTTGCCGCAGCTCTGGGTGGAGCACAGGTTGACGAGCGCCGCCGTAAACTCGACGGGGCACGGGGCGAGTGAACTCACCGCCAGACGACGTCCGAGTGCATCGTGCAGGTCGTCCATGACGGCCTGAGCGTGGCTGCGTTCCATTACGTGCAGTCGAGCCATAAGATCCCCTCTCACATGACAGCCCGGAGGCGAGGCCGGGCGAAATTGCTACACGCACAACACTGACCTAAAAAGTTGTTAGGTCTCCACGCAGTTCGGCAGGCGGTATGAAATGTCACCATCAGCGGTGAAAATGAACATTATCGCAGATAAATGCCATATTTGATAAAACGCGTTACCAAACGACAATGCCCCGCCCACGCAATCACGTGGGCGGGGCATTGCTTCAGGCATGCGGCCAGCGACCCTGTTGCTTTTACTTAAGCTCGGGCCAGTAACCCTTGTTGGCCTCGATCATGTCGTCGAGAACCTCCTTGGCGACCTTCATCGACGGCACGGTCTTGTTGAGCGTAAAGGCCTTAAGCGCCTTCTCGTACGAACCCTCGATCGTAGCCTCGACAATGAGCTTCTCGGAGTTCAGCTGCTGCATCATGAGGCCCTGCTGGAACAGCGGAATGTTGTCGCGGCTGATGACCTCGGGGCCGTTCTTGCCAATGTAGGCAGGCAGCTCGACCATAGCGTCGTAGGGCATGTTGGGGATGGCGCCCTTGTTCTCGCAAATGACCAGGAAGCGCTGCTTGGTGTCGTTCTTCAGAGCGATAGCCAGATCGGCAATCCAGTCGCCGTGGCTGCCCGCATAGAACGTGCTCTCGTCGATCTCGCCCGTCTTCTCGTAATGGTCGATACCATCAAAGAGGTTCTTCTCACGCGTCTCCTCAACCTCGTTAGCACGGGTGCGCTCGGGGTTGGAGTGCTCGACGAACTCCTTCTGCTGCAGGTAGTAGTTCAGATACGTGTTGGGCAGGTACTCCGGGAAGCACTCCATGATCTCGTACTCGCCCTTCCAGACGTAGTACCAGCTGCCCTTGGTGTGGCGGTTCTGCTCAGGGTGCTCGTCGGTAGCCTCCTCGGGCTTCTTTGCCATGAGCGAGCCCATGCCCTTGAGGTAAGAATCGGGCAGCAGAATCTCATGCTCCTTGATGTACTCGCGCAGCTGCGGCAGGACCTCCTCGCCCTTGTGGCGGATCGAGGTGAACCAACCAAAGTGGTTGAGGCCAAAGTAATCGTACTCGACATCCTTCTTGTCGATATCGAGCGCGGCGCAAACCACGTCGATGATCGCGATCGGCATGTCGCAGATGTTGATGATGCGAGCGTTGGGACGCAGCACACGGCAGCCCTCGGAGACGATTGCGGCAGGATTGGAGTAGTTGAGAATCCAGTAATCCTTCTTGGCGTACTTCTCAACGTCATCGATCAGCTCGACCATGGGGAAGATGGTGCGCATGCCGTAGGCAAGGCCGCCGCAACCGCAAGTCTCCTGACCCACGCAGCCGTGACGCAGCGGAATCTTCTCGTCCTGCTCGCGCATGGCGTAGCCGCCCACGCGCATCTGGGCAAACACGAAGCTCGCGTCGGTGAAAGCCGTCTTTTTGTCGGTGGTCACCGTGAGCTTGATGTCCAGGCCAAGGTCCTCGTGCAGAATCCAGTCCACGAGCACGCCAATCTTGCGCTGGCGCTCCTCGTTGATGTCGTACAGACGAATCTCGTCAACGTCGAGCTCGTCCTTGCGCAGGGCGATGGACTTGACGATGCCGGGGGTAAAGGTGGATCCGCCACCACACAGAGTAATGATCATTGTTTACTGCTCCTTCTCAATTGCGTTTTCGACCTTGTCGCGCATCTCGGCGACCTTCATGCCAAAGATGATCTGGATATTGTTGCCGTTGCGGTTGATGCCGCTGTTGGGCACGTGGTTGATGAGATCCTCATCGATGAGGTCCGGGTTCTTAACGTTCACGCGGAGACGCGTAAAGCAGTTCTCGAGCTCTTCGATGTTGTCCTTGCCACCAAGACCTGCAACCAGGTCGGCAATGCCCGCATCGACGCCCTCTGCGGGAGCCGCGGCAACAGCGCCCTGCTTCACCGCGACAGACGCGGCGGCCTCGCCCTCGGCAACGGACTCGGCGAGCTCGGACTCCTCCTCGCGACCAGGCGTGTGAAGGTTGAGCTTCTTGATGAGGAAGGTGAAGAGGAAGAAGTACAGAGCGGCGTTGACGACTCCAAGCACCAGCATAACCGGCCAGTTGGTCTTATCGACACCGAGGACCAGGTTGGAAACCACGATGTTGATGATGCCGCCTGCAGTCGAAGCGGGCACGGAGAGGACCTTGAGCAGGACCAGGAAGATGCCGGAAAGAACCGAGTGAACGACAAAGAGCACGGGAGCGGCAAAGACGAAGAGGAAGTCCATGGGCTCGGTCACGCAGGAGAGCACGGCGGTGATGATCAGCGGGATGATAACGGCTTTGGTCTTATCCTTGTTCCCCTTGTAAGCGGTGACGATAAAGGCGAGACCGATACCGATGTAGGGCCACAGGTTGTTGAAGGTGTAGCTGTTGAAGTAGGTGCTATCGGAGAAGGGCTGGCCCGTCATTGCCATCTCGGCAACACGGATGGGATAGGCACCGGCGATAACCTGATCACCCAGCGTCAGGGTGCCACCCACATCGGAGAACTGGAACGGGGTGTAGATGAGGTGGTGCAGACCGGTGGGAACGAGCAACTTGTTGAGCATGCCGTAGATAAACAGACCGATGTTGCCCGACTCTTTAATGATGCCGGCAACGGAGGAGATGGCACCCTGAACCGGAGGCCAAACGATGCAGAAGCCAGCGCCCATGATCCAGGAAATGATGATCATGATCAGGAACGGAAAGCGAACGCCCGAGAACATCGAAAGGGCAATGGGGAACTGCTTGTTCGAGTACTTGTTGAACACGGCGCCGGTGATGCAACCAAGAATGATGCCGCCAAACACGCCGGTATCGAGCACCTGAATGCCCATAACGGTGGCCTGGCCGGTTCCGGTAAGGCCGAGCATGCCGCTCGCATCGGCAAGAGAGCCGGTGGCGTTGAGCACGATGTTGTTAGCCTGCAGGAACAGGAAGAACGACATCAGGGCGATCAGCGAGGCATGGCCCTTGTTCTTCTTTGCCATGGCGCCGGCGATGCCAACGCAGAACAGAATCGAGAGGTTGTTGATGATAAACATCAGCGACTGATAGACAACGGCGCCCACAAGCTGGAACGGACCGGAGCCCAGTACGGGGACCAAAGCGCAGATGGTCTTGTTGGTCAGAATGATGCCCACGATGAGCAGGATGCCGGCAACCGAGAGATACATCATCGGCTGGACGATCGACTTCGCGAACACCTCCAACGGCGCTTTGAAATTGAACTTCTTTTTTGCGGTCATAGCGGTACTCCCCTTCCTTTTCCGCAAATTAAGACAGATGTGCCCTGGACAAGACCGTAAGCCTTGCCTTATATCAATCGATGTGTGGGCACGTTATGCCTAGAGACCAGGTTCTCCAAGCAGGTTAACAATGTGATATGCGAGATAACTCTTCTCGGCATCGGTAACGACAACGTTATAGGTAGACGACAAGTGGGCGGCTATGGCGTCCGCGCACGAGAATGCGCACGGATACGCCGTTTCATCGATTCGGAACAGCGCGTCTCCGTTGATTTGCCCGGCCGTAGGATCGAGCGCTCGCTGTGCGAAAAACTGCAGGTGACGAACGAAACGTTCGTAAGGCAACGAGGTGTCATCGAGGGTCGTAGCATAGCGCTTGGAAACAATCGCGAGCACGTCGCGAACAAGCTGGACCGAAACAATCAGGCGGTCAGAGCGCTGCGGCATGGTGGCGTTGACGATATGCAAGGTAATGAAACCCTGCTCTTCTTCGCTCATCTGGATGCCCATATACTCCTTGATAATCTGCAGCGCACGGCCCGCAAGCGCATACTCCTTGCGATAGAACTGCTGGATCTCGAGCAGCAACGGATTCTCACAGGAGACGCCCTTGCGCTCGCGCTCCAAAGCAAGGCTGATATGGTCTGCGAGAGCAATGAGAATCTTGTCGTTGATATCAACATTGAGCTCTCGACGGAGCATCTGAACGATGTCCTCGGAAATCACGAGGTTGACGGTGGGGATGGACTCCAAAAGATGTGCCAAGCGGTCGATCGTACGCGAATCCTGAGAAGTTCCCTCCTGCAACGCGTAGGTCTTTTCGATCGACGCCTCGTCGATGGCATCGCCGGCATGACGACCAAAGCAGAGGCCTCGACCGATGACGATGAGCTCGGAGCCATCGTCCGAAGTGACCATTGCGACGTTGTTGTTAAAAACTCGCTTGATAACCACGGTACCCACCACAAGAATTTACTCGGAAAGCCAGATGACAGGCTCTTTAACAGCGACAGGGCCGGAAGCATGCTCGCGAAGAGTCGAGTTCTCCGAACGCTCGCACACGATAACGAAAACCGTGGGATCAAAGCCGGCAGCGCGAACCACGTCGAAATCGACCTCGACGAGGGGCTGGCCCGCGTCAACGTGATCACCCTGGGCAACAAGCGCATGGAAGCCCTTGCCCTCAAGTTTAACAGTGTCGATTCCGATATGCAGCATCACCTGAGCAGAGCTGTCGTCGGACATGATGCCCAGCGCGTGCTCAGTCGGAAACAGAGCCGCGACGGTGCCGGAAACAGGAGCGCACACCGTTCCCTCTTGGGGAGCCACGGCAACGCCATCGCCCACTGCACGGCTGCTAAAAGCGGGGTCATTGGTATTTTCTAGATGAACAAGCTCGCCGGAAACGGGAGCGAGGATTTCGAACTCGGAAGCCGCAGTCGTCTGCTTATCCGAGCCACCCATTAGGCGAGAAAAGAAACCCATGGTGACATGTCCCTTCATAAATATAGCCCAACCAAAATCAATCGAATGCGCCCATTGAGACGCACGCGATCAAAGACTTTGGTTAGGCCCACGTCCGAGGGGACTCGGTAACCTTCCGCATTTCTTTTACGGGGGTTATTGTAGACAAGCCCAAAGCCGGAACAATCATTATGACCGGCGAACGGTATTTTTTCTCCGATAAACGGTATTTAAGCGGCACTTAGGGACGTTCCTTTTCTGCCGGCACTCGGGGACACTCCTCACTCTGGTGCATTGGGGACAGGTTTGTTTGCACCAGGTTGGTGCAGATTAACCTGGCCCCATTGCACCAATTTCGTATGCGCTAGATAAAGAGCTCGCATTCCTTCCGCACGACGCAAACCTTGCTCAGCATCTGGGAAACAGCGGATAGCTTGTTGGGATCAAGCTTGCGAGCGCCTCGCGGACATACGGCAATGCAGCGCATGCAGGAGATGCACGCCTCGCCAGCTGCTCGTTTGGGGTCACCCTTGTCGATAGCACAAACGGGGCACGCCGCGGCGCATGCACCGCAGGAGACGCAATCCTCTGTTGCCTCGGGTGCCATGCGGTGACCTCCAGCTTGTTTATAAGGACGATTGCCGGGGATAGAGGGCTCGGACGCATCCTCAGCCAACAGCTTTTGCTGAATTTGCTGCGCAAACTCTGCGAGCTGCGCCGCATCCTGCGCATCCGGTCGCCCAGCAGCAAACTGACGAGCAACGGAATGCTCAGCAATAGCAGAAACCGCTGCAACCACCCTAAATCCGGCGCGCTTCGCAACGTCCTCCAGCTCTACGAGCGTGTCCTCAAACGCGCGGTTTCCGTATACACAAACCAAAACTGCCCGAGCCCCGTTGCCTCGCACCATGCCCAACCGGTCAGCCACCACAGCCGGGATTCTACCGGCATACGCCGGCACAGAGATTACGGCCACGTCGTCCTCAGTCATCGAGACAGCGCTGAAATCTAGCCCGCTATCGGTCAGATCGACGGTAACGGTATTCTTGCCCAGTGCCCCGGCCACAAGGCCAGACACCTTCCGCGTTCCACCCGTCGGACTAAACACAATTTCGAATACGCTCATCGAGGCACCCTCCCCTACGCCTGGCAACGCGTCAAGCCGCTTTCACATCCAGCCAGAGTATACGGCACGTAGGGTCCCCGTTTTGATGCACCAAGCACCCCAATGCACCCACCCTACGCTGTCTGCCTCTTCGTTTTGTATAAATTACGGTACAGATTGTATATATTTACGGGATACCGCTGTGTTCTCCTGAGGTACCCCATCCTGGCCCGTGCAAAAAACGGAGTATTCTGCAACGTAACCACGCCAGCACCGCCGCGGGTGGGCAAAACTGTAGGGCGCCGTATCATTCTAAGTCCCGACATGGCGAGAATGACGCGCCCCTGCTCCGGAAAACGGCGAAATCTGACTCAGAACGCTCGTCAGGGATATCCGAAGGCCACCGTTGGCGACGTCGAATCATATGCAGACAACTCGAACTGCAGAATACTCCAAAAAATGCACGGCGCACCCCATGGGACCCATTGCCGCATGGCAGGAAATAGGTCCTCGGCATCCTCTAGATGCATTCCCGAGGAAATCACATTTGAACTAGCGATCGGATACGACAAACAAAAAGGGCCCCGAGCGTAGTTGCTCGGGACCCTTGGTTCACCTCGCTCTAGCGGGCGATGCGTATGTTACTTGCGCTTGCCGCCGCCGTCACCGGGGCGACGGGAGCTGCCGCCGCGCTTGCCGCCACGGCTGTTGCCGTAGCTGCCGCGGTTATCGCGACCGCCGGCACGGCCGCCACGGGAGCCGGCCTGGTTGCCGCCACGACCACCACGATAGCCGCCACGACGCTCCTCGCGGGTATCGTCGTAGTTGCGCCAGTCATCGCGACGATCGCGGCTGGCACGCGGGTCACGACGATCGCGCGACTCGTTAGAACGACCAGCGCCGCCGCGGCCGCCATTGCCGCGAGCACCCTCGCGACGCTCGCCGCCGCGGCTACCGCGCTCTTCAAAGCGCTTGCCGCCACGGGACTCACCGCCACGGGCACCTCGCTCACCGCGGCCACCGCGCTCGTCATCACGACCGGAACGACGGCGGTCGCCCGCACCGCGCTTGCCACCGCGCGAACCGCGGCCCTCGTCCTCGCGCTCGACACGACGACGGCCACCGCGATCCTCATCCTCACGACGACGGCGGTGTGCCTCGCCCTGGAACTGCTTGGCACGACGCTCGGCACGGTTGCCGCGCGCAGGCTGCTCAGCGGCACCAGCACCAGCGCGCTCCTCGGCAGCCACCTCGCGAGCCACGCTCTCCACAGCCTCGTCCACGCGAGCCTGAACGCCCTCGCGCACGCGGGTCTTGCCACCGCGCTTGGGACGGCTCGGACGCTCGCCATCGCCACGACGCTCGTCGCGGCCGCGGTTGGAACGACCGGCCACATCGCCGTAATCATCGCCGTTGCGTTTGCCGTCGCGACGTGCCTGCTCGAGCTTCTTCTTGCTCTTGGACTTGCCGCGCTTGGTCTTCTTCTTCACCTTAAAGGCGGCAGGATCGCGCTCGGGGTCAACGGCGGGCGGGTTGGGACCCACGTGCAGGTCGCCGGCCTCGTAGATGTCGGCGGTCTTGTCCATGAGCTTCTCGATCTCGTAGAACTCATCGACGTCCTGCTCGGTCACAAACGTGATAGCCCAGCCCAGCTCGCCGGCGCGGCCCGTACGGCCAATGCGGTGGATATAGTCGGTCGGCTCGGCCGGCACGTCAAAGTTCACGACGTAGCGCACGTCGCTAATGTCGATGCCGCGGGCGAGAACATCGGTTGCCACCAGCACGTCGACGGTGCCGTCGCGGAAGGCAGAAAGCGCGCGCTCGCGCTGGGCCTGGCTGCGGTTGCCATGAATCGCAGCGGCCTTGATGCCCTTGCGCTCCAGACGACGGCAGCAGCTGTCGGCGCGGTGCTTGGTACGCATAAAGACGATAGTGCGCTCCGGACCCTCCTTCTTGAGAAACTCGGGCAACAGGTTGTTCTTGGCCTCGATGGACACCGGGAACACAAACTGGTCGACGGTGTCGGCGGTCGACGTGGCGGGCGCGATCTCCACGCGAGCCGGGTCGCTCACCAGGTCGGTGATCTCGCCCACGGCCTCCTCGTCGAGCGTCGCCGAGAACAGCAGCGTCTGGCGCTCGGCCGGCGTCTCGCGCACAATACGACGGACGGCGGGCAAAAAGCCCATGTCGAGCATGCGGTCGGCCTCGTCGAGTACCAGCACTTTGACCTCGCCCAGGTGGCAGGCACCCTGCTCGATCAGATCGACCAGACGGCCCGGCGTTGCGACCAGGATGTCGCAGCCGTACTTAAGTGCCGCGGTCTGCGGCTTGTAGCTCACGCCGCCCACGACGGTCACGGCAACATGGCCGGTGACGTCGGCGATTTTGCTTGCGACCTCGTCGATTTGCTGGGCAAGCTCGCGCGTAGGGGTGATGACGAGCATCACGGGGCCGCGGCCGTTGCCCTCGGGCTTCTTGGCACCGCGACGGCGGTTGCGGCCACCGCACTCGCGCACGGGTTTGGGAGGAGCGATGTGCTCCAGATTGTTCATGGTCGGCAGCAAAAAGGCGGCCGTCTTGCCGGTGCCGGTCTGAGCGGCGGCAAGCAGATCACGGCCCTCGAGCACCACGGGGATGGAGCCGGCCTGAACAGGCGTTGGCGCCGTGTAGCCCAGGTTCTCGATAGCACGGAGCATCTCGTCGGAGAGGCCCAGCTCGTCAAAGGCGGGCAGGCTCTCGGTAGCGGACTCGACGGCCTGGGCAGCATTGGCCTCATCGGCGGCATCGAAGGCAGCCTGGGTCATGGCCTCGCGGGCCTCGTCCAGGATCTCGGCGTCGGTGACGTCAGATACAGAATTACGCATATGTTGTTGTTCCTTATCTGCACGCGCAATGGGCACGGCATGCGGCCGCGCGGGCGTGCTTGGTAGTGCGCTAATACATACAAAACCGGGTGCGCACAGAGAGGACGTTGCTCAGCACGCTGGCGATCGCTTTGGCAGCCCTATCACGCGCCGTCCAGACGCAGCAGCTCTAAGCGATGGAGCAGATTCGCCGCCGGTTAGTATACCCGTGCTTCGCATGCCCCCACGTAAACCACAGATGACGAGGCGGACGAGGTGGGCCCGGCTGATTGTCTCAATCTGTAACATCTACAGGGCAAATCTTCCTCTACGTGTTACAGATCGAGACAAACGGTCGACACAGTTCACAAACGTCTCAATCTGTAACAGTTACCGAGTAAAATCGGCCCTAATTGTTATAGATCAAGACAGAGGGGGATTTCCGTCCAGTCCAAACCAAATCTCTCAGTCTTCCTGCAATTTCGAACATGTGGCCTATAATGTTGCTTTGGTTACACTATTTATTGTGCAGCCATTTAATACGTCGCCCACCGGGGCCATTAATTCCTATCGCCATATTGGCTAGGAAGCAATCAAAGGAGGTATCCGTGGCAGCAGAGACGCCTTGCTCGGTCCTCTATAACGATATTCGCTCGTTCGGCGGTCTTAAACATCTCGAGATCGCCCGAATGCTCATCAATGGAAACTCTTATCTCGGCAGCACCCTGCTCGAGAAATGTTCTTCCAACCGCTCGTATCTCACCCGTTACATCGTCCATCGCAAGCCTGACCAGTGCGCACCCTCCATCTACAGCGACTTTACCGTCACCACACTCAACCTTTCCTCGGCAATCTGCAGCAAGCTCGGCGGCGGCGAGTCCGCCTATCGGGCAATCGCCGAGCACTATCGCGGTCCGGCCGCCAACGAAATGATGTCGGCTCTCGCCAGCTACAAGCTGGACAGCCGCCTATATGCAAATGCCCTCAATCGCATCGACAACTTCGACGGCAATGCCGTGCGCGAGAAAAGCACGCTTTACCTTATGCTCTTTGTGGCAACGGGGGCGCTCGCCGATCCCGTTCAGGGCGTGGCCACCGTCGAGCGCTTTTGCGACAGCAAGACGGGCGGGCACTTTGGCACCACCGAAACTACCGTCGGACGTGGCTTTATGAGCAGCCTGGAACAGCCGCGCACCGTCGCCCCCAATCTCGGTCTGCTCAGAACCCATGCCGACAACTGCGCCGGCATGCAAATCCATCCCCTCACACACGATCCACGCGGCACCGTGATTGGTTCTTTGCCCAAAACCTCGCCCAGCATCACCGATGTAGGCGCCGACACCTCGCGCGAGCATCTTCGCATTTGGCTCGAGGGTGAGCACTGGTACGCCCAGGGCCTTGGGTCGACCAATGGCACAGTGCTCGAATCGGGCGCGGGTGACGGCGATATTGTGATTGAGCCGCCGCGCGACCAACGCGAACCCGGCAAAGTCTATCCCCCCGTGGAAATCGCCAACAGCGACAGGCTCCATCTGGGTCTCTACACGACATTCCTTGTCATTGTGGACTAGCACGGACAGCGATCAAAAGACGGTCGCCGTCCGTCTTTCGTCTTCTACCTTCTGTGTCGTAAACGACAATACTCAGCGGTACACGTGAGCAGTGCGGCTATCATGGTACTTTACCGATATCCGCACTGCTCACGTGTACGCGCGGCAACCCATGCCAGACAAAGGAACGCCATGGATACTACCGATAGCGCCTATGGCGACAAACTCATCCGTCTCGATACGTTCGATACCGCCGTGGCGGTCGACCCCAGCGCCGAGGACGACGCCAAGCGTCGGTTTATGACGCTTATTCTCCAGACGGCCCACCGCAACAACGGCAACATCGGACACGTGCTGCGCGCGACCAACACGAGCGGCGAGGTCTTTGCCGTCAAGCTACTCAAGGACAACGCCATCCTTTCCGGCCAAGCCCCCGACCGCTCCGCCGAGCAATCGGCAGCGCACCTGGCCAGCACCGCCGCGCTGTTCGAGGAGTACCGTCATCTGTGTACCGTCTCGCACCTGCGCTGATTTCCGCGCGTCTATGGCTACGGATCGTGCGAGGATGACCCTCTCATCCTCATGGAGTGGGTCGAGGGCACCTCGCTCAAGCAGGCGCTGCCCCTGCTTCCGCACGACGCCTCGGGCGGGCTGACCACCCAGATGGTCGCCGCCGTCGGAAACGCCGTGCTTCGTGCGCTCTTGATGACCCAAGGCCTCGTGAATCCGGTCATCCATCGCGACCTGTCGCCTGCCAATATCATGTTCCGCACCACCAGCCGAACGCTCGAGCAGCAGATTGCTGATTGTTCCTTTGACCCCTGCCTCATCGACATGGGCTCCGCGACCATGGCTCTCGGCGACGACACGATCACCCGGCGCGCCGACATCTGGCGTTTTGCCACGCCCGCATACGCCGCGCCCGAGATGCTCACGCAGGATATCGAAGGCATCGCGGCCCTTCGCCGTTCGCCGGCAATCGACGTCTATGCGCTTTCGAGCATTCTGTACCAGCTCTACAGCGGTCGCAAACCGTTTGACTTTGAGTCGACGGACGCCGCTGCAACCGGCTCGTTCTATCTCGTAAAGACCAAGACCAAGCCGGCACCGCTCGAGCCGCGCTGCGAGGGCGATGAGGCGCTCGTCCAGATCATCATGAAGGGTCTCTCAGTCGAGCAGTGCGATCGTCCCACCGAGCAGCAGATGCTCGAGGTGCTCTCGGCATACCTCACCGACGCCGAATCCGAAGGCCGCGAAGGTGCAGGAGACGAGGCCGCAATTGATATCGATTCTGGCACGCACCTTAAGGTCGACGTCGCCGGCGAGCGCGCACGAGAGATCCTGAATCAGGCCCGCCACGATGCCATGACCCGCCGCCGCTTTATTATCGGCGGCGCTATCGCAGCCGTTGCGGGGCTCAGCGTTATCGGGGCGGCAACCCATGGCTTTGGCATCCCCGACTACCTTGACGGCATCCGCGGTTCACTTGACGACTACACCTGGGATCAGCTGCAGGAGATTTCGCTCAAGATTAAGGCCGCCGAGACCCGTAGCGAGGCACGCGAGATTGCCAAGCGCTATCACCTGCTCGATGACAACGGGCATATCCCCTATCCATGCACCAAGCACGTCACGCTCACCAACGGGCTGCAAGTTGGCGCGCAGCTTGTGGGTATCCGCCACGACGAGCTTCTAGACGGTACGGGCAAGGCCGGGCTGACGTTTATGTTCGACGCGGGTATTGCCGAGCGCAACGCTGCAGCTGAACCGCCGAGCGCCGGCTGGGCAGATTGCGAGCTGCGGGAATGGCTCAACGGCGACGGCCTTAAGCTGCTACCCAACGAGTTGCGCGCGCTCATTAAAGGGGTCAAGAAGGTCTCGAACAATGTGGGCGCCGCCAACAGCGCATCGTGTCTGAGCGAGTTGCCCGCAACCCTTTGGCTGCCCGCCATGGTCGAGCTGTGCGGTACGCAACCGCCCGATTCGTTTGCCAAGGACTATCACTACCTGGCAGACATCTACAACAGCGAGGGCAAGGAGTACCAACTCTTCCGCGAGCTCAAGGTGAGCCCGTATTCCACGAACGAGACGATGGTCCGTCAGTGGAAGGGCAAGGACACCTGCTGGTGGGAGCGCACGGTGAGCCCCGACTCATCGGAGACCGAAGGCACGCTCTACATAAACCGTGTGGGCCACGACGGCGACGCCTTTACGTACGCAACGCCTGCGGACAAGCCAAACAAACGAACCTGCGTGATCCCCGGATTCTGTATCTAGAGAGCGGGCGTCTTGCCGTGACGGGACCCCCGGCAATTGTCTTAATCTGTAACAGTTAGAGGTCATTTTCCCTGCTAGATGTTACAGAATGAGATGATTGGTTGGGACGATCCATCGGCCAACCAACCACCCTCATCTGTAGCGAAATGTCATACATTTCTTTCTGTACTGGACACCCCCAGGGGGTATGGGTGTATAGTATCGGCAGGTTAACACTTCCAACACCGAACTACAGAAAGGAGAAGCCATGGCTCAAGATAAGTTCGACGTGGGCGGCATGACGTGCGCCGCCTGCCAGGCGCATGTGGACCGCGCCGTGAGCAAGCTCGACGGCGTCCAAAGCGTCGCGGTCAACCTGCTTGCCGGCTCCATGCTGGTCGACTACGACCCCGCGCAGGTCACCCCCGATGACATCTGCACCGCCGTCGATCGCGCGGGCTACTCGGCCTCACCCGTCGACGCGGCCACCGGTGCCGCCGGCTCAAACGGCAGTGTGCAAGCCAGGTCCGGCGCCGCCCATATGGAATCACCCACCAAAAAGTTGGAGGCCGCCGCCTCCGCCATGCGCACCCGCCTCATCATCTCGATCGTATTCCTCATCCCACTGTTCTACATAGGCATGGGGCACATGCTCGGCTGGCCGCTGCCCGGTATTTTCACCGACCATACCCACAGCATGACACTCGCACTCACCGAGCTCGTCCTGCTCGTCCCCATCGTCTACGTCAACGACGCGTACTTTATCAACGGGTTTAAATCGCTCGCGCACGGCGCGCCCACCATGGACGCCCTTATTGCCGTGGGCGCCACCGCCTCCATCGCCTGGTCGCTCTACGCCATGTTCATCATGGCCGACCAGCTAGCCGCAAGTCAGGTGCACGAGGCCATGATGACGAGCATGGACAACCTGTATTTTGAGAGCGCTGGCACCATCCTGTCGCTCGTCACCGTGGGCAAATACCTCGAGACGCGCAGCAAGTCCAAGACCGGCGACGCTATCGAGGCGCTCATCGACTTAGCACCCAAGACCGCGACCGTCGTGGCAGAGGACGGCAGCGAGGCCACCGTCGACGTCGATGCCATTCTGCCCGGCCAGGTGCTGCGTGTGCGCCCCGGCGAGTCCATCCCCGTTGACGGCGTGGTGCTCGAGGGCAGCTCGGCCGTGGACGAAAGCGCGCTCACCGGCGAATCCATTCCCGTGGAGAAGACCGCCGGCGACACCGTCAACGCCGCCACTGTCAACCGCACCGGCTCGTTTACCTTCCGTGCCACACGCGTGGGCGCCGACACGTCGCTCGCCAAGATTATCCAGCTCGTCGAGGACGCCAACGCCACCAAGGCGCCCATCGCCCGCATGGCCGACAAGGTCGCCGGCGTGTTCGTGCCCGTGGTGTTCATGATCTCGGCCGTGACCTTCGTGGTGTGGACGGCACTGACCGGAAGCGTGAACGAAGCGCTCACCTCCGCCGTCGCCGTGCTGGTGATCAGCTGCCCGTGCGCGCTGGGCCTGGCCACGCCCGTCGCCATTATGGTCGGCACCGGCAAGGGCGCCGAAATGGGCATTCTGTTTAAGAGCGCCGAGGCGCTGGAGAACCTACGCCTGTCTCTTATACACATCTGACGCTGCCGACGAAG
>CABSNF010000049.1 GCA_902478995.1 uncultured Collinsella sp.
GGGCCAGGTCAGGGGCACGCGCAAGGCTGCCAGCGAAGAAAACTGGTTTAAGAACGTGCCGTGCGTGGTCTCGGACGTGTTCCAAGCGCTGTGGCGCGACAAACCCGTGACGGCACTCAAGGCAATGCTCGCCGTCGCCGAGGCGTTGCCCGATCGCGCCCTTGGAGGCCTTGACGGCCAGGCTCGTCGCCAGGCGGAGACCGCCCTGCTGCGACATGCCATCGACATCCTTATGAACGATGCTCGCGCGCTCGACGTGTCGCAGGCCGCGACCGTGCCCGCGCTCGACGACGTTCGCACCAAGGTGGACAAGCGCAGCACCGCATACGATTACGAGACCTACGAGGTCGACCGCGCGCCGCGCGCCCAGGTGCGCTTTGCGTCGCTTGCCGATGCGGCAGCCCTGCGCCCCGATAGCTACGATGCCGTGCTGTTTGCCGACGTCGATCTGGACAGTTATCCGCTCTCGCACGAGGAGGGACCGCTGGCCACGCTGACGGCCAAGCTGGGGCGCAGCGGCGTGACGCTTGAGCCCGCGGCCCTGCTGCGCGTGCGCTTTGGCCGCGCGATGCAGGCGGCGCGCGGCCCCGTTGTGCTCGCCCGCGTGACCCACGATCGCCAGGCGCGCGAGTGCTACCCGGCTGCCGTGTGGACCGAGCTGCGGGCGCACGCCGAGGCCACTGGCGCCGCCAAGGTTGCGTGCGTGGGCGAGGGCGGTATCGTCGCCGATTTTGATCCAGCGGCAGGCGAGGGCCTCAAGCGCGAGCGCGTAGCATGCGAGGCTCCTCAGCATTTGAGCGAGACGGCTGTGCCGTACCTGGTCCTGCGCCGCCGCGATGGCGAGGGCGAGAACGCGCCGCTCGTGCCGCGTCTGACGTCCGCCTCGCAGATTGAGGCGTACTCGACATGCCCGCTGTGCTGGTTCGTTTCGTATCGCGTGAAGCCCCAGTCCATCGACGCGGGCTTTGGCAACATGGAGAAGGGCAACTTTGTCCACGACGTGCTGGAGCACCTGCATGCCCGCCTGCCCCAGGAGGGCATGGAGCGCGTGACGCCCGAGAATCTGCCGCGCGCTCAGGAGCTGCTGCGCGAGGTCTTTGACGAGACGTTGGCCGAGCACGCCGGCAAGCGAGGCACGGAGGGCCCGCTGGTGCCGCTCTCTGCGGTGGAGGAGCGCCAGGTTGCCGAGATCTTGCCGCAGTTGGAGGGCGTGCTAGCCTACGAGTCCGAGGCGCTTGCCCCCTTTGCCCCGCGTTACCTGGAGTTCGCCTTCAACGAGCTCAAGGTCGAGTATGCCGGTTGGCCGCTTGGCGGGCGCATCGACCGCGTGGACGTGGACGCCGAGAATCGTGCCGTGGTGATCGACTACAAGCATCGCACGGGCGTTGAGGAGTTTAAGCTCGCCGACCCTACGGTGCGCGACGAGGAATCGGGCACGGCGCCCATCGACGACCCGCGCTGGTTGCCGCCACATACCCAAACGCTCATCTACGCCCAGGCCATGCGCCGGGCGCTGGATTTGGACACCCGCGCGGCGCTCTACTTTTCGACCAAGGGCGGCAAGCCGGCGTTGCGCGGTGCCGCGAGCGCCGAGCTGCTCGAGGAAGAGCGCGGCGACGGTCGCATTCCAGGCCTCAAGAAAGGTTTCCCCGGCGAGGGCGGCAACATGGACTTCGACGCCCTGCTCGATCGCGTGGAGGCCGGCATCGCCGAGCGCCTGCGCGAGCTCGAGGCAGGCAACGTTGCCGCCGTCGACCCGACGTCGGCTCAGGCCGCGCATGCGCGCTGCTCGTATAACCACGAAGGAACGTTTGTAAGGAGGGGCGTGTAGACCATGGATCTTTCGACTTTGATGCCGCAACAACTGCAGATCGTCAAAACGCTCGACCGTCCGCTGTTTGTCTCGGCGGGCGCCGGTTCGGGCAAGACCTTTACCCTCACGCGTCGCATCGTCTACGCGCTCTCGCCCGAATCCGGTCCGTTCGTTGAGCATCTGGACCAGGTGCTCGCCATTACCTTTACCAAAGATGCCGCGGCCGAGATCCGTGACCGCGTGCGCCGCGCGCTCATCGACGAGGGCATGGACGAGGAGGCCCTGACCGTCGACGATGCGTGGATCTCGACCATTCACGGCATGTGCTCGCGTATCCTGCGCGCACACGCGTTGGAGCTGGGCATCGATCCCGAGTTCACGGTGCTCACCGATACCGACGAGCTCATGGACCAGGCTGTTGAGCATGTGCTGGGTCGCGCGACGGCACCCGATGCCGCCCCCGAGCTCGCGGCATCGCTCAAGGCCCTCTATGCCTGGTATCCCATGGCGGGCGAGGGCGGTTCCTTTGGCGGCGGTACGACCATCAAGGGTCTGGTGCGCGACCTGCTGGAGCTGTCGAGCCAGTTGCCGGACGATATGGACGACGTGCGCGTGGCGCGCGGCCAGGCCGATACCTCGGCACTCGCCGATGCCTATCGCGCGGCGCTGGGCGCAAGCAAGGCCGCGACCGAGAAGGCGCAGGTGGCGCTCGATGCCATCGACGCGTTCGAGGCGAGCGGCAAGACCATGGTCGATGCGGCGCGACTCATGATGTCGTGCACCATGCCGCGCGCGAGCAAGGCATTCCCCAAGGAGCAGGTCGAGCTGCTCAAGGCCGAGGCCGCCGATGCGTTTATCAATATCGTGCTTGCCTGCGGTGGCCCGGCGCTCGATGCGCTGGTGGGTCTGACCCGTTCCGTCGAGGCCGAGTATCGCGCGCTGAAGGCTGCCCAGTCCGCCCTCGATAATAACGACCTGCTGCGTATGGCCTACGAGGCCCTGCGCGATTGCCCTGCCATCCGTGCTGCGTACGAGGGCCGCTTTAAGATGGTCATGATCGACGAGTTCCAGGACACCGACCAGATACAGGTCGATCTGATACGCTACCTGACGGGTGCGGGGGAGCGCGCGCTGTGCACCGTGGGCGATGCACAGCAGTCCATCTATCGCTTCCGTGGCGCCGAGGTCGAGGTGTTCCGTCGTCAGGAGCGCAAGGTGGGCTTGTCTGCCGCGCCCGAGGCGACTGCCGTGGCCGATGCCCCTGCCGGCGAGCTCGTCAAACTCGTGCGCAACTTCCGCAGCCATGACGAGGTGCTGCGTTACGTGGCACGCGTCTTCGACGGCGATGACGGCGGCCTGATGCAGGGCTTTTTGGATCTTGAGGCGAGCGACGGCCGCAAGGACACGCTGGTGGCAGACGCCTCGCGTCGCCAGGCCCTCTTTGTTGCCGGCGGCAGTACGCAGGAGCGCACGCAGGCCAAGGCCCGCGCGATCGCCGAGCGATTCCGCGCGCTTGCCGATGCCGGCCAGCCCCAGGGCGGCATGGTACTGCTGCTGGGCCGCATGACCAACGCCGACGTCTACGCCCAGGCCTTCCGCGATCAGGGGCTCGACTGCGTGATCGCAGGCGGCTCGGTCTTTGCCCAGGCAGCCGAGGTACAGACGGTGCGTGCCCTGGTCTGCGCGCTCGCCAATCCGGCCGATACGGCGCAGGGCCTTATGCCACTGCTCGCCTCGCCGATGTTTGCGCTCGGTGCCCAGGAGTTCCTGGCGCTGGCGACCAAGCTCGATAGCGAGACAGGGGAGACCTCGCGCCGGAATATCGACATGGGCATCATGAGCGATTTCGACGTGCCGGGTTTGCAAGACTTGCCGCTTGTGACGCGCGCCCGCGAGGTGCTGCGGTATGCGCTTCGTCGCGTGGGCCGCGATTCGTTCGCCGCCATCGCGCGCGACGTGGTCAACGCCTCCGGCTGGTTTGTGCGTCTGGGACAGCGTGGTCCCGAGGGCAAGGCCATTGCCGCCAACGTGCTCAAGGCGCTCGACGCCGTGGCTGAGGCTGAGGCCGAGTTCGGCAACTCGCCGCGTTCCATCGCGCTTGCCTTCGACCGCTTCTTGGCGGGCAAGGAAGCCCCGGGTGCCCTCAACGAGGAAGGCGACGGCGCGGTGCGCATCATGACGGTGCATGCCTCCAAGGGTCTGGAATATCCGGTCGTGGCGGTCGCCGAGTGCTTTGGCGTGCGTAAGTCCTCGGGTGCGGCACAGATGGGTCGCGTCGAGGGCGGAGCGCAGGTCGTGGCACTGCCGGCACGCTTCGACGGCGTTAAGCTTGCCGACGGTACCTTTGTGAAGGGCGACGACGTCAAAAAGCAGTTTGAGCACGCGTTTAAGGGCAAGGGCACGTCGCTGTGGCTGCCGCCGGAGCTCATGGAGGACGTCTGTGCGACGGGTTCTCCCGCCGAGGCATTTGCTCGCCTGCGCAACGCCGACCTGCAGCTTTCGCTCGAGGAGCGGGCCCGCTTGCTCTATGTTGCCATGACGCGTGCGCGCGAGCTAGTGATCTTGGCGATGGATGCCGGCGTGAGCCGCGGCAAGGTGACGGCGCCGACCTTCGATGTCGAGACCGATCTGACCTACGACGTGCTGCGCCGTATTTTGCCGACGGACGCTCTGGACATGCCGCAGCTCGATACCGACCGCCTGGTGTTCGACAACTCCCAGCCGGGCGACTACGAGCTCATATCGCTAGCAGACTTTACGTTTGGCGAGCAGGCGTTTGAGGCCAACGCTTCGCTGGATGCCGAGGGCAGGCTTGTTCGTGGCGATGCCGATGCAGATGCTGCCGACGATTCGGCCAGTACAATCGTCCCCGGTCCTGCCGACCCCGAGCCCGATGCGTTTGAGCTCGTGTATCCCCAGGCGGTGGGCGTGCGCATGGGCATCTGTCCGTTTCCGGTGCGTGACTCGTATAGCTACTCGTCAATCGCCGCGGCGCTCCATGCCGAGACAGAAGACCGTGCCGCCGAGGCGCGTGTGCCCATGGACGAGTCCGGCGATGATGCAGAGTCGGATGGCTCGGAGATGACGGATGCAGACGTGGCTGCCGTTGAGCCCGCCGGCAATCCCATGGCCTTGGGCTCGGCCTTCCATGCCGCCTGCCAGTGGCTCATCGAGATGGGTGCCGATGCGCTGCCTGCTGAGCGTGCCGACGCCTTGGCTCGCCTGTGGTGCCTGACGCCGGAGCAGCGCGAACGCTTCGATGTTGCCCTGGAACGCTGGCTCAAGTCGGCTGTTCGTGCCGACCTGCTCGCGTGGCCGTGCGTTCGCGCCGAGGTGCCGTTCTTTTCGCTGGGCTGCGAGGACGAGGACATCGCTCGCTACGGTGCCTATGCCGAGGGCGCCATCGATGCACTGGCCACCGACCCGGCCGATCCGTCGCGCGCGCTGGTCATCGACTATAAGACGGGCGGCA
Source organism: uncultured Collinsella sp. (assembly GCA_902478995.1). GTDB lineage: Bacteria > Actinomycetota > Coriobacteriia > Coriobacteriales > Coriobacteriaceae > Collinsella. The sequence continues at coordinate 5,286 of CABSNF010000049.1, forward strand.
CGCCGGACGAGACGCCGGACCAGCTGCTCGAGAAGCACGCCCTGCAGGCGCGCGTTTACGCCGACGTGTTGCACAAGGCGGGCTTTGAGACGGTGACGGTCAAGTTCGTTCGCGTGGAGCAGGCGAATCCAGCCATCTTCGTCGAACCCGCCGAACCTCAAGTAGTCACCTACAATCTCTAGCCCTCAGATAACTTGCGGTGGAATACGGACTGTTTTGGCCAAAAAAGCCGCCAAACAGTCCGCATTTCACCGCAACTCAATAGGAGCCGTGTTGGTTTGGCTAGGTTCGGGTGCCGTCCGCGCCGTGGGGTAAAATCGTTCAGTCAGAACACGAACCCGCATCGGAGCTCATCACATGGCATTCGTCCATCTGCACAATCACACTGTTTTCTCCATGCTCGACGGCGCAACCCGTATCCAGGATATGGTCAACCGCGCCGTTGAGCTGGGCATGCCCGCCGTGGCCATTACCGACCACGGCTACATGTATGGCGTGCCCGACCTGGCGCTGGCCTGCGACGCCGTCAACCACAACACGCCCGAGTACAAAACCTGGAGCCACGACAAGGCCTTCTTGGAAAAGGATCGCCGCGACGAGCTGGTGGAGCCCGATCCCGAGGAAAACCCGCGCGAGCATGCCCAGTATGTGAAGGACATGGCCATGTGGGACGAGAAGGGCAATATCGACGAGCTCAAGCCACCCCTGGTCATCAAACCCATCTTTGGCTGCGAGGTCTACTTTACGCCGGACGAGACGCTCGCCCGCGACCATAAGCCCGAGCTCTACCACATGATCCTTCTGGCCAAGGATCAGGAGGGCTACGTCAACCTAATGCAGACGGTCTCCGAGGCCGCCGTGCAGGGCTTTTACTACAAGCCGCGCGTGACGCTCGACAACCTGCGCCGCCATGCCAAGGGCATGATCTGCACGAGCGCCTGTATCGCGGGCATCATCCCCAAATACATCGACCGCGGCGACATGGAAGGCGCCATCAAGTGGGCCGAGACCTTCCGTGATACCTTCGAGCCCGGTGACTTCTACATCGAGATCCAGGAACACGGCATCACCACCGACAACGGCCTGACTGACGAGCAGATGGACCGCACGCTCATCGACATCGCCAAGCAGGTGGGCGTCAAGGTCATCGCCACCAACGACTTCCACTACCTGCGCCGCGAGGATGCGCCCGTGCAGGACGTCATCATGTGTATTGGCATGAACGCCAAGGTCGATGACCCCAACCGCATGCGCATGACCGGCTCGGAGTTTTACATGAAGACCGAGGAGGAGATGCGGGCGATGTTCCCGTATTGCCCCGAGGCCTGCGACAACACGCTCGAGATCGCCGACAAGTGCTACGTTGAGCTGGACTGGGACTCTATCATCCTGCCGCGCTTTCCGTTGCTCGATCCCGGCGAGACGCACGAGAGCCAGTTCCGCCGCGAGTGCGAGAAGGGCCTGCGCCAGCACTATGGCGACGACTGGGCCACGCGCGAGATCGGTGGCGTCAACATCAAAGAGCGCTTTGAGTACGAATACAAGGTCATCTGCGACAAGGGCTTTGCCGCCTACTTTTTGATCGTTGCCGAGTACGTGCAATGGGCTAAGGACAACGGCATCGGCGTCGGCCCCGGCCGTGGCTCGGCCGCCGGCGCTATCGTCGCCTACGCCATGAACATCACCGCGTTCGACCCGCTCGAGAACGGCCTGATGTTCGAGAGGTTCCTGTCCCCGCAGCGTACCGAGATGCCCGATATCGATATGGACTTCGACGATGAGCGGCGCCTCGAGGTCGTGGAGCACGTTCGCCAGCTCTACGGCCCCGAGAAGGTCACCCACGTTATCACCTACTCGACCATCAAGGCCAAGCAGGCCATCAACGATGCCGCGCGCGTTCTGGACTACCCGGTCTACATGGGCCAGCGCCTGTCCAAGATGGTCTCGAGCGACCCCAAGGTCAAGCTCAAGCAGGTGCTCGAAAAGCAACCCGGCAAAGAGGATCTGTTTAACCCCGACTTTGCCGAGGCCTATAAAAAGGATGACGACGCCCGCCGTATCATCGACACGGCGCTCTCGATCGAGGGCCTCACCCGTGGCGAGGGCGTGCACGCGTGCGCCGTTTTGATCTGCCGTGACCCCGTCAACGAGCACGTGCCCACCAAGCTCGACACCAAGGGCGGCGTCGAGATTACCCAGTACGAGGGCCATACCGTTGCCGACATGGGCCTGCTCAAGATGGACTTCCTGGGCCTGCGCACGCTGACGGTTATCTCTAAGGCCAAGGCCAACATCAAAAAGAACTTCGGTATCGACATCAAAGAGGAAGAGATTCCCTTTGACGATCCCGAGATCTTTAAGCTCATGGGCTCCGGCCACACCGCCGGCGTCTTCCAGGTCGAGTCCGCCGGCATGACGGCCACGATCAAGAACATGAAGCCCACCGAGTACAAGCACGTCGTGGCATTGATCGCCCTATACCGCCCGGGCCCGCTGGGCGCCGGCATGGTCTCGTCCTACATCAACCGTATGAACGGCAAGGAGCCGGCCGTCTCCTACGACGACCGTCTGGACGACATTCTGGGCGAAACCTACGGCACCATGGTCTACCAGGAGCAGGTTATGCTCATCTCCGTCGAGATGTGCGGCTTCTCCAAGGGCGAATCGGACTCGCGTATCCGTAAGCCCGTGGCTAAGAAAAAGATTAAGCTGCTCACGTCGACGGTGCTCCACTGGGAGGATGGCTCGGACGAGACCACCTACGACCACTGGATGAACGGCGCTATCAAGAACAACTACACGCGCGAGGTCGCCCAGAAGATTTGGGACGATGTTCTCGAGTTCGCGTCCTACGCCTTCAACAAGTCGCACTCCGCCGGCTACGCCATCCTGGTTATGCAGACGGCGTGGCTCAAGGCGCACTATCCGCACGAGTACATGGCGGCCGTTCTGACGTCCTATACGGGCAAGACCGATAAGATCGTGCACTACGTCTCGGCATGCCGTCACGACGGCATTCCCGTGCTTTCGCCAGATGTCAACGAGTCCGGCACCGAGTTCACGGCTACCAAGGAAGGCGTGCGCTTTGGTCTGGCCGGCATCCGCGGCGTGGGCACCGGCGTGGCGCAAGCGATTATCGCAGAGCGCGAGGCGGGCGGCCCGTTTAAGACGCTGCACGACTTTGTCGAGCGCGTGGACTCGAGCCAGGCCAACCGTCGCGTGATCGAATCGCTGATCAAGGCAGGCGCCTTCGACTCCACGGGGTATCCGCGTCGCCAGATGATGCACTTTGTGGACAAGAACAACCCCGAGAACATCATCGATGCCGCGGTAAAGCGCCAGAAGGACCGCGCGAGCGGCCAGACGTCGTTCTTCGATATGTTTGGCGACGTTGAGGGCTCGGGCTTTGAGGTGAGCGTGCCCGATCCGGATGGCCAGGAATGGGACCGCCACCTTAAGTTGAGCCAGGAGAAGGAGGTTCTGGGCATCTATGTCTCGGACCACCCGCTGCGCCCGTTTGAGTATGCGCTAGCCAAGGCGCGCGACTTCTCGTTCTCGCAGATCGACACCGGATACGAGGTGCAAAACCCCACGGGTGGCACCATCAACCAGGAGATTCCCGAGGGCAAGGCGCTGTGGTGGGCCGGCATGGTTTCGAGCGTGTCCAAGCGCGTGACCAAAAACGGCGACCCCATGGGTATCGTGCAGCTCGAAGACATGGAAGGCGAGGCCACGGTCGTGGTGTTCCCCAAGACCTACAAGGAGGCCGAGGGGTATCTGTACGGCGAGGTCGATCCCGAGACCGGCGCGCAGCTGTCCGACGCGTTTGTGCGCATTAAGGGCAAGCTCGAGCGCTCGGACCGCGGCGACCAGATCATCGCGCAGGAGATTGTGCCGCTGGAGCTTAGCGAGGAGAAAAACAAGCCCAAGGTCTTTGAGGTCATGGTGCCCAACAGCCGCTTTAGCCAGGGCAATATGGCGCGCCTGGCCACGGTGCTCACCACCAACCCGGGCGGCGACCGCGTGGAGATCTTTATTGAGCAAGTCGACGGGCGCGTGCTGCGTGCCGAGGTGCCGGCCAAGGTCAACGCACGCTCGATTCCGCTGTTGGCAGAGGCAAAGGCCATCGTCGGCAACCAAGGCCGCGTGACGGTTATCTAAGCTACCCCGGGTGAGATTGGAGGAAGTGATGGCGCAGGGGACGTTTGTGCAGGCGCTTCGCAAAGAGGCGGCGCTGAGCGGCACCTTTATGAAGGGGCGTTCGCTCATGCTCAACGGCGCCGTGCTGTCGATCGAGGACAGCGGCTCGCGCTTCTCCAAAAACGTGACGGTTGAGGGCTCGGTGCGCGGTTCGCGCGGCGACCTGTACAAGACGCACGTGGCGCTCGACATGGACGAGCACGAGGTGATCGACTACGACTGCGATTGCCCCGCCGCCTATCGTTACCCCGGTATGTGCAAGCACGCTATTGCCACGGCTCTGGCGTATTTGGATGCCAGCGGCGCCGAGCCCGTCGAAGGTTTGCGCACGCCGGTCCGCACGTTTACGGCGCAGCCGAAACAGCCCGCGCGCACCGCGCCCAAAGCGCCGGCCGTCAATCCCAACTTTCCCTTCCCGGCGCCCGTCCCCACGAGCCCCAGCCTCATGGCGGCGCTCTCCGATCTTTCGGACGCGCGCATGGATGAGCTGGCGAGCATGCGCCGCAAGCTTGCCGGTGCCGTTGACCCCGACGCCCCCAGAGCGGCGTTGGAGCCTTCGTTGGTGCCGTACTACAATCCGCTGTTCGCCGACCGCTTTAGCTGGGCGCTCGAGTTCCGCATTCGCTGCGGTTCGGTGTCCTACGTGGTCAAGGACATCGACGGCATGGCCGATGCCTACGTGCGCGGCGGCACGTTCTCTTATGGCAAGAAACTCACGTTTGTCCATACGCCCGAAGCCTTCGAAGACGTGTCGACAAAGCTGCTCAACCTTGTCGTGACGACAGTTGCCTATCTCGATGACATCACAAGCTCGCGTTCGGCGTCGTACGACTTTGTCCGCAGCGGTTTTGTCGCCGAGCGTCAGTTGCCGCTGTCCGAGCATAGCATCGTATATGTGCTGGACCTGTTGCGCGGCCAGAGCATCTCTTTTGAGCCCGCCTGGTCGCGGGGGACGACGACGCATCGCACCTATGACGTGGCGGTTGAGATGCCTCCGGAAGGGGAGGACGAGGCTCTGTCTAAGCGCCCACCGCTCCTTGCCGCCAAAATCGCGCCGGCGGCTGGCGGCAGCTACGATCTGCGCCTGCCGGCCGATGCATACTGCTTTGCTTCGGGCGACGTTGCCTATCTGGTCGACACCCGCCGTGCGCGTCGCACCGATGCGGCGTTTGCCCAGCATGCCGCACCGTTTCTGTCGCGTTTGCTGCCTTGTCGCACGCCGGTCCATATCGCCGCCGAGCAGGTGGGCGAATTCTGCCGCATGGCACTGCCCGTGCTGCGCGAATACACTGACCTCACCGCGCCCGCCGCGCTCGATACCGTGGCGCCCGAGCCGAGCTTTGCCATGGCGATCGGCGTCGACGATGGACTTGTGACCTGCAAAATTACGGTTACCTACGGCGACTGGTCGGCAGACCTCTTTAGTCTGGGCGCTCCGGGCAGCCCCTTCGAAGAGCAGCGCCCGGGCGTGCCGCCCCGCGACGAGGTAGCAGAGTTTCGCGTTATGGATACGGCGGCCCTGTATTTCGACTTTTACGAGGGCGGTCTGGCGTTTGAGGAGCGCGATGACGAGAGCTTGTTCTGCCTGCTGACCGAGGGCCTGTCCGCCCTGTCCGAGCTGGGCGAGGTCATGCTCAGCGACTGTCTGCGCCAGATTTCGGTGCGCCCCGCGCCCAAGCTCTCGGTGCGCGCCACCGTCAAGAGCAACCTGCTCGACGTCGAGCTGGGTGCGAGCGGCCTTTCGGCGGCCGACCTTGCCATCTATCTCGATTCGTATAAGCGCCACCAGACGTTTGCGCGACTTACCTCCGGCGACATCGTTCGCCTGGATGAAGGTGCCCGCGCTGCGTTTGGCCTCGCCGAGGACCTGGGTGTCGATGCCGTCGACCTGCTCGACGGCGTGTCGCTTCCCGCGTCGAGCACCCTGTTCGTCGACAGCATGCTTGCACGCACGCCGGCGCTTGAGGCCGATCGCGACGCCGCGTTCCGCCGTACCGTCGAGCGTCTGGACACGCTCGGCAAGATGGACTTTACGGTGCCGGCATCGCTCAAGGCAACGATGCGCGGCTACCAGGTCGACGGATACCAGTGGCTCGGCTCGCTCGAACACCTGAGCCTTGGCGGCATCTTGGCCGACGACATGGGCCTGGGCAAAACGCTCCAGATGATCGCGCATATCCTGGCGCGCGTGGAGGCGGGGGACACTAAACCCACGCTTGTGGTGTGTCCCGCGTCGCTTGTGTACAACTGGACCGCCGAGCTGGAGCGCTTTGCCCCGTCGCTCGATGTGTGCGCCATTGTGGGCGCCAAGGCGCAGCGTCGCGTGCAGATCGCCGGCGTGGCCGATCATAATGTGGTTGTAACATCGTATGACCTCATGCGCCGCGATATCGACGAGTACGTCGAGCAGGACTTTGCCCGTGTGGTGCTCGATGAGGCCCAGTACATTAAAAACCCGCTCACCCAGGTGGCGCGCGCCGCAAAGCGCCTGCCTGCCGGCGTGCGCTTTGCCCTGACGGGAACGCCCATCGAAAACCGCCTATCCGAGCTCTGGAGCATCTTCGACTTTTTGATGCCGGGCCTGCTCGGCACGCGTGAATCGTTTGCAAAGCGCTTCGAAAGCCCGGTCGAGCACGCCGAGGGCGACAGCGCCGCTCGCCTGCAGGTGCTCGTGTCGCCGTTTGTACTGCGCCGTGTCAAGGAGGACGTGGTGGCCGATCTGCCCGAAAAGATCGAGGACACGGTCGTGGCTCAGCTCACCGGCGAGCAGCGCAAGCTTTACCTGGCAAACCAGGACCGCATCGCCCAGCAGGTGCAGCACCGCGAGGCATCCGAGTTTAAGAAAGACAAGCTCAAGGTGCTCGCCGAGCTCACCAAGCTGCGCCAGATCTGCTGCGACCCGCGTCTGCATTACGAGGATTACAAGGCGGGGAGCGCCAAACTCGATACGTGCATGGAGCTCGTGCACGGCGCACTCGACGGCGGGCATCGCATCCTGTTGTTCAGCCAGTTTACGGGTATGCTCGATATTATCGGTAAGCGCCTGGCCAAGGAGGACATCGCCTTCCTTAAGCTCACGGGCGCTTCGTCTAAGGAGAGCCGCGCCAAGATGGTCGCGCAGTTCCAAGCGGGCGAGGTTCCGGTCTTTTTGATTTCGCTCAAGGCGGGCGGCGTGGGCCTTAACCTGACGGCTGCCGACGTGGTCATCCACTACGACCCGTGGTGGAACGTGGCGGCGCAGGACCAAGCAACTGATCGTGCACACCGTATTGGTCAGCAACATACCGTGACCGTGTACAAGCTCATCGCCAAGGACACGATCGAGGAACGCATTATGCAGATGCAGGAGTCCAAACGCGACCTGGTCAACAGCGTGCTCGGCGGCGACGGCATCTCGTCGGCGCTGCTCACGCGCGAGGATGTTCTGGCGCTGCTGGGCGGCGACGGTCGCTAGCCGCGCACGGGGTGGGACTGCTGGAGCGGGCAGGACGGTCGACGCATTTTGGCCCGACCGCTTGCCTGGTCCGTTATGTGTTCATTTGCAATGCCGTGGATGGTTTGTCTGCCTTTGGGCATAAAAACCATCAAGAACATTGGCACATCAGCAAAGGAGAACATCATGGCGAAATTCTTTAAGGACCCCGACGGCAAGCTCATCGCTGCCCTTGACGACGGCGTTGCGACCCCTGCCGGTTGCACGGAACTGACCGCAAACACTGAGGACGCGGCGCACGAGAAACACGTGCCTGTTGTCGAGACCGAGCGCGACGGTCACGTGATTCGCGCACGCGTTGGCTCGGTCGAGCACCCCAGCCTGCCCGAGCACTACATTGAGTGGATTGCCCTTGAGGCCGAGGGCCGCTTAGAGGTCCATTACCTTGAGCCCGGCATGAAACCCGCGACGTTTTTCGCGGGCGGCTCCAAGACCGGTACCGTCTATGCCTACTGCAACCTGCACGGGCTGTGGTCCGCGACATTCTAGGAGCGCGCCCCCGCTCGGGGTATCATAGCAAGCATATGCACATGCAAGCGCCGGCTGCATTATGCGGCCGGCGCTTTTACTACGATTTCGATGGTTTACGACGGAAAGGGCTGGGCCATGAAGCTCGCGCTTGCACAGATCGATATGCGCCTGGGTGATATTGAGGGCATTTGCGGCCGCATCGAGGACCAGGCTCGTCTGGCCCACGAGCGCGGGGCGCGCGTGCTGTGCGTTCCGGCTCCGCTCTTTATGGGCGCCATGCCCGGTGGCCTGGTGGGCGCTGCCGACTTTGAGCACGACGTGCTTGCCGGTTTGACTGGTGTCGCCGAGCGTATCCAGGAGCTTGACATGATCTGCATCGTGCCCGCGGCGGTTTCGTTTGAGGGCCAGCCGCTGCTCGACTACATGATGCTCAAGGACGGTCATGTGGTGCCGGCGCGTTCGAGCATTGCCCTGCAGCGTGGCGAGAACAACGACACACGTTGGGCGCCGCCGGTGTTCGACGTGGACGGCGTGCGCATCGCCGTGATTTTTGACTTGGACCGCGAACTCGAGATGTTGCCGACCGGTGTTGACCTCATTGCGTATTTCCAATTCAACGCGTTTGACATGACCGACCGCGAGACTGCCGCCATTGCTGCCGTTCGCAGCGGCGCCTACCGCAAGATCGCATCCAAGCGCAGCGTGTGGTTTGCCTGCATGGCGCCGGTCGGTGCCTATGACGAGTCGGTGTATACCGGCGGTTCGTTTGTGCTCGACGACTGCGGTCGCGTGGTGGCCCAGGCGCCGTGCTTTGAGGAGAGCCTGCTGGTTCAGGAGATTCAGCGCGGCGTGATGCTCGATGCCCTGGAGGATCACGAACTGCCCGAGTTCCGTTCCGAGGAGTGGCTGTGGCAGGCGCTGGTGCTCGCCGTGCGCGACAACGCCCGAGCCCACGGTGCGTCGCGTGCTGTGGTGGCACTCGAGGGTGACTTGCCGTCGTCTTTGCTGGCGGCGCTGGCCGTCGACGCTCTGGGCCCGCGCAATGTGATTGGCCTGGTGCTGGGGCGCAACCGTATCTTTACGCCGGCGCAGGAAGAAGCCGAGGCTGCCCGCTGTGCCGCCGTCCGCGCCATCGCCGAGCGTCTGCACATTCGCACCGTCGAGCGCGATGCACCGGATGCGGCGCGCGTGCTCGATCGCGACGTGTCGGCGGGCGATGCCGAGCGCCTGCGCTCGCGCACGCTGGGCCTGATGCTGGAGGATACGGCGCTCGAGCTGGGTGCGATGGCGCTGAGCCCGCTGTCCAAAACCGAGTACGCGCTGGCGGCGCCGGCGCTTTGCGGCGGCTACCAGGGCGACTTTGCGCCCTTTGGCGATGTGTACCTGTCGACGCTTGAGTTTGTGGCGCGTGTGCGCAACCGCACGTCTTCTGTGGTGCCCCAAGAGCTCGTGACGCTCAACGCGGTGGAAGATTGTATGGAGCGCGTGCTGGCGCAAGCGCTCTCGACGCTCGACGGTCCGGTCGATATGCTCGACCGCGCGGCACAGCTGCTCGGCGGGCTTGAGCCGGGTGAGGTCGATGGCGCGCTCGAGGCGCACGTGGACCGCAATCGAGCTTTCGACGACATCCCGATGGCCGCTGGCAAGCCTGAGGCCTGCTCGCTGCTGCTGATGCTCGTTCGACAGGGTGAGACTGCCCGCCGCATGTTGCCGATGGCGCCGATCGTCTCGGCCCGTTCGTTTGCCGAGCGTGCCTGGCCGTATATGCTCGCGTGGTCCGACCTGGGGCTTAACGGCAAGGAGCGTATGACGGTCGATTCGCTGGCGCGCGCCGAGGTGCGCCGTTTTGCTGACGAGGATACGAGCGAGCGCGTGCGAAACGAGATGATGGGCGTGCTGGGCGAGCTACTGGGTATTTCGCCCGAGCAAATGGAGGAGCTGCGTTCTGAGGACGGTCAGCGTCGTTTGCACGAGGGAATGAAAAAGTTTGAGGGCGAGGTTCAGGACGCCATCGAAAAGATGATGGGCGGCCAGGGCGGCTCGCAGGGTGGGCCCCAGGGCGGACCGATGCCGCATCCGCCGGTGGATCCCCGACAGTTCCCATTCTTCAGCCAGAACTAACTATGGGATAGGATTCGCTTCCAACCCCGACACTTCAACTAAGCATCTTGGCCCCGTTGTGTTATTCTAGAACAGACGTTCGTGAATGATGCGCGGGGCCTTGCCTTGCGCTGTGCTTGTGGCGAGGGGAGGTCGGCTTGGTTATCTTGGGCATCGACCCCGGTTTGGCTCATACGGGTTGGGGGATTATCGAGGAGCGGCGTGGTGAGGTTCGCTGCCGTGCCTACGGCTGCATCGAGACCAGTGCCGGAAGTCCGCTCGCGGTGCGCCTGTCGCATATCGCCCATGACCTTAAGGATGTCGTCGAGCGCTACCGCCCCAATACCGCTGCTATCGAAAGCATTTACTTTGGCGCCAACGTTCGCTCGGCCATCCCCACGGCACATGCCCGCGGGGCTGCACTCGTGGCACTTTCGGAATGTGCGCTCGAGATTGGCGAGTACACGCCCATGCAGATCAAACAGGCCGTGGTGGGCACCGGCGCCGCGGACAAGCGGCAGGTCGCCTACATGGTACGCACGCTCACGCAGCTCGACCACGACCCGCATCCCGACCATGCCGCCGATGCCCTGGCCTGTGCCATCTGCCACGTAAACCTCAGCCGCACCCGCGCCCTCACCGGTGGCGAGTTCTATCAACAGAGAGGAACCGGATACTGATGATTTCCCAGCTCCATGGAACGCTTGTCGAGGCCACGATGAGCTCTGCCGTCGTCGATGTGTCGGGCGTTGGCTTTGAGCTCGGCATTTCGGGCAGCACTGCGGCCACGTTGCCGACGCCCGGCGGCGAGGTCCGCCTCTACACCTGTCTCTTATACA
>CABSNF010000050.1 GCA_902478995.1 uncultured Collinsella sp.
CGGAGAGGCGCAGCGATGCGCTCGGTGGCCGCACGCCGGCCGAGTTTCGCGCCGCGCTGGTGGAAGGGCCGCGTAACGGTCCAAGAAATCGTCCGCAGTCCCATACCACCCGTCCCAAAAGGCTGTTTTGGGGCCGCGCCACGAAAACGGCCTATCTACTACGTTTTACCCGTAGGGGCTGACCATACCTGGGTTTTCCGAAAATCGGCAAGCCGTTTACCTGCGGTTTTTATTTCGCGAAATTCGGCATGGTTGAGGGTGGTCGGCTAAACGTAGTAGATAGGCCCATTTCGTGGCGCACGAACCAAGCTGAGGCGCAAAATGGCCCCTGCCCCAGAAAAATCGTCGGCAAGGTAGCAAAATGCCCCACGGGCAGGAGGCTGCTCGCGGGGCAAAGAAGAGGGGCTTATTGGTGGCGGACCGAAGGGTTCGGCATGGGGTTTCTGCCGCGGTCGCTCTTAAGGCATTACAGCTCGACGAGCTGGCCGGTCTCGGCGGCCTCCTTGATAGCGTTGAGAAGCGTGAGCGTCTTAACGTTGTCGGCGGGGGTCACGACGGGCTCGACCTCGCGGCGGACAACCTTCACAAAGTGCTTGAGCTGCATCTTGTGCGGCAGTGCCGGGTCGACGGCCGGAATCTCCATCTGCAGCGGCTTGTGCCAGTTGGAGGCGCCGTCGTAGGAGAACTGGTGCAGGCGGGGCAGCGACAGGGCGCCCTTAGTGCCGCCGATAAAGTAGGCGTCGGCGTCGAAGGGGCGGTACTGCGGGTCCTCGCGAGCGGTTGCCTCCCAGTTCCAGGGGCTGGCGGTGGCGTCGGAGATGGTCATGCTCGCGAGCGCGCCATCGGCAAAACGGACGTTGACCACGGCGGAGTCCTCGGTCTCAAAACCGCGGGCGGCGCTGGACTGCATACCCTGGACGGCAACGGGCTCGCCCAGCAGGTAGCGGAGCAGGTCGACGTCGTGCACCAGGTTGACTAGGATCGGGCCGGCGCCCTTCTTGCGGCGCCACTCGACGTCGAAGTACTCGTCATTCTTATAGATCATGTAGTGGAAGCTCGACACGGTGAGCTTGCCCAGCTCGCCAGACTCGATGATCTCCTTGGCCTTGTTGACGAAGGGATTGTGGCGACGATGCTGGCCCACGAGCACGGGCACGCCGGCGGTCTCGGCCTCGGCGGCGAAAGCCTGGGCATCCTCGAGATCGTTGGAGATCGGCTTTTCGACCAGCGGCACGATGTTGCGCTTCACAGCCTCGCGGGCAACGCCCAGGTGCAGGTCGTTGGGGGTGGCGATGATGACGGCCTCGGGCTTGACCTCGTCCATCATCTGGGCGGGATCGGTATAAAACGGCACGCCGGCGGCCTCGGCCGTGGCGCGGGCGCCCTCAAAGGCGTCGGCGATGGCGACGAGCTCGGCCTCGGGCTCCTCGGTGATAAAGCGGATGTGGTTGCGGCCCATGGCGCCGGCGCCGATAACGGCAATGCGGACGGGGTTGAGCTCAGACATTTCGACTCCTTAATACTGGTGACCGGTGGAATGCGACAAAGGGGCTGTCCCTTTGTCGCATCGGTAAAACTAGGCGGACTTCTTCTTGCTGTCGGAGACCATCATGTAGACGGTGAGCACGACGGCGATGGCGGCGATCACAATGGCGCCGTAGAAGGACTGCTGGTAGGCGGCGCTGCCGGCCTCGGCGTGATACAGCACGGCAGTGATGGGCTGGCTGATCCAGGTGGAAGCGGCATAGCCCAAAAACATGATGCCGTAGTTGACGCCGATGTTGCTGGTACCAAAGGCGCCACCGGTAAGCGGCGGGTAGATGACGAGCAGGGCGCCAAAGCTAAAGCCGAGCAAGGCGAGCGCCACAAAGAACATGGCCTGTGTAAAGCTCACCGACATGATGACGAGGGCGACGATGGTGACGACAAGGCTGATGAGCAGTGACTTATAGGCGCCGAGCTTGTCGATGATCTGGCCAAAGGACAGGCGGCCAACCAAGTTGGCGCAGGTGTTGACGGAGACCACCACACCGCCGAGGGCGACGGCCGCGGCACTCGTGGGGTCGGCGAAGAGCTGGACGGCGGCGATGGAGGCAACCTTGCCCACGAGCAGGGTGCCCGCGGTGGCGGCAAAGGCGAAGGTGACGATGAGGACCCAGAAGCGCGGGGTCTTGACCATCTCGCCCGGGGTGAGGTCGCCGAAGGTGCCGGCGTGTGCGCCGCCCTTGGGGGCCTCGAAGCCCTCGGGCAGCCAACCGGCCTCGGGGGCCTTCAGGAACAGGGCGGAGGCGGCGATCATTACAAAGAAGATGACGCCGAGCGCCTTAAGGGCGCCAAAGATGCCCAGGCTCGGGATGAGTAGCGAGGCGAGCACCGGGGACAGCACGGCGGGGCCGGCGGTCGAAGCGGCCAGGGTGATGCCGGAGGCGAGACCCTTCTTGTCGATGAACCACTTTTGGCCGGTGGTGAGCGCGGGGTTGTAGCCCAGGCCGTTGCCGATGGCGGCGACAAGCGAGAACCACAGGTAGAACTGCCACGGCTCGGTGACGGTGCCGGACATGAACCAGCCCACGCCGTAGCACGCGGCGGCGGCGATCACGACGTTGCGCGGGCCGATCTTATCGGAGATGCGGCCGGCGAAGATGCCCGTCACGGCCATGATGGTCTGAAAGACGGGGAAAGCCCAGGTAAGGGCACTCGACCACTCGGGGTAGACGGCGAGCAGGTTCTTGCTCACGACAGAATACAGCGCGATGGAGCTGATGAAGAACATGGTGACGCACGCGGCGGAAAGCACGACGGCGCGACCCTTGTTGGAGTTGCTGGAAGCCATTGGACTCTTTCTAATCGATGTGGGAGAGGAGCGTTCGTATCCGCGGGCCTCCCTGTTAGGTTGGTTTACTGGTCAGTCGGCTTGGCGACGCCGGACTCATCGGACCAAAGCTCGACACCCTTGTTCTTAAGGTAGTTGTCGGCATAGGCGCGACGGCCGCCGGGCTTGGCGGTGAGGTCGCCCATCATGTTGGAGAAGCCGCCGTCGACCTTGATGGCGTCGCCGGTGGTAAAGTCCGAGCGCTTGGACGCCAGGAACATGACGGCGTTGGCGATATCGCTGACCTCGCCGATGCGACGCGTGGCGATCAGGCGGCTGCGGCTCTTCTCGACCTCGGGGTCGGCGTAGAAGTTGGCCGACATCGGGGTCTTAACGAAGCAGGGCTCGACGCAGTTGGAGCGCACGCCGTAGGGACCCCATTCAGCAGCCAGCATCTTGGACATCATGTTGACGGCCGCCTTGGTAGAGCTGTACACGCCCGAGAACGTCTCGGGGGAGTGGCTGGCGACGGTCGAGATGTGCACCAGGCGGCCCTGGCCGGCCTTGATCATCTCGCGACCAAAGCGCTGCGAGGTGATGAAGTAGCCGGTGAGGTTGACGTTGAGCACCTGCTCCCAGTCGCTCAGCGGCAGGTCCTCCATGGCGGCGAAGCGCAGGATGCCGGCGGTGTTGACAAGGACGTCGACGCGGCCGAAGTCGGCGATGGTGGCATCGACGGCGGCCTGAACCTCGGCCTCGTCGGTGGCGTTCATCTTGTAGCCCTCGGCGTGGATGCCAAACTCGGCGGCGAGGTCGGCGGCTGCGGCCTTGACCTTCTCCTCGTCCAGGTCGAGCAGGACGACGTTGGCGCCGTTGCGGGCGAACTCGCGGCAAATCTCGACGCCCATACCGCCGAGCGCGCCGGTCACGGCGCAGACATCGCCCTCGAGCTTAAGCCAATTGCTCATAGGAACTTCCCTTCTTGTGCCTCCCGGTGGGTCGCTCCCATTAACCGACCCACGTGGTTTTCGCTGGTTATCGTATGCTTTGCATTTGCGCAGGTGAATTGCATATTTGTTAGAATGGCGTTAACCGTAGGTTTATACTGTGCGATGCAGTTTTTCTCAATCGAGCGCGTGACCTGCCAAAACGACCCCCTGTGGCGCCATGCGTTCACAGGCGCGAAAACGGGAGATTGACGTGTACGATCGACGACTCGAGGCCATATCGGCCGCCGCGGAGCTGGGAAGCTTCTCACGTGCGGCGGCAAAATTGCGCGTGTCGACCCCGGCGCTCGTCAAACAGGTGTCGGGTTTCGAGGCCGAGTTTGGCATCACGTTGTTCGAGCGCTCGCATTCGGGTGTTAAGGTGACACCGGCGGGCGCTCTGCTGGTGGACGACGCGCGCTCGATCATGCGGCAGTCCGAGGACGCGCTGCGCCGCGCCCGACGCGCGGCGGGCGATGGCGGTGCCGTGCGTCTGGGTGTGTCGATGATGTGCCCGGGGCGCCAAACGCTGTCGATGTGGTCGGGCGTACACGAGCTGGAACCGTCGCTGCGATTTGAGATCGTGCCGGTAAGCGACCTCTATGACGAGCGCGAGACCGTCATGCGCAGCCTCGGTCGTGAGGTCGATGTGGTGCAGTCGAGTTTTTCGACCCCGCGCTGGGGTGACGCCTGCCAAAAGCTCCGCATTGTCAACGTGCCGTTTTATATCGACCTGCCGCGCACGAGCCCGCTGGCGCGCAAGAATCGCATTACGGTCGCCGACTTGGAGGGTATGCGTCTGCGCGTGCTCCGCCACGGCAACGACGCTATGGACAGCCTGCGTATCGATCTGTTGGCCGACGGCGGCGTAGACGTGATCGACGTGGACAGCTTTGACTTTGCGCTCTTTAACGAGGCAGAGGAAAAGGGCGACGCGGTGCTCACCTGCGGCGCATGGTCGGGGGTGCACCCGGCCTTTGTGGGCGTGCCGTTCCTGTGCGGGCGAGAGGTGCCGGTCTTTTTGCACTATCCGCTCGAGCCCACCCTCCAAGTACAAAAATTCGTCAACGCCATGGCCCAACTCCTCAAGTAGCCAAAAGAGTCCCGTCCCAAATTAGCTACCCTTTGCTACGGGTTTAGCGGTCCTCGCGTTGCGGCCCGGCTGCCTCGGCTGTCTTTACGCGGTTCTTATCGACGTACATGTTCTTGTCGGCCTGGGAAAAGAGTTCGCGCATGGTAGGCGGCTCGTCAAAATCGCTGGAAAGCGCATAGCCCACCGCGTAGCTGATGGGCATATCGGGGTGGACTTCGGAATACTCGTTCACGTTCGCGCGAATCCGAGCGAGACAAGATTCCACAGCGGCTCGGTCGGCATCCCGCAGCACCGCGATAAACTCATCGCCGCCGTCGCGACCCACAAAGCACGTCTCCGACGCCACACTTCCCAGTTGTTGGGCAAAAGAGCGAATGTATTCATCGCCCTTCTCATGGCCGAAGTTGTTATTGACCATATACAGATTGTTAAGGTCGAAGACGCACACCGCAACGGGCTCCTCCGCGGAGACAGGCTGCTCCTGCCCCAAGATCTCCTCGCACTTGTTCTTGTTGGGCAGCCCCGTGGCTTCGTCGAGATAGACTTTGCTCTGCAGTTCGCGATTGAGCGCGGCGGTGCGCACCGCGCGAACGAGTTCGACCGCAAAGGTCGCCACCAAGCCCACGATGTCGATGATCACCAAGCCCTCGAGATAGTTGAGCGCCGACGCCTTCTCCTGAGAGTAGTCCTCTGCGAGTCGCGTAGCATCGTCGCAAATGCCAAAGAACTCCTCGCTCATGGAGATGATGTCGGTGTTCTCATAGCCGACTTCGCGCACGCGGATGATCTCGGTGCAAAGCTCATCAAAATAATTTGCAAGCTCGGTCATTTTTGCCTGATACTCATCGTCGTCGAGACGGACGAGGTTGAGGTCGTCACTTCCGTAACGCAAACCGTTGATGTATGAATCCACGGCTTTAAGCAGGTCATCTTGAGGCTGGCCCGCGTCCTCGAGCTTAACGATTCGCTGCGTGGTACCGCGAACCAGACCGGCGTAGTTGACCACGCGCGCCGTGCCCTGGATATCGGAGACGAGCAGCATAACATTGATGAAGAAGAAGATGAGAACTGCCGTGAGCACCATCATGAGCAGGCGCACCGCCTGGCCGGCCTTCTTGGCGACAGAAGTATTCACAAGTTCACTCCCCTAAATGACAAAAGAACAGGTAGCACGCAGTGTGCTGAAATTCATGGGTGGTTAACTCTACCATATGGGCCAGCAGCCTCAAACTGCAGCAGACGCTCGTCCAAATTGGCGTGACGCTTGCCTTGTTGTTCTTGACCTGGCCGCGCTATCGGACATGCTTCTGGTCTTGGATCACCATGGGAAAGCTCATCCCGTTTTGTGCGTCTAGAGTGGGATGCGGCTTCCCAAAGGTGCCGTTAGGGGAAACTACATCCCGGTTTACGCCCTTGAAATGGGATGCCGTTTCCCGGAGGGGGTCCAGCGGGAAACGGCATCCCATTTTGGGCCCGAAAAGTGGGATACGGTTTCCGGCCGGCATGAAAAAAGCCTCCGCAGCTCGTGTGGCTGCGGAGGCTTTATTCGTTGCGGCGCATTGTGTTTGGGTCGTTGAGATGAGTCGATTTGCCCCGAAAGAGGAGGGCATTGACCTTAGGGGCATGCCCGACGAATGAGCGGCAAATCGGCCATCTCGGCGGGCCGAACTACTCCAGCTCAAACGCTCCGGTATAGAGCTGATAGTAGTATCCGCGCTTGGCGATCAGCTCGTCGTGGTTGCCGCGCTCGATGATGCGGCCGTGGTCCAGGCAGATGATCGAGTCGGAGTTGCGCACGGTGGACAGGCGGTGTGCGATGACAAACGTCGTGCGGCCTTCCATGAGCTTGTCCATGCCGGCTTGCACGATGGCCTCGGTGCGGGTATCGATGCTCGACGTTGCCTCGTCCAGGATCATCGCCGGCGGATCGGCGACGGCGGCGCGTGCGATCGAGATCAGCTGGCGCTGGCCCTGCGACAGCTGGGCGCCGTTGCCGGTGAGCATCGTGTCGTAGCCGTCGGGCAGGCGGGTGATAAAGTCGTCCGCGCCGGCGAGCTTTGCCGCCGCGATGCACTCCTCGTCGGTGGCATCCAGATTGCCGTAGCGGATGTTATCCATCACGGTGCCGGTGAACAGGTTCACGTCCTGCAGCACGACGCCCAGCGAGCGGCGCAGGTCGGCCTTGCGGATCTTGTTGACGTTGATGCCGTCGTAGCGGATCTTGCCGTCGGCGATGTCGTAGAAGCGGTTGATGAGGTTGGTGATGGTCGTCTTACCGGCACCGGTGGCGCCGACAAACGCGACCTTCTGGCCCGGCTTGGCAAACACGGACACGCCGTGCAATACCTCGTGGTCGGGCGTGTAGCCAAAGTCGACGTTGTCCATGACCAGGTCGCCGCGCAGCGGCACGTACTCGATCTCGCCGGTTGCGCGGTGCGGATGTTTCCACGCCCACATGCCGGTGTGGTGGTCGGCCTCCTCGAGCTGCCAGGTGTCGGGGTTCACCTGAGCGTTGACGAGCGTCACATAGCCTTCGTCGGCTTCGGGCTCCTCGTCGATGAGCTCAAAGATACGGTCGGCGCCGGCGAGGCCCATGACCACGGCGTTGATCTGCTGCGAGATCTGGCCGATCTGTCCGCAGAACTGCTTGGTCATGTTGAGGAACGGCACCACGACGGCGATGGACAGTGCCATGCCCGAGATGCTCAGGTTGGGCACGCCCAGCGCCAGGAAAATGCCGCCTGCCAGTGCGACCAGCACGTAGAGCAGGTTTCCCAGGTTCATAAGGATGGGCATGAGGATGTTGGCGTACATGTTGGCCTTCTGCGAGACCTCGAAGAGCTTTTCGTTGCGCTCGTCAAAATCGGCCTCGGCGGCAGACTCGTGGCAGAATGCCTTGACGACCTTCTGGCCGTTCATGACTTCCTCGATATGGCCCTCGACAACGCCGAGCTCGGTCTGCTGCGCAATAAAGAAGCGCGCGGAGTTGGAGCCGAGCAGCTTGGTCATAAAGGTCATAA
This sequence comes from uncultured Collinsella sp., assembly GCA_902478995.1. Lineage (GTDB taxonomy): Bacteria > Actinomycetota > Coriobacteriia > Coriobacteriales > Coriobacteriaceae > Collinsella. Next base: position 7,912 of record CABSNF010000050.1, read on the forward strand.
AGGCGACGCCTGCCACAATGACCAGGCACATCCAAACGCTGTAGTACAGCATGATAAAGAACACCGTGACGATGACGATGGTCGTCATGAGCAGGTTGGGCAGCGACTGGCTGATCATCTGGCGCAGCGTGTCGATGTCGTTGGTGTAGTGGCTCATGATGTCGCCGCGCTGGTGTGTGTCGAAGTAGCGGATCGGCAGGTCCTGCATGCGGTTGAACATCTTCTCGCGCAGCTTCTCGAGCGAGCCCTGCGTGACGATGGCCATGGCGCGGTTCCAGAACAGCGAGGACAGGATGCCGACGCCGTAGATGCAGGCGAGGGTGGTCACGAGCTGTGCGATCTTGGGCTGCGCGGCTTCCCAATCGCCCGACTGCCACGATTCGCTAATAATCTGCAGGGCGCTCTGAAGGAAGGTCGCGCCGATGGAGTTGATGATGGCGCAGAGCACCACGCCGACGACGACGAGGGGCAAAAGCACGGGGTAGAAGCCAAAGAGCGTCTTGATGAGGCGCGACATGGTGCCGCCCTTGCGGTTGAGCGCGCGCTCGGCGGTAGTTGCCTTACTCATGTGCCTCGCCCCCTTCCTGGGTCTGAGCTTGCGTTACGGATGCCTCGGTGTCGGCCTTGACGGCCCCTTCGCCTTCGGCAGACATCTTGTTTTGCGAGGTAAAGGTCTCGCGGTAGATCTCGCTCGTCTTGAGCAGTTCGTCGTGGTTGCCGATCTGAGCGATACGGCCGCCCTCCATGACGATGATGCGGTCTGCGTCCTGCACGGAGCTAATGCGCTGGGCGATGATGAGCTTGGTCGTGTTGGGCAGATAGCTTGCCAACCCTGCGCGGATCTTGGCGTCGGTCTTGGTGTCGACGGCGCTGGTGGAGTCGTCCAGGATCAAAATCTTGGGGCGACGCAGCAGGGCACGCGCAATGCACAGGCGCTGCTTCTGACCGCCGGAAACATTGGAGCCGCCCTGTTCGATCCAGGTGTCATAGCCCTTGGGGAAGCCGTCGACAAACTCGTCGGCGCAGGCCAGATGCGCGGTCTCGCGGACCTCTTCGTCGGTGGCGTTCGGGTCGCCCCAACGCAGGTTCTCGGCAATCGTGCCGCTAAACAGCACGTTTTTCTGCAGCACCATGGCCACTTGGTGGCGCAGCGCGTCCAAGTCGTAGTCGCGCACGTCCACGCCGCCCACGCGCACGGTGCCTTCGGTGGTGTCGTACAGGCGGGCGATGAGGTTTACGAGCGTGGACTTGGCCGAGCCGGTACCGCCGATGATGCCGATGGTCTCGCCGCTCTTAATGTGCAGGTCGATATCGTCGAGCGCCTGGCGCTTCGCATGCGCGGAATACTTAAAGCTCACGTGGTCAAAGTCGATGGAGCCATCGGCGACCTCGAGCACGGGCTCGGCGGGATCGGCGATCGTGGGCTCGGCGGCCAGCACCTCGGTGATGCGGTGCGCCGATTCGTCGGCCATGGTCACCATGACAAAGATCATCGACAGCTGCATCAGGCTCATAAGGATCTGGAAGCCATAGGTAAAGATCGAGGAGAGCTGGCCCACGTCGAACAGGGTGCCCTGGCTCGTGATGATGAGCTTGGAGCCCAGGTAGATGATGACGACGAACGCGCCGTTGACGCAGATGTTCATCATGGGGTTGTTAAAGGCCAGCAGCTTCTCGGCGCGGGTGAAGTCCATTTGGACGTCGCGTGCGGCGGTCGCGAACTTCTCCTTCTCAAAGTCTTCGCGCACATAGCTCTTGACCACGCGCATGCCGGTGACGTTTTCCTCGACGGACTCGTTAAGGGCGTCGTACTTGTGGAACACGCGCGAGAAGATGGGACGCACCTTAAAGATGATAAAGAACAGCCCAAAGCCCAGCAGCGGAATGATGACCAGGTAGACCATGGCGACGCTGCCGCCCATGATAAATGCCATGGTAAAGGCGAAGATCAATACCAGCGGCGCGCGCACGGCGATACGGATGATCATCATAAAGGCCTGCTGCACGTTGTTGATATCGGTGGTCAGGCGCGTGACGAGCGAGGAGCTCGAGAACTCATCGATGTTGGCAAAGCTGAACGTCTGGATCTTGTAGAACAGGTCGTGACGCAGGTTCTTAGCGAAGCCGCAACTCGCATGGCTGCAGGTGACGCCGGCAGCGGCGCCAAAAGCAAGCGACGTCAGCGCGATGAGCACCAAAAAGCCCGCGGTGGGAAGCATCTCGGCTACGGTGGTGCCATCTTTGATGGCGTCGATCAGGTTGGCGGTGATAAATGGAATCAGCATCTCGCAGAGCACCTCGCCAAGCACGAGCAACGGCGTGGCAACGGTGACTTTTATATAGTCGCGGATGCTGCCCATGAGGGTTTTAATCATCCAGTTCCTCCCAGGTTACACGGATTTTCTCGAGCATTTCGGCGAGCTGCTCGCGCTCGTCGTGGGTGAGGGCACCAAAGGCCTGCTCTCTAAAGCGAATGCGGGCTGCCTGGTCGATGCGGGCGTTTTCCCGGCCGGTTTCGGTCAGGCGAATGGTGAGCTGCCGTCGATCCTTGGGGTTACGGCTGCGCTCGATGAGGCCGTTGAGCTCGAGTTTGGACAGGATCTCGGAAAGCGACCCCGGCTTGAGGTCAAAGTGCATGCCGAGTTCCTGCTGCGACATCTCGCCGCCGGGTTGCTTGGCCAGCAGGCAGATGATGGGCGCCTTGCCGGACACGCCTCCGCCATGAAAATGCATGTAATGGCCGCAAAACCCAAGCCCATTGAGGATTCGCTTGGCAAGCTTGTCTTCTGAGCTAACCGCTTCGGGTGCATCCGCCGGCTGTGACGGGTCGCCGCCGGGCTCGTGCGAACAAAGGTTAAGAGGTTCATCGCACATGAATTCGTGTTGCTCCTTTCTTTAGTTAGGTAGTGGAATTGTTTTGTGCCTAACCAATCTAGGAGCATGAGAAATGAATGTCAAGGTACCAAACTAGTGGTTACGCGGTTTTACCAAACCGCGTAACGGCTCGACGCTGCAAACCCGCCAGAGCGGCAATCTGCCTTTCAACTTCGGCGGCATGACCAGAAGGTCAATGCCGCCTCGTTTCAAGGCACCTTGCTCACTCTGGCGGGTTTTCGCTGACTTCGCCAAAACATCGGCGTTGCCCGACCAGTCGTTTTGGCACTTAGGGACGTTCCTTATGTGCCGGCACTTGGGGACACTCCTTGGGCTAATTGCCGGGATAGTCGTTGGGGACGTTCTTGTTTGACTAGTCATTTAAGAACGTCCCCAACGACTACCTCGTTTTCGTAACCTTTTCGCAACAATGCGCTCTTCGCGACCGTAGCGCCCGCTCACAACGTCCCCTGCGCTACACTTAGTCGCACTGTGGCGCTGCTGCGCCGTGCCCGAACCAAGGGAGACCCTCATGAAGAACACTCAGCTGCTGCTGATCAACGATATGTGCGGCTACGGCAAGGTCGCGCTTTCCGCCATGCTGCCGGTGCTGTCGCACATGGGCTACCGTATCCATAACCTGCCGACGGCGCTCGTTTCCGATACGCTCAACTACCCTAAGTTCTACATCCACGACACCACCGAGTACGTGCGTCAAAGCCTCGCTATCTGGGAGGAGCTCGGCTTTGAGTTCGACGCCATCTCGACCGGCTTTATCGTGACCGAGGAAGAGACGCGTATCATCTCGGACTTTTGCCACCGCCGCGCGCAAAAGGGCACCAAGGTGTTCGTCGATCCCATCATGGGCGACAACGGCAAGCTCTATGCCGGTGTGCCCGAGTCCACGATTGGCCTTATGCGGCACCTGCTGGAGTGCGCAGACTACGCGGTGCCCAACTACACCGAGGCCTGTCTGCTCGCCGATACGCCTATTGCAGAGCAGATCACGCCCGATGAGGCCCGCGCCCTTGTGGACGCCGTGCGCGAGCTGGGTGCCAAGTCGGTGGTCATTACGAGCGCCGTGGTCAATGGCACGAACGCGGTTATCGGTTACGACCATGTGGCGGGGGAGTACTTCACGATTCCCTTTGAGCTCATTCCGGTTTATTTCCCGGGTACGGGCGACACGTTCTCGGCGGTGCTCGTCGGCCGCGTTATGGCAGGCTGGAGTCTGCAGCGCGCGATGTCCGATGCCATGCGCGTGGTAGCGGAGCTTATCGAGCGCAATGACGACCAGGAGGATAAGTCCGCCGGCCTTCCCATCGAGGCCTGCCTGGATGTGATTGACCATGAGTAATGCTGGCGAGGGCGGCGTCAAGCCTGCGGACGAGAACAGGCCGCTCGGCGCGCCGCGTGGCAAGCGTCCGTGTATCCGCGTGAGCTGCGTGGACCAGCTGGGTGCGTGCCGCTGCCACCACGGTCACAAGCCGGGCGACGTTTTTGACTTCGACCGAGACCGCGGCAAGATGTGCGCCATGGCCTGCCATGTGGGCTTTCCCTATATCGATATCCTGCGCTATGGCGGAACCGTGCCCGGCAACGAGCCCGGTACGGCAAAGTTCTGCTGCCCCGAGGTCGACACCCTCAACGTCTGGCTCGCCGAGATCGTCGACGAGTAGTTGAGCGCAATGTGACAAAGGGACAGTTCCTTTGTCACATTCGCCGGTGGTGCTCCTTCTATTATGCTTGTAATATCAAATCTCTGCATTTCAGCCGATTTTAGGTTCTAAAAACTCTGCATTTCATCGATAATCAAGTATATAAACTCTGCATTTCATTCGATGATATTGAGGGGAGAGCCTATGCTGCGTAGGAAAATAGCGGCAGAGCTGGAGCGTTGGCTGAAGTCTACCGAGCAAAAGGCCTTATTCATCACGGGTTCTCGCCAGATCGGCAAAAGCTATTCGATTCGCGCATTTGGCAAAGCCAACCATGCAACCTACATCGAGCTTAACCTCATGGAAAATCGCCAGGCAAAAGATGCTCTTCTCGAGGCGCGGGATGCCGATGATTTCATCAGCAGGGTGACGCTTCTTTCGGGAAAGTCGATTGCACCAGGCAAAACGCTCGTGTTTATCGATGAGGTCCAAGAGGCCCCCGACATCATGACGATGGCAAAGTTCCTTGTTGAGGACGGGAGGTGCCGCTGGGCGTTTTCGGGGTCAATGCTCGGGACCCAGTTCAAGGGCGTCAGGTCCTATCCCGTGGGGTATGTCCACGAGCTTAGGATGTTCCCGCTCGATTTTGAGGAGTTTTGCTGGGCAACCGGAGTGAGCGAGGGGACTCGCCAAACGATACGTGACGCGTGTATCAGCGAGAGGCCCATTCCTGATTACATTCATGACGCGATGATGGCAAACTTCAGGACCTATACCGTTGTCGGCGGAATGCCGGAGGTCGTGCAGCGTTTCCTTGACACGCAGGGCGACCTTGCCTCTGTTCGTCAGCTACAGTCCGAGCTCAACGAACAGTACCGACGGGATATTTCCAAGTATGCAAGCGGGCGTGCCCTTCAGGTGCAGAGCATCTACGATCAGCTCCCCATTATGCTTGAGGGCGAACACAAGCGTTTCGTGCTCAATTCCATTGACCCCAAGGCGCATTATGAGAAGTACCAGCGAGATTTTGTCTGGCTTGTCGATGCCGGCGTTGCTCTCAAAGCCGATATCGTAACCGAGCCAAAGTCGCCCCTGCTCAAGACGGCACGGCCATCGCAGTTCAAGCTATACCAATCGGATACGGGCATGTTGATGGCGCGCTACCCCGTTGGAGTCGCCCAAGCGGCGTATCTTGATAGCAAGGAGCCCAATCTGGGCGGCATTTACGAAAACGTGGTGGCCCAGCAGCTGGCTGCCCAAAATCGCCAGCTTTACTACTATCAGACAAAAAAGCGCGGTGAAGTGGACTTTGTGGTCGATGGGCCGGATGGGACGGCTGTTCCGATCGAGGTTAAATCGGGCTCCTATTACCACGCGCACGCTGCGCTCGGTCATGTGCTTGATACGGCTGAATATGGCGTAAGGCTCGGGATTGTTTTCTCGAGAGGCAACGTTGAACGCAACGGAGCGGTTCTCTATTTGCCGCTATATGCGACCTGGGCCCTTTCGGATGTTTTGGGCGACTCCTGCGCCGAGGGGATAAAGCTGGAGGTCAAGCCGGTCTAGGGCCAGTCCCGGATGTGACAAAGGGACAGTCCCTTTGTCACATTCATGAGTGTGGATTTTCTCCCACCGAGATAACGAGCGTGGATTTTCTCCCGTTTAGAGCGCACTCGAACGCTCAAAGTGGGAGAAAATCCACGCTCGTTTTATGCCGATGGCGTGGCCCGTGTGCCCGCGCCGCCCGAGCGCCTACAGCTGCTCGAGCATGGCGGTGCAACCGGCAAGTACATCGCGGTAGGTGGCGTCGAAATTGCCGGTGTACCAGGGGTCGGCCACGTCGCCGGGGCGATCGGTCCAATCGAGCAGGCGCGAGATCTTGCCATCGGGGTCCTTCCCAAAAATTCGGTACAGGGCGCGGGCGTTCTCGTCGTCCATATAGACAATGTGGTCCCAGTCGCCATACTCCGCGCGACGTACCTGACGTGCGCGATGTGCGACGACGGGAATCCCGACCTCGCGTAGCTTGGCAACGGTACCGTGGTGTGGCGGGTTGCCGATCTCCTCGGTCGAGGTCGCCGCGGAATCGATGGCAAACTCCGCCTCGCGCCCAGCGCGGCGCACGAGCTCGGTAAACACCGACTCGGCCATCGTCGAGCGGCAGATGTTTCCATAGCAGATAAACAGTACACGTTGCATATGCGGTTTCCTTTCGATCGCCATCATCGAGCTCGAGTATCGCATCTACGCCTGCGCCATCGCCCTCTTGCGTTCCCAGCGAGCCAACTTAATCGTCACCAGCGTAAGCACCCAGGCCACAAGCGAGAACGCGGCACCCACTGCGCCTACATATGCAATGCCAACGCTGCTTACCACGGCGCCGCCCACTGCGGTGCCAAACGAGATGCCGACGTTAAACGCCATGGGCTCAACCGAACTTGCGAGTACCATCGACTTGGGATGGCGGCTGCGTGCCACGTCCATAAAGTGCGTGATGCACGACACCGAGAACAGGTACATGAGCAGCGCCAGGCTAAAGACAAAGACCAGCGCGAGCGGCATGGTGCCGCCCACAGCAAACAGTCCGAGTAACGCTGCAGCCTGCAGCACAAACGTCACGAGTAGCGCCTTCATGCCAAAGCGAGCATCGATCCATCCGCCCAGGATGTTCGAGATCAGGCAGAACACGCCGTAGGCCATGAGCGTGGTACTGGCTTCGACCGTGCCCATGCCCAGCACCTGCTCAAGATAAGGCGTCACGTAGCCGTAGAACACATAGACCGAGCCCACGCCAAACAAAAAGATGAGCATGCCGGTGATGATGCTCGGTTCGCGCAGCAGCCCCGCCTGCTCGCGAAAGGTGGCAGGTTCGTCGGTTTGCCCAGCGCGCGGCATAAACATCACGAGCGCTCCGCAGATCAGAACGGCAAAGGCCAGCGTGCCGTACATGGCCACGTGCCAATCGAGTGTGTCGGCCACAAACTTGCCGATCGAAGTGACAAAGACCATTGCCACGGAAAACGCACCATATACCACCGAGATGGCAAACGAAGTTTGCTGCGGGGACAGCAGCTCGGGGATGTACGTCACACCCACAGCGAGCAGTGCGCCAGAGACGGAGCCCAGGATCTGTCTCTTATACACATCTGACGCTGCCGACGAAGCTAGAAG
>CABSNF010000051.1 GCA_902478995.1 uncultured Collinsella sp.
CTACACTTCTAGCTTCGTCGGCAGCGTCAGATGTGTATAAGAGACAGCTCCCAAAAAGAGCGGCACCGGGCCGCTTATCGCCGTTATCGTTGTGCTGGTGGCAATCATCATCGCCCTGGTCGTTTTCTTTGTGATCAAGCCTTTCGACAACGCCGCCACGCAGACGACTGCCGAGGTAGCTAAGCTGCACCATGACGTCGACGACGATGACCTAAAGCCTCTCGGCGATCCCAACAGCCTGTACGACGATGATGACGATGACGACGAGGATGGCGGCGAAGCAACGCTCTCCGAGCAGAACCTCTACCGCCGACTGAGCGAATACTACGACTTGCTCGAAGACCTCGACAACTACGTCCGTGGCTGCGCGCAGAACTTCAACGGCAGCTATCTGGAAGAAGATCGCACCACCCGTCAAAATCTCGCCGACGTCGCCGAGCGCACAGAGGACACCATCGAGCAGTATTACGACATCGTCGAGGACCTGGACGTCCCGACGAGCTCTAAGAACTACAGTTCCTGGAAAGACATCGTTGCCCTGTATGACGACCTGGATCACCGCATTGACGCAATCTGTGATGCCTGGGAGATCAGCCTGAAATACACCAAGCCTGCGGACCACAAGAATGAGATCGTGGCGCCGCTGTCACGCGACAACGTGGCGGGCACCAATGACAATAAGTACCGCCTAGACTTTGAGGAGCGCTATCCCGGCGCCAAACCCGTCGAAGTGAACTAGTCGCATGCGACGTTCTTAAACGACTAGTAATTAAAGACCATCCCCAATGACTACGCAAAAAACGAGCGAGGATCATGAGATCCTCGCTCGTTTTTGTTTTAGTCAATGTTCCGACTGCGCCGTTACTTGTCGGCGGCTGCTTTCTTGGCAGTCGACTTCTTCGCGGTCGTTTTCTTGGCGGCAGTGGCTTTCTTAGCCGTCGTCTTCTTGACCGCCGTCGTCTTCTTTGCCGTGCTCGCCTTGGTCGTGGTCTTGCGACCGCGGGCGGGCTTCTTCTCCTTGGTCGGGCAGTCCATGTTGACGCAGATGCGCCACGGGCCGCGCGCCGTGTTGACCACCACGATGGGAGCGCCGCACTCGGGGCAGGTCTCACCCGTCGCCTCGAGCTTACCGCGCGCCGGCAGAGGATAGCTCACACCGCAGTCATCGTAGTTGGTACAGCGGATAAAGCGCTTGCCGCTCTTCTCGCTCTTGTGCGCGATCAGGTCGCCATGGCGTCCGGCCTCGGCGCACACCTTGCACTCGCCCACCTTAAGGTCAGGCTCGTAGTTGGTGGGGCACGTGGGGTTCACGCAAATCTCGAAGGCCTTCTGGCGGAACGGCTGGCACTTAATGCGCGGCGCGCCGCACTCGGGGCACACGGCTGCCTCGCCCTCGAGCGGGCTTACCTTGACGCCGCTCGGCACCGGATAGGTCACATCGCAGTCGGGCCAGCCCATGCAGCCGATAAAGCTGCCACGGGTCTTGGCACTCGTCTTCATAACCAAGTCCTTGCCGCACTTGGGGCAAGCGCCCACGCGCGCATCGGCCGTGACGGCGTCGCTGATGGCGTCGCCCAGCTCCTGCGTGTGCTTGAGCAGCTCGTCGAGCACGCCAGCCAGCAGCGCGCGCGAGTGCGCCACGACATGCTCTTCGGTATCCTCGCCGCGCTCGACGCGGGTCATATCGCCATCAAGCTCGCTGGTCATATCGGGGCTCGTGATGCGCGGGGCAAACTGCGTCAGTGCATCGATGATGGCGATGCCCAGCTGGCTCGGCTCAACGGGATCGTTTTTGAGATAGCGCACGGCGTACAGGCGCTCGATGATGCTCGCGCGCGTGGACTTGGTGCCCAGGCCGCGCTTTTCCATCTCCTGCACGAGCTTGCCCTGGCTGTAGCGCGCGGGCGGCTCGGTCTGCTTGGCCTCGAGTTTAATGTCGAACACATCGACCGTATCGCCCTGCTCCAGCGGCGGCATCTGCTCATCGCGCTTAAGTCCATACGGATACGCCTCGCGGAAGCCCGGAGTCACGAGCACATCGCCCGAAGCCACGAACGGCTCACCGTTCACGTCAAGCTCGAGCTTGGTGTTCTCGATGGTCGCAGGACCCATAAGCGTCGCCAGGAAGCGGCGGGCGATGAGGTCGTAGAGCTTGCGCTGGCCGCCGTCGAGCGTGGACGGATCGCCCTCGCCCGTGGGGTAGATAGGCGGGTGGTCGGTGGTCTCGACTTTACCGCGCGTGGGCTTCATGGGGCCAGCGAGTACCTTTTTGCACACGGGCGCCAGCGCCGGGTTGATCTTTGCCAGATCGCTCACCACGGCGCCCAGATCGAGCGTCGCGGGGTACACGGTGTTGTCGACACGCGGGTAGCTGATGAGGCCCGCCATGTAGAGGGACTCGGCGATGCGCATGGTACGCGCGGGCGAGATGCCCTCGGCTGCGGCGGCAGCCTGCAGCGAGGTGGTCGCAAACGGCGTGGGCGGCTGCTGCTTGCGCGAGCGCTTGGTCACCGCGGCGACGGTTGCCGTCGCGACGCCGTCGACGTGACCGTACGCCGTCTCAGCAGCATCCTTGTCGGTAAAACGCGCTGTCTTGTGCGCGATCTTAAAGCGATCATCCTCGGCAGCGCCCTGCGCAGCACCCATGCCGCGAATCTGCCAATAGTCCTCGGGCACAAACGCCATGCGCTCGCGCTCGCGCTCGACCACCAGGGCAAGCGTCGGCGTCTGCACGCGGCCGGCGGAGCGCACATTGCCAAAGCCGCCAAACTTGGCGAGCGTCAGGTAGCGCGTGAGCACCGCACCCCAAATGAGGTCGATGTGCTGACGGCTCTCGCCGGCGTCGGCCAGATTCTGGTCGAGCGAGACGAGATTATCGAAGGCCTGCGTGATCTCGGCCTTGGTAAACGAAGAATACTGGGCGCGGGCGACCGGCAAGTCCGGCGCAACCTCGCGCACCTTGTTGAGGGCGTCCGAACCGATCAGCTCGCCCTCGCGATCGAAGTCCGTGGCGATGATGACGCTGTCGGACTTCTTGGCAAGGTTCTTGAGCGAGCGAATGAGCTCCTTCTCGGCCGGCAGCTTAATGACGGGTGCCCAGGTGAGATAAGGCAGGCTCTCGAGCTTCCAGCCCTTGATGGAGATACCGTCGGCAAGAAACGGCTTGCGCTTAGTGTCGTAGGGCGGACGAGCCAGGCCATCGGGCATGTCGGCCGGCAGCATCTCGCCGTCCTCGGTAACCGAATACCAGCCCAGCTTTTTATCGAACAGCACGCTGTCGCAAAAATCGGGCGCAAGGATGTGACCGGCAAGGCCGATGGTCACGCACTCCTCGCCCTTCCACTCAAAACGGTAGATGGCGGTGTTGTACACCTTATCCTTTTTGGGTTTGCCCGTGGACAGACGCTCGGCGATCTGACGCGCGGCGTCGTTTTTCTCGGCGATGATGAGCTTCAAAAGAGGCTCCTATCTCGTGTCTCTGCGGCTACGCCCGCCCGTATGGCGGCCGATTTACGCCCTTGCTTGCTCGATCTGCCCGATGAGCCAATCGCACCAGGCATCCATGCCCTCGCCCTTGCGCGCGCTCACGGCAAACCGCGGCGCCTGCGGATTGAGGTCATCGAGTGTCTTAGTATACCTATCCATGTCAAAATCGAAAGCCGGGGCCACGTCGACCTTATTGAGCAGCTGCGCGCCGGCGTGCTGGAAGATGCCCGGGTACTTGATGGGCTTGTCGTCGCCCTCGGGCACCGAGAGAATCATGATGGACAGGTTCTCGCCCAGGTCAAAGTCGACCGGGCAGACTAGGTTGCCCACGTTTTCGATAAAAATGACGTCGATGTTATCGAGCCCAACGGCCTGGTCAAACGCGTCAACGGCCTCCATGATCATGTTGCCCTCGAGGTGGCACAGGCCGCCCGTGTTGATCTGGATGGCGGGCATGCCGGCTTCCTTCATGGTGATGGCGTCGACATCCGAGGCGATATCGCCCTCGATGACGGCACAGCGCAGGCCGGCCTTGTCACGCAGGCGCTCGTTGGTGCCCAGGATCGTGGTGGTCTTGCCCGAACCGGGGCTCGACAAGACGTTGATCACATAGGTGTTTGTCTCATTAAATCGCTGACGCAGCTGATCTGCCAGGCGCTCGTTGCGCGACAGAATCGGCGACGCGATATCAATCGTTTTCTCAGCCATACTTAGCGCTCCTTACTTTGGCCCCTTTATACCCCATCACCAGATGGCTAGCGGGCTAATCGTCGGGGGTTTCGATTTCGATACTCGCGATATCGAACTCGCGGCCGTGCAGTAGGCGCACGTTGGCACCACCACACTGGGGACAGCGACAGTGGAAGCGATCGTGGTCGAAGACCTCGCCGCAGTCCAGGCATTCACTTTGTGGGTGAATCTCCTCAACCGCGAGCTCGCAGCCCCGCGTGAGCGGGTCCTCGTCGCGAAACGTCTCCCACGCAAAGTCGAGCGCCTCGCGCACGACCTCGGTCATATCCCCGATACGCAGCGTTACCAAAACGGCGCGCGAGGCCCCCGCCCCACGCGCCGCGCGAACCACTGTATCGAGTATGCCGTTGACAATGCCAACCTCGTGCATACCGATTTACTCCTCGTCGTCCTCGTCGTCCGAGAACAGGTCCAGACGACTCACGAACAAGCCCTCCTTGCCCTCGCGTGCGGTAATGACCACACGGGCGATGGCAAGCGAAATCTCGTAGAGCGAGAGCAGGGCGCCATACATGAGGCCCAGCGTAACGGGCGAGCCGTCGGGCGTAATCACAGCCGAGCCCACAAGCAGGCCAACGTATACGTAACGCCAGGCACTGCGGAAGGCCGCATAGGACACGATGTGGAAAACGGACAGGTAGAAGATGATGAGCGGCAGCTCAAACGCCACACCAAAGCCGATCATAAAGAGCAGCTCCATGTTGACGTAGTTCTCCAGATCGGGCAGCGCCGTAGCGACAGCCAAGGTCTCGCCGATGAGCCACTCAAAGCCCGCCGGGATGATGATGAAGTAGCAGAAGATGGCACCCAGGAAGAACAGCACCGTCGAGGCGAGCACCGTGGGCACAACCCACTTGCGCTCGTTGGGGCGCAGTGCCGGCAGGAAAAATGCCAGAATCTGCCAGATGATCATGGGCGTGCACATGACCACGGCCATCTTGATGGCAAGCGAGAAGCGCAGGCCAAAGCCGCCGAGCGTGGTGGTGATGTAAAACTTACCGTCCGGCACAAAGGAGCGGATGGGGTCTTCCAGGATGTCGAGAACCACGGGCGTGGCGAAATACAGCACGATAGCGGCAGCAAACACCGATACGACCACGATGGTCAGACGGCGACGGAGTTCCCCCAAATGATCGAAGAGCGGCATGCGCGCAGGTCCGATAGGCATTACTCATCGCCTCCTTTCGGGGCGTCGGCGGCAGCGGCTTCGTCCTCGGCCTCGAGCTCGCGGGCGAGCTGGTCGACGACGGCTTTGCGCTTGCGGGGACGACGGGCGTAGAGGTCAGCCGTCGTGGGCTCTGCCGGCTCGGGCTCGGACTCCGGCTCTTCAGCAGGCTCGGACTCGACGGTGGCAGTGGCAGGCTCGGCCTCGGTGGACTCGGCGCCCTCGGCCTCCTCAGCAGCACCTTCGCCCTCAGCAGCACCTTCGCCCTCAGCAGCACCCTCGCTTGCGGCCTTCTCGGCAGCAAGGCGGGCACGGCGCTCGGCAAAGGTCTCCTTCTTTGCGGGCGCAGCTGTCTCGACGGCATCCTCGTCTGCATCGGAATCGTCATCGACGGCAGTCTTCTTGGGCTTGACCGGGGCCGACGCGGCCTCGCTCACCGGATCGATAATCTCGGACTGAACAACGGCCGTCATCTTTTCCTGCGTCTCGCGGAACTGACGGATGGCACGGCCGATCGTACGGCCCATCTGTGGGAGCTTATCCGGGCCAAACAGCAAAAAGCCGAAGACCACGATGATCGCGAGCTCACCCTCTCCAATACCAAACACACATACCTCCAAGGCTCGATGTGAGTCGAGCCCGCACCGCGCCATTCGGCCGGAACTCGTCTATTCATTCGGTCAAGTATAGCGCCCGGACGCCAAAACGTCCGAGCGCATCACAAACATATGCCAAACGGCACGCCCTTTTGGGGCAAAGATTATGCAGCGGTGATCGAAATCTCCTGGTCGACACCCAACAGCTGGACCACGCGCATCACCGGGGGCTGCACATTGGTGCAGCTAAAGCGCTTGCCGTGGTCGACCGCGTGGTGCGCGGCGCCCACGAGCACGCCAATGCCCGTCGAATCGATGTAGCTCACCTGGGCAAAATCGAGCTCAACGGCCTCGGTGGGCTGCTCGAGCGCCAGGTCGATGGCATTGCGCAGGCTATCGGCGTTAGAGATATCGATCTCGCCGGTTACCTTAATGGTGTAGAGCTCTGGCGTGGGGTTGGTGGAAATACCCAAATCCATGTATATGCTCCTTTACGTATCGAAGGTGCGGATAGTACGGGAAGCCGCGCGTTAGGCGCGCTCGGCACGCGCGAGCTCGGCAGCGACAAGCTTAACGGCCAGCACCAGCACATCGAGCGCGGCCTCCAGGTCCTCGACCGTGGGATAGCTCGGCGCGATGCGGATGTTGGTATCGCGCGGGTCCTTGCCATAGGGCCAGGTAGCACCGGCCGGCGTGAGCTTGACGCCCAGGTCGGCGCAAAGCGCGGCGACCTTTTGAGCCGAGCCCTCGGGACCATCGAAGCTTACAAAGTAGCCGCCGCGGGGGTGCGTCCAGGTGGCGCAGCCCGTGTCGCCCAAGCCCTCGGTGAGCTTTCGCTCGACAGCCTCAAAGCGCGGGCGCAGGAACTCGGCATGCTTTTTCATGTGCTCCTTGACCGCCTCGATGGTGGGAAGGAAGCGCACGTGACGCAGCTGGTTGAGCTTATCGGCGCTGATGAGGCCGGCCTTCAGGCGCTTGGAGAACTCCGCGATAACCGCGGGGCTCGCACCGATAAAGCCGATACCGGCACCCGGGAAGGTGATCTTGGACGTCGAGGCGAATGCCACCACGCGGTCCTCGGTGCCCGCCGCGCGGGCAAGATCAAAGATGTTGGCGAGCTCGTCGGTCTCGTCGTACAGGTCGTGCACGCAGTAGGCGTTGTCCCAGAAGATGCGGAAATCGGGCGCGGCCGTGTGCATCTCGACCAGGCGGCGCACGGTGTCCTCGCTAAAGGTGATACCCGTGGGGTTGGAATACTTGGGCACGCACCAGATGCCCTTGATGGAATCGTCGGCGGCAACGAGACGCTCGACCTCGTCCATGTCGGGGCCGTTGTCGGTCATCGCGACGGGAACGTTCTCGATACCCAAGTCGGCGGTAATGCCAAAGTGGCGATCGTAGCCGGGAACCGGGCACAGGAACTTGACCTTCTTGCCGTCGTGCGCTGCCTCGTAAGCCTCCCAGGGCTCGTTGCCGCACGAGCCGCAACGCCAGAACATACCGGCGATATCGTGCTCGATCAGCAGGCTCGACGAACCCAGCACGAGCGTCTGCTCGGCGGGGCAACCCAGGAACTCCCCCGCTAGCTTGCGTGCCGAGGGAATGCCCTCAAAGCAGCCGTAGTTGGAACAGTCGACGTTGCCGTCGTGCAGATCGGCATCGGCATTGAGGATATCGAGCATGGGTCGAGAGATGTCCACCTGGGAGGGCGACGGCTTGCCGCGGGCCATGTCGAGCGCCAGGCCCTTGGCCTTGACCTCGGCGACCTCGGCCTTGAGCGCCTCGATGGCGGCATCGAGTTCGGTGGTTTCCATCTTCTGGTAGATCGTCTGCATGGGTGCGACCTTTCACGAAGCGGTACGTTGCAATTCTTCTAAGTATAGACCGCCACCGTCACAACGTTATGAAGCCGTGATAGATTAAGTCCATCGCAATAAATTACGAATCGCCGCGCATGCCGGCGTGAAGCGCCCAAGGAGGCACTATGGAGTACGGATCGTTCCAGGCCGAGGAATTCGGCGACCTGCAGCGCCTGGTCGACGGGCTGTTTTACGACCGCCACGCCATCGACCGCCTGGATCTGATCGTACAGGCCGAAATCTTGGACCTGGCGCCCGATCTCATGGAAATCGTCAACCTGCTACCGCCCGGCTATTACGACCGCCAGTCACTTTGCGACCAGCTCAACTCCGCCTTGGCCGCCCACGGCTGGGGCGCCGTCTACGGCACCGTGGAATAAACCTAGTCATTGGGGCCTGTGGCCAAAAAATAGCAAATATGAGTACTGTTACTTTTTTAGTGACAGCGATTTTGAATTAAAAAGGCCAGTCTTGGCCTTTTGTGTCCGGTTTTGGAAGGATGCGTCGGCATTTTTCGTCCAGCCACGCAATCGTTAATGCACAGACAGAATAGATTTGTACATTATTTTTCGCGCCTAAAATGAAACGCCGTTTGTGACAGTACTCACAAACGGCGTTTTTTGGCCACTGGGGTGTCCGGCAGGTGGCAAGTACCACTCAAAACCGCGTTTTACACGCGCTCGAGCAGGCTCTGGCGTCTGTTTCTACGCGCCTACTCGTTCTTGGGCGCGGGGTGCTTGCAGATCACACTCATGTAGATCATGCCAAGCACGGCAGCGGTGACCGAACCGGCAAGGATGGCGGCCTTGGCGGCCAGAACCTCAAACTGGGCCGTCGGGAAGGCAAGGCCGCTGATGAGGATCGACATCGTAAAGCCGATACCGCCCAGAATGCCCACACCGGCAATCATGTGCCAGTTAACGTTGCGCGGCAGCTCGCAGGCCTTGAGCTTGACCAAGGCGAACGTCATGCCAAAGATGCCGATCGGCTTGCCCAGCAGCATGCCAAAGTACACGCCGAGCGTCACCGGGTCGGTGAGCAGCGTGCTCATGTCCACGCCCACTAGGCGAACCTGCGCGTTCACGAACGCAAAGATCGGCAGGATCACAAAGTTGACCGGCGTGGAAATCAGACGCTCCATGCGGATGAGCGGCGGGGTCACGCGGTGCATGACGCGCTCGACTTTGGTGGTCGAGACGGTAAAGTCATGCTGGCCCAGGATGTGCGCCTCGTCGTCGTAGCGGTCATCGAGCAGCGGCAAGCACTCGCCCAGCCAATCGGTGAGGCTATCAAGCTTAACGCCGCACTTGGCCGGGATGGTGAAGGCCAGGATGACGCCAGCAAGCGTAGCGTGCACGCCGCTCTTGAACATGCAGAACCACAACAGCAGGCCCAGTACCGAATACGGGGCAAGGCGGTAATGCTGCGTCTTGTTGAGCCACACGAGCGCACAGGTCACAAGCGCGGCGGCGCCCAACCAAAACGGATTGGGGCTCTGACCGTAGAAGATGGCGATGGCGGCGATGGAGATGAGGTCGTCGGCGATGGCGAGCGTCGAGAAGAACACGCGCACGCCGTTGGGCACGCGGTTGCCCAAAAGCGACAGCACGCCCAGCGCAAAGGCAATATCGGTTGCCATGGGAATGGCCCAGCCGTTGTGCGCGCCGGCATGGTTAAAGATCAGATAGATGCAGGCGGGAACGACGACGCCGCCCACGGCCGCCAGCATGGGAAGCATAGCCTGGCGCGGGTTCTTGAGCTCGCCGACCGTCATCTCGTACTTAAGCTCAATGCCCACCAACAAAAAGAAGATCGCCATGAGGAAGTCGTTGACGAAAAGCTCAACGGTGAGACCGGCCGTAAGGTTGCCCAGACCCACATACAGCGGGGTCTCCAAAAAGTGATGGATGGCCTCGTAGGCATCGGTGTTGGCGCAAATGACGGCGGCGATGGCGGCGAAGACCATGACGGCGGCGGAAATCGTGCCGTTCTCGGTGATGCGCTCCCAAATGTCGTGGCGCTCAAAACGCTTGCGCTCACGAACGTTAAACAGCTGCTCGGGTGCTGCCATGGGCGGCTCCTTTCACGGGAAAGCTCCCGTCTTAAAAAAGCACGGCCCGCCCAAGTGGCGGTGCCGCGCTCTAACGTATTACGCTTGCATCTAGCCTACCCTGCACGACAGGCACGCAGGCGTGGCCGAAAAGCGGAACCACAGGTTGAACATTATTTGCTCAACGGCACGGGCGCGCCTATCCAAGAGACGACGCGGCGCCGTGCACAAAAAACGACCGGAGCGCGGGGCTTCCGCGATCCGGTCGTGGCGTTTGGTCAACTAAACCTAGCAGACGGCCATGATGGGGGCAGCGACCTGTTTCTTACGGGAGAGGACGCCCGGCATCCAGACGCCGTCGTGCTCGTCGGCAATGCCCAGGCCCTTCTGAGCGGCCTCGGTCTCGCCCTCGAGCAGGACCTGCGAGCCCTCCTCCATGATGTCGGTGATGCACAGGACGATGCCGTCGGCACCCTTCTCGGCGGCGTAGGCGCGCATGGCCTCGCGGATCTCGTCGATCATGCCGAGTGCGCGGGTCTTGTCGACAGTCTCGTACTGGCCGATGAGCAGCTTCTTGCCGGCGGGCTCGAACATCTTGATGTCGTTGCCGACCATCTCGGCTGCGGTGAAGGAGCCGGACGGGCGGGTGAGGAAGACCTCCATGCCAAACTTGACCGGATCGACGCCCACCTGCTCGCCGAGCTTGGCGGCGACGGCGCGGTCAACATCGGTGGTGGTGGGGCTCTTGAGCATGAGCGTGTCGGTCATCATGGCCGAGAGCAGCAGCTTGGCCTGAACGTCGGAAAGCTCAACGCCGAGCACGCCGGCGAGTTTGGTGACGATGGTGCAGCTGGAGCCCCAGGGCAGGCAGATGTAGTGCAGCGGGCCGGCGGTCTCGAAGTCGCCGATGCGGTGATGGTCGACGACGCCAAAGACCGTGGCGTCCTTAAGGCCGGCGACGGACTGGGCAGACTCGTTGTGGTCGGTGAGGACGACGAGCTGACCGGCCTCGACGGACTCGATCACGCGGGGCTCGGCGATGCCGGCGTCGGCGAGCAGCTTGGCGGACTCGGCCGGAAGCTGACCAAGGGCGCAAGCCTCGTAGGTGTTGCCGGCATACTCAACCTGGTTGAGCAGCTGGGACAGGACGACGGCGCTCATGATGGCGTCGTTATCGGGGTTCTGGTGACCAAAGACAAGAACATTTGCCATGGGTATCCTCCACTTGATATGTGTACTTGGACGTAGCTATGGTAGCACGCCGATGCCGAGCCTTCGCAGACGGAAGGGCCACGGCATATTTTGGGGCGCAGGCACGGGGGCCAAGGCTGTCCCTTTTGCACCATGTTGGTGCAATGTAACCTGTCCCCCTTGCACCAGCTATTTACCGGCAGCGCGCAGGGCTACGTAGGCGGCACCGATGATGCCGGCGTCGTTTCCGAGCGAAGCGACCTTAATGGGCGTCTCGCGCGAGGCGGAAAGCGCGTACTGCTTAAAGTGCTCGCGAACCTTGTCGAGGTAGACATCGGCCGAGGCGGAGGCGCCGCCGCCGATGAGGAACATCTCGGGATCAACCACGTTGGCAATAAGCGCCAGTGCGCGGCCGAGATAGTCGGCCATGGTATCGGCCGCGGCCAGCGCGAGCTTGTCGCCCTCGCGACAAGCCTGGAACACGTCCTTGGAATCGGAGGGGCCGGTCAGCTCGATGGGCTCGACGCCTGCCTTCTTGCACTCGGCAAGGTAGTTGCTCACCACGCCGGTGGCGCTGGAATACTGCTCCAGGTGACCATGGCCGCCGCAGCCGCAGGTGCGCTCCTCGGCCGGGTTCAGGCACATGTGGCCAATCTCGCCGCCAGCACCCACAACGCCCGATACCACGTCGCCGTTAACGATAACGCCGCCGCCCACGCCGGTACCAATGGTGACCATCACCACGTTCTGTACGCCCTTGGCAGAGCCGAGCCAGGCCTCGCCCATAGCAGCAGCGTTGGCGTCGTTCTCGTACTTAACGACCGCGTCGGGGCAGTGCTCCTGGATGGCGATCTTGAGCTCGGGCAGGTTGATGGCGATGTTCGCCTTGACCTTGGCATCGCCCGATGCCGGGATGGGGCACGGAACGGCCAGGCCAATGCCCGACACAAAGGCACGCGGAATCTGGGCCTTGGCGACCACCTGGTCGATAGCCTCGGTCACCGCGGCAAAGCCCGCAGCGTCAACGATGGGAGGCGTGGGCACGCTAGCCTTGGCAAGCAGGTTTCCGTCCTCATCGAACAGACCCTCCTTGACCGAGGTGCCGCCGACGTCGATGCCGATGTAATACTGCTTAGGTTCCATGGGAGCCCGCCTTTCTCGTTTAAACATTGCCTGTATGGTACCGCTCCCAAGGCAAAAACCTACCAAAAAGGACAGGTTTGTTTTGGCAGGTTTTATCTGGGGAAGCGCAGAGTACGAGATTCGGTTCGCTGGGTGTTATATCGGTTCGGCCCCGTCCTCGGACCGATCATTTCTCAACACGACACTACTCAGATGTTTATCATTTAAAACGCTCTAATTTTTCAAGCGGGGCGACTTTTAATTTTATCTTCCTCGAACTTTTCAATAACTCAATAGAGATACTTAGGTGTTGACTATACTTTCTTTTATTCTCAATCAAGTTGGAAAGGAGGTTCCTTGATTCCCAAATACGAGGCGATAGCTGCAGATATTCGTCGAAGTATTGAGGATGGCGCTCTTAAACCGGGCGACAAGCTTCCCACCGTCGTTGAGTTCTGCGAGCTCTATAACGTTTCCAAAATCACCGTCAAACGAGCTATTGAACAAATCACCGAAGAAGGTCTTATTACCAGCCGGCGTGGATCGGGTACCTACGTTAAGGACACGGCGGGGCTTCCCGGCCAGGCGTTTTTCCAGGGCAAAAACGACCGTACCCAGGGTTTTTCGTATGAGCATCGCGGGGAGAAGGTGACCTCGGTGGTCTACGATTTCTCGATCGTTAATCCACCAGCGGACATCGCAGCCCAGCTGGGAATTGCCGAGGATGACTTTGCCTATCACGTCGTGCGCGTGCGTCAGGCCGATGAGAAGCCCATCGTTATCGAGTACACCTACATGCCCCTCGAGCTGATTCCAGGCCTTAAAAAGAAGGACCTGTACGGATCGGTCTACCGCTTCATCCGCGAGCAATGTGGGCTGAAGATTTCGAGCTTCCACCGTACCATTCGCGCCGTGGCAGCAACCGAGGAAGAAGCCGAGCGTCTGGACACCAAACTTGGCTCTCCCCTGCTCGAGCTCACCCAGATTGGCTTTTTGGACAGCGGCGCCGCCTTTGAGTATTCGATCTCGCGCAACGTTGGCGATCGCTTTGAGTTGCACAACGTAACGTTGGCATAGGTTTTTGTAGTCACGCGGGCGCTCGTTTTGAGCCGTCTTACGCGGCACCCGCACAACCTTATGGGAGTATGCACATGTCCGATTTGATTAAACTCACGCCGATCTTCCACGAGAAGATCTGGGGCGGCCGCCAGTTGGAGACCGTGTTTGGCTACGACATTCCCGAGGGTCCCATCGGTGAGTGCTGGGCCATCTCGGCCCATCCCAACGGCGACTGTCAGATTGCGGAGGGACCGTACGCCGGCCACACGCTGTCGTGGCTGTGGGCCGAGCACCGCGAGCTCTTTGGCAACTGCGAGGGCAAGGAGTTCCCGCTGCTCATCAAGATTCTGGACGCCAAGGACGACCTTTCGATCCAGATTCATCCCAACGACGAGTACGCCGCCAAGCACGAGAACGGCAGCCTGGGCAAAACCGAGTGCTGGTATGTGCTGGACTGCGAGCCCGGCTCCACGATTATCGTCGGCCAGCGCGCGCATGACCGCGCCGAGGCCGCACAGATGATCGAGGACGGCCGCTGGGACGACATGCTCAACGTGCTGCCGATCCACAAGGGCGACTTTTTCCAGATTGATTCCGGCACCGTGCACGCCATCAAGACCGGCACGCTCATTTTGGAGACGCAGCAGTCGAGCGACGTGACATATCGCCTGTACGACTACGACCGTCCCGGCACCGATGGCAAGCTGCGCCCGCTGCACATTGAGCAGAGCCTCGACTGCATTGACTTTGATGCTCAGGCTCCGACCGACGGCACGGTGACCGCGCCCGAAGTCGATGGCGTGACCGAGCTCGAGTCTAACTCCTGCTACACCGTCGATCGTGTGCGCGTCGACGGCAGCAAGACCCTCGACCAGCGCTGGCCCTTCATGTGCCTGTCGGTCATCGACGGCGAAGGCACCGTCTGCGGCGACCCCGTCCACAAGGGAAGCCACCTGCTGGCCCCGAACACCGTCAGCTCCATCGACCTCGAAGGCAAGATGGAACTGATCATCAGCCATCTCTAGTTCGCACCAACAACCCAAACGAAACAAGGGGCTCCCCCGTTCATCAACGGAGGAGCCCCTACTCGTATCTACATATCAGCCCACCCGGCTCTCCAGATCAAAAAAGCGGACGAGCAGAGCGACGTTCGCAAGCAACGTTATCTAAGGACCTGGACGGGCGTATGGGGCAACATCGATCGCGAGTTCCGCACGAGCCGGAGAGCACTTAATGTGCTCTCCGTGCGAGCAGGACTGCCCGAGCAGGCGATGTTGCCCCATACGCCCGCCCAGGTCCGCCGGGATCACGACAGCTTGACGATCGGAGCAAAGCCCTTCATAAGCTTTTTGGTCTGGCCGGTCTTTTCGAATTGAACCTCGATCATGTCTCCAGCGACCGAGATCACGGTACCCGTGCCAAAGGTCTTGTGGCTCACGGTATCGCCCGCAGCAAAGTCCTGCGATGCGCTGGCGCGATCGACCTTGCGCTCCACCGTCGGCGACACCTTAGATGACGGCTTTTTGGCTCGCGGCGCACCCGAACCAAAGGTCGAGGCAACACGGCCGGCGTCGGGCGAGACCCCACGATGGCGCTCGGTCCCGTAGCTGCTGCCGCCAAAGAAATCGTCAAAGCTCGATCCGCCGCGCGAACCGGAACCGCCGGTCGAGCGCGTATGCGAACCGAACACCTTGCCGCCATACATATCCGAACCCATGCCCGAGCCAAAGGTGCCGTGACGGTCGCCGCGCTTCTCCCAGCCCGTGCCCTCAAAACCGGCAGAACCGACACCGCTAAACTCGATATCCTCAAACGGAATCTCATTGAGGAAGCGCGAGCGCGGGTTGGCAGAGGTCGAGCCGTAGGTGCGACGCGTGGCCGCATAGGTCAGGAACAGGCGCTTACGGGCACGCGTGATGGCGACGTAGGCCAGGCGACGCTCTTCCTCGAGCTTGCCCGGGTCATCGCTGCCGCCAAAGTCGTGCACGTGCGGGAAGATACCCTCCTCCATGCCGGCCACGAACACCGCCGGGAACTCCAGGCCCTTGGCGGAGTGGATGGTCATCATGGTAATGGCATGCGTCTCGCCGGCCAGGGAATCCAAGTCGGAGCGCAGGGCCAGCCACTCCATGAGTGCCGGCAGCGCCTTACAGGTGAGCGGACCGTAGGTGCGCTCAATCTCGTCGGCATGCACGGCACCCGCCGGCATCTCCGTCGGCGCGGCATACGCGTTGCCCGCGATGGCGGCGGCC
>CABSNF010000052.1 GCA_902478995.1 uncultured Collinsella sp.
TCTACACTTCTAGCTTCGTCGGCAGCGTCAGATGTGTATAAGAGACAGGTCGACGAGCGCGCCGATGTCTTTGCCCTCGCCTGTGTGATCTACGAGGGCCTGTGCGGCAGCGCTCCCTTTATGGCGGCCACGCCCGCCGACTCGCTCGGCCGCATCATCGGCGGCGCCACCTATCCCAGCGAGCTGATACCACACTTTCCCCCGGGAGCCGAGGCCGCGCTCATGAGCGCGCTCTCCCCCATGCCGCAGGACCGCCCCAACAGCATCGAGGCATTTTGCGACCAGCTCCTTGCCGGTCTGGGCAGCGTGCGCGAAGGCCGTCGCAGCCTGGAGCAAATGGTTGGCGAACTTTCGGATGACGAGCAGGAGCTCGACGATATCGAGCCGTCGCACTACGAGGACGACGCCATCGAGGTCGACCCCGCACTCGGCTGGGCGGGCACGCGCTGGAGCCATGCGCGCGACTACACCATGCGCACTATCTCGGCGCTAACGTGCGGCACCTTTAGCTTTTTGCTGATGCAAACGGCCGGGGTCGCGGCGCTTCCCGGCCTGGTCATTGCGGCCATCGCGATCGGAGCGGCGGCTGGCCTGGCCCCCCAGATCGGCTCGGCCATCTCGGCTGTGGGCTTTTTGGTGCTCATGGCCAACGCCACCATGCAGGCGCAGGGCATCCTGTCGATGCTGCCCGTCGCGGTGATCTTTGCCGCCGCCATGTCCGGTTGGTGGATCGCCTGGGGTCGCACCGAGGCTGCCACGAGCGCCGCGCTCACCTGTGCACTCGCGCTTGGCTGTCTGACCGGCAATACCTTCCTGGCAGCTGGGGTCACCGCCGGCGTCGCGTCATTTTGGCTCGGCCCGGCAAGCGCCGCCGCGGCAACGGGCATGGGCACGCTTTTTGCCCGTCTGGCCACGGTCGCGCTTTCAGCCGGAGGCGTGCTGGGGCTCGGTAACGTTGCCGCAGCGCTGGGAGACCCACTCCTTTGGGCTGCCTTTGGGCTGGCCGCGGCAACTGCCGCGGCGTCATCTGCGCTGCTCAATGCCCATGCCAAGCGTGCCGATCAGGACTCAAACCTTGCCGCAATCGCCGCCATCGCTGTCACCGGCATCGGCTGCGCAGCGGCGTCCTGTCTTGCACACCATATGGAAATTGCCAGCCTTGCAGCCGCGGTCATCGCCAAGGCGGCGGTTGCGGGAACCCTATCCTCTATAATCGTTGGGATATGCCTATATTTGCTCGGATACCAAAGAACCTATACGGAGAGTGATCTTTCGTGAACTTCCTGAACATCTTCGAGGACCACGTGGCCGGCATCTTCGGTGCCACCCGTGCCCCGTTCTCCTTTAAGAAGCTTGCCAAGCAGGCCGCTCGCGACATGGAGGATCAGACTCTGGTGATCAACGGCGTCAACACGGCGCCGGCACTCTATACCATCCTTATCGCCGCCGACGACGATCCCATGCTCGCCCCGTTCTACCCCGAGCTTTCGCGCGAGGTCCGCGAGTTTGTGAAGGCGCAGGCCGAAAAGCGCCGCTATGTGTTTGTCGGCGAGCCCCTCGTGCGCTTTATGATCGATCCGCAGCTGCGCGCCGGCAAGTTCTCGGTCTTTGCCGAGAACGTCGATGCCCCCACGCTCGGCCGCCTGTACGAAGAAGAGCGCGCCTATCAAAACGGCCTGGGCCAGAACAACTCCGCGGCAAGCCGTGCCGCCAGCGCCCCGCGCGCCGGCCAGCAGCAGTTTGCTGCCCCGCAACAGCAGCGCCCCGCCGCCATGCCCCAGCAGCAGCCGACGCCTCGCGCCGCCGCTCCCGACCCGCTTGCCGTGGCAGACCCCTTCGCGCCTAGCGTCCCCGACCCCGCCGCCGCACCCATCCCGGTGCCTCAGACCGTCTCGCGCGACGCGCTTGCCGGCATGGGTGGAGCCGCCGCGACCGGTGCCGCCGTGGGCCTAGGCGCCGCAGCCGGCATCGCCTCCAACATGGCGAGCACTCGCGCCCCGCAGCGCCCGCTCGCCCAGCTCGTCGACGTCGTGAGCGGCGAGAGCCATAGCATCACCTCCGCACAGGTGACCATCGGTCGCGAGCGCTCAGTTTCCGACATTGCCCTGCGCGACCCCAACGTGTCGCGCCGCCACGCCCAGCTCACCTTTACGGGCTCGGATTGGTCGATCGAGGACCTCAATTCCACCAACGGCACGCTCGTCAACAACCGCCGCATTACGCGCTGCCCGCTGCGCAACGGCGATCTGCTGACGTTTGGCCTGAGCACCTTTGAATTTAGGGGATAGTCGCTTATGAACATCGATATCGTCCTTTTTGCAGGCCGCATCGTCCTGGTCGCCCTGCTCTATATCTTCTTGTTCGCCGTCATGAAGACAGGCGTGGGACTTGTGCGTGGACAGCGCCGCGACTCGGCTATCTGGACGATCGATGTGGACAAGGGTCCGCGCGGTATCCGCGGCATCCACGTAGACATGCTCGGCCCCGTCATCGTCGGTCGCTCGCCGTCTTCGGACATCTGCATCAACGAACCGTTCGTCTCGGCCTCGCATGCGCGCTTTTCGCTGCAGGGCCCGGCGCTCATCATCGAGGACCTCAACTCGCTTAACGGCACGCTCGTCAACGGCCGCCAGCTCGTGGAGCCCGCGACGCTGCGTGAGGGCGACGAAGTCCAGATTGGCGACGTGGTCATGAAGGTGAACCGTCGATGATCGACGAGGAGAACAAGTCCGCAACTATGACCGAGGCACCGGCCGCCGCCACAGCTGCGCCGGCCCACGCCGCTCCGGCGGGCTCCGCACCCGTGGAGCCCGAGGACACCGTGTTCTCCCTGCCTCTTTCGCATGTAACGCATGATATTTCGGATCTCGCCGATAACGAGGACGGAGAGGATGCCGTAGCGGCGCCCATCGGCGCACATGCTGCGGAACAGCCCACAGCGCCCGAAGCAACCCCGGCGCCGGCTCACTTTGCAGAGCCCGTCGCCGCGGCAATCAACGAGAGCGCTGCGGTGTTTGCGGCACCCGAGCCCGCCGCGCCGGCGTTTCCCATAGCCCCGGCATCCGAGGTTGCGCCCGCGTCTACGCCGTCGCCCGAGCCTATAGACGTCAGCCCGCAAGACGACGAGTCGACCGCCCGCATGTCCGAGGAGCCCGACTCCCCGGACACCGGCGATTCCGAATCAAACGCCGAGACCGACACCGTCTCTCCCGGTGACACCGCCGAAATCGACGTTGCCGCCGTTGAGGCCAAGCTCAAAGACCCCGGCTCGACCATGAGCTTTGAACCCCTGACCGAGGAGCGCATCGAGACCGACTCGACCTATGATGCCGGTACCACCACGCAACTCATGTGGGGCGCCCGCTCCGACGTTGGCTGCGTGCGCCCGCACAATGAGGATTCCTACCTGGTGCAGTCGCCGCTCTTTTGCGTATGCGACGGCATGGGCGGTCACGCCGCCGGCGAGGTAGCCTCTTCCATCGCCGTCGAGACTATTGCCAAGACGGCCCCGCAGTCCGCCGACGCAGCGCGCCTGGCCGCAGCCGTCGAGGCAGCCAACGCCGCCGTAATCGAGGCGGCCCTGAACGGCCTGGGCAAGCCCGGCATGGGCTGCACAGCCACCTGCGCCTATATCGAAAACGACACGCTCGCCATCGCCCACGTGGGCGACTCTCGCGCCTACCTGCTCCACGAGGGCACGCTCATCCGCGTGACCCGCGACCACTCCTACGTGGAGGAGCTCGTGGACGCTGGCGAGATCACGGCAGACGAGGCTCGCGTCCACCCCAACCGTTCGGTCATCACCCGCGCACTGGGCTCGGACCCCGCCATGTATGCCGACCACTTCACTCTGCATATCGAGGAAGGCGACCGCCTGATCCTGTGCTCCGACGGCCTCTCGAGCATGATTCCCGATAGCGATATCGAGAACATCGCCACGCAGTCCTCAACCGCGCAAATCTGCGTCGACAACCTAGTGGACGCGGCGCTTGCTGCCGGCGGCCACGACAACGTGACCGTAGTAGTCGTTGACCTGGTTGACGATGGCGTTATGCGCGAGGCGCAGCGCGTGCGTCGCCGCAACGTTACTATCGCCGCCATTCTGGCCCTCGTCTTTGTGCTGGCAGCTGGCATCTGGGCCTACACGGGTGTCACCGGCTCGTACTACCTGGGTACCTACCAGGGCAATGTCGCCGTCTGGCGCGGCCTGCCCGGCAAGCCGCTCGGACTCAAGCTCCACTGGCTCGAAAGCGAAACCAGCATCAAGCTATCCGACCTGCCCGAAGACACGCAAAACCGCCTCAAGGCGGGCATTCCGCAAACAAGTGTCGACGATGCGCAGGACACGATATCCAAGTACCGCCACCAGATCGACGAGGAGCAGACCCGCCAGGTGATCGACGCGCAAACGATTCGCGACAACACCAATCAGGGATCGACCTCCGAATCAGATTCCGAGAAAACCGCCGAACAGTCCGCCGAGGCCGAAGCCTCCGATAAGAATTAGAAAGGGAGTGCCGCTTATGAGTCGCCGCAACACCGAGCTGCTCTTGCTCATCGCCTCGGCGTTCCCCGTCATCCTGCTGTATGCGATGTACGTCCTCACCGCGGGCGCTGCCATCTCCTTTGAGACGCTCGCCGTACCGATCGGCCTCTTTGCCGCCTTCGCCGCGGCACATATCGCCGTGCGCATCTTGGCGCCCGGCGCCGATCCCGCCATCCTACCCATCGTATTTATACTTTCGGGCATCGGCATCACGTTCGTGACGCGTCTCGCCCCCGCTCTCGCCATCTCACAGCTCATCATCCTGTTTGTCTCGGTGGCCCTGATGGTGGGAACGCTTGCACTGGTCAAAAACCTCGACGTGGTCATGCGCTACAAGTACACCTTTGGCATTATCGGCATCATCCTGCTGATGCTGCCCATCTTTATCGGCACCACGATCTCGGGCTCCAAGCTGTGGATTCGCATCGCGGGCTTTACCATCCAGCCTGGCGAGTTCGCCAAGGTCTTTATCGTGCTGTTCCTGGCCGGCTACTTGGCCGAGAACCGCGAGCTGCTCTCCATCTCCAACCGCAAGATCCTGGGCTTTAAGATCCCTCGTCTGCGACTGCTGCTGCCGCTGTTTGCCGTGTGGGGTGTGTGCCTGCTCGTCGTCGTCTTCGAACGCGACCTGGGTTCGGCCGTGCTGTTCTACACCATCTTCTTGCTGATGCTCTACGTTGCCACGGGGCGCTTTTCGTATGTCGTCATCGGCCTTGCGCTCTTAGCTGTCGGAGCCGTGGGCGCCTACAAGTTCCTATCGCACGTTCAGGTGCGTTTCCAGGTTTGGGTCGATCCGTTTAAGGACGCCCAGGGCCAGGGCTACCAGATCGTCCAGTCGCTCTTCTCGCTTGCCGATGGCGGTCTGGTCGGTGTTGGCATCGGCAACGGCATGGCCAACAACATCCCTGTCGTCGAGTCCGACTTTATCTTCTCGGCTATCGGCGAGGAGATGGGCCTTTTGGGCGGCGGCGCCGTGCTCATCCTGTTTATGCTCTTTGCCGTGCGTGGCCTCACCACAGCTGCCCGCGCTAAATCCGACCTCGCCGCCTTTAGCGCCACGGGTCTTACGGCAGCCATCAGCTTCCAGGCCTTTTTGATCGTGGGCGGCGTCACCCGCCTGATCCCGCTGACCGGCGTCACCCTGCCCTTTATGAGCCAGGGCGGCTCCTCGCTGCTGGCGAGCTTTATCATCGTCGCGCTCCTGCTGCGCGCCGGTGACGAGGCTACCGGACGCGAGGCCGAGCTTACCGGCACCGGCACCATGGCCGCCATCACCGATGATCAGGTCGCATCTGCCGCCGCCCCGACGGGCACGCGCTTTGCCACCTCGTCTTCCTACGGCAGCGGCAGCCATTCCGTCGGCTCGCGCATGCGACGTCGCCTGCTCGACACGCCTGAATCCGGTGTGCTCGGCCGCGTTGCGCTCGCCAACCGTCTAACCCGCGCGGTGCTCGCCTTTACGGCGCTGTTCGCCATCCTTATCGGCAACCTCACCTATGTCCAGGTCATTAAGGCCAAGGACTATCAGGACATGCCGACCAACAACCACACCATCGCCCGCTCCAAGTACATCCAGCGCGGCTCCATCATCACGTCCGACGGCGTGACGCTGGCCGAGTCGCTGCAGCAGGAGGACGGCACCTACGTACGCTCCTACCCCAACGGTAACCTGGCAGCGCACGTGGTTGGCTACGTGAGCCAGCAGTATGGCACCACCGCCATCGAGAGCGTCATGAACGACACGCTCACCGGTTCTAAGGACTACTCCAGCTGGAACAATGCCATCGCGTCGCTCGCAGGCCAGGCCCAGCCGGGCAACACCGCCAAGCTCACCATCGACTCGCGCATCCAGACGGCTGCTGAGCAGGCGCTCAAGGGCTTTAAGGGCGCTGTAGTGGTCATCGACCCGCGTACCGGCGCGGTGCTCGCATGTGCCAGCTCGCCCACCTACGACAACACCAACATCGATGCCCTGCTGCAGACGGGTGGCGGCGAGGACGGCTCCATGTACAATCGCGCCATGGACGCGCTGTACACGCCGGGCTCCACGTTTAAGGTCGTTACGCTTTCCGCGGCACTCGAGACCGGTACCGCCAGCCTTACCAGCACCTACCAGGCGCCCGGCTCCATGGACATCGGCAACGCACCGGTCACCAACTATGCCAACGAGAGCTACGGCACCATCAGCCTACAGCAGGCCTTTGCCGTGTCCTCCAACGTCGTCTTCGGCCAGGTGGCAAACGAAGTTGGCGCAAACACGCTCGTGCAGTTTGCCAACGCCTTTGGCTACGGCCAAAAGCTCGGCCAGGACCTGACCTCCGCGGCCTCCATCATGGCCGACCCGTCGCTCATGACCGAGTGGGAGACCGCCTGGGCCGGCGCCGGCCAGCCTGTCGGCATGGACCATACGCCCGGCCCGCAGACCACCGTCATGCAAAACGCCGTGATTGCCGCCGCCATCGCTAACAGCGGCGTGGTCATGGACCCGTACTTTGTAGCCCAGGTACTCGCCCCGGACGGAACCGTGGTCAAGACCACGCAGTCCCGCTCGCTGGGTCAGGCCGTCAGCTCCGCCACGGCCGACCAGGTCAAGCAGGCCATGCTTGCCGTCGTCCAGTCCGGCACCGGCACCGATGCCCAGATTCCGGGCGTCAAGGTCGCCGGCAAGACCGGCTCAGCCGAGACCGGCGGCACCAACGTCAACTCGATGTTCGTTGGCTTTGCACCTTACGATTCACCCACGGTCGCCATCTCGGTGGCCTTGGAGGATTTCGACAAGCATGACGTCAAGGCCGCCAAGATCGCCGGTATCGTCCTGACCGCGGCGCTTGTCGCACAGGGAGCGTGATGCCCATGATCGAATCGGACACCCGAGGCGCGCCGCGGCCTAAGAGTTAGCGGCAAGGCGCCACGCGGCCCCAGCGGCCATAGTTTTGGTACTACACACATCGTTGAGCGAATAAGTTAGTTAGGAGCAGGAATGGAACAGAGGGTCCTCGGGGGAAGATACCTCCTCAAGGATAAGGTGGGAACGGGCGGCATGGCGACCGTCTTCCGTGCGCAAGATCAGGTCCTCGACCGCACGGTTGCCGTCAAGATCATGCTGCCGCAGTATGCCGGCGACGCCACCTTCGCCGCCCGCTTTAAGCAGGAGGCCCAGGCAGCAGCAGGTCTCTCCTCCCCCTATATCGTGGGCGTCTACGATTGGGGCAAGGATGGCGATACCTACTACATCGTCATGGAGTACCTGCGCGGTACCGACCTTAAGAGCGGCATCAAGAGCCACGGCGCCCTCGATCCCAAGAAGGTCGCGCAGATCGGCTCGCAGATCAGCTCCGCGCTTTCGGTCGCCCACAAGCACGAGATCATCCACCGCGACATTAAGCCGCAAAACATCATGGTGCTGCCCGACGGCAACATCAAGGTCATGGACTTTGGCATCGCGCGCGCAAAGAACAGCCACCTCACGCAGGACAACAATGTACTGGGCACCGCCCACTACGTAAGCCCCGAGCAAACGCGCGGCCAGGACCTCGGTCCCACCTCGGATATCTACTCCCTGGGCGTCGTGATGTACGAGTGCGCCACCGGTCGCGTCCCCTTTGACGGCGACGACGCCATCTCGGTTGCGCTCAAGCAGGTAAACGAACTGCCGGTTCCGCCGAGCCAAGTCAACTCCGGCGTCGATGCCGATCTGGAGCGCATTATCCTCAAGTGCATGGAAAAGGACCCGGCGAACCGCTTCCAGACGGCAGACGAGCTGCGCCAGGTGCTCAACAACTACCTGTCCGGCCGCGCCGTCAACGTCTCCGAGCCCACGCGCATCATTGGCGCCGCGGGCGACCTGGGCGCCACCAAGACCCGTGAGCTGTCTGACTCCACGCGCGCTATGGTTCGCCCCGTATCGGGCGTAAGCGGACAGACCAACCCCCGCAGCGCCGTCTCGGGCTCCACGGGCTCCTACGAGGTCGATCAGCCCAAGTCCAGCAAGAACAAGATTATCGCCGCCGTAGTCGCCGCAATCGCCGTGGTTGGCGTTGTGGTTGCCTTCGCCACCGGACTCTTTGGGGGCGAGCAGGTTACGGTGCCCGATGTGCTTAACAAGGACCAGCAGACCGCTATCGAGCTGATCAAGGAGGCAGGCCTTGAGGTCGGAACCGTCGACCAGAGCTATAACGACGATGTCGACGAGGGCAAGGTTGCCGAGCAGACCCCCAACGGCAACACTAAGAAGCCCAAGGGCTCCAAGGTTAACCTGGTGATCTCCAAGGGCCCCAAGCCCTCAGAGAAAGTTGAGGTTCCGCAGCTCGTCGGCCTGACCAAGGACCAGGCCGAGGCCGCGCTGGCAAGCGTGGGCCTGAAGGGCAACGCAACCGAGGAGGCCAACGAGGCTGACGAAGGCCAGGTCTTTGAGCAGGGCACTGATGCCGGCAAGGAAGTCGAGAAGGGCACGACCATCTCGTATAAGGTCTCCAGCGGTCCTGACACCACCTCCGTCCCCGATCTGACTGACATGACCGAGGCCCAGGCACGCAACGCCCTTGACATGGCCGGTTTTGGCGTCGACGTGAGCTACCAGGAGAACGATTCCGTCACCGAGGGCACCGTCATTAGCTGGAACCCCAGCGGCAAGCAGAAGCCCGGCGCCACGATCACCGTCGTCATCGCCAAGAAGTCCGGCAAGGCCAGCGTTCCGGGCAACCTGTACGGCAAGAGCATCTCCGCCGCCGTCACCGCGCTCAACAACGCCGGGTTCTACAACATCGCATTCTGCGATCAGAACGGCAACCCCGTGAGTGGCAACGAAAACGCCACCGTGACGGGCGTCTCCCCCACCGGCAAGCAGTCTACCGACAACACGATCACGCTGACGGTTTCGGTTTCTGGCTCTGGTACTGATTCAGGCGACGATTCCGGCACGACCAACTAGTCATCAAGACGTTGCCCACAGCGGCTGATGACGCAAACACATTCGCTCAACGGCGCCCGTTTGTCCCCCCGGCAAACGGGCGCTTTCTTTATCTGAAGCAGCAAAAACTACGGCATGCCTTTAGACCAGAAGAGCCCGGCACCGTAGCGGTACCGGGCTCGATATTCCTCTGGTGCCCCCGGGCGGATTCGAAAACTCCCCCCGCGGGAAATTGGTGACGCGGGTGTCGACGGCTCGAATCCGCCGACGGCCCCCACAAACCAGAAACGGCGCCGCTCTCGCGACGCCGTCATAATCTTCTGGTGCCCCCGGGCGGATTCGAAAACTCCCCCGCGGGGAAATGAGTGACGCGGGTGCCGACGGTCCGAATCCTGCCCTTAGACCAGAAGAGCCCGGCACCATAGCGGTACCGGGCTCGATATTCCTCTGGTGCCCCCGGGCGGATTCGAACCGTCGACACCCGCTTTAGGAGGTCATGAGCTCTTACCCTACCTGCGGTTTTTCATTTTCATCAATATCTCTGTTTCCGCAGGTAATTTAGCTATTCTGCCGTTTTTGCTCTTCTTGATTAGTTTTCTATTTCACCCTATTTACACCCCTTCACCCCTTCATTTTGACTTGCAGGGGTGAAATTTTTGGGTTAGCCTCGGGGGCGAGGCCCTCAAAGCCCCGCCCCCGAGGCTAACCCAACGCACCACCCCTGGAGACCCATGGAAACCAGAATCAAACCCACAGCCAAAGGCACTTCCGAACCGATCAAGGGAAAACCCGGTTCCTTCCGCATCTACTTCTCTCTCGGTCGCGACCCCGAATCCGGCAAGAACGGGAAACGAGTCAGATACCTAAAGACGCCCAAGAGAACCATCCATTGCAAGAGCAAAAACCCGAAGAACTGGCCCGGTGAGGTGGCGAATGCGCTCGATGCCTACCGGAAGGAGCTGGAGACCTATGAACCGGCTAGCGACATGCCGACCACTGTTTCCGGATACGCTGAGGATTTCCATCGGCTCCGAGAAAGCTCCTTCGGCTCCCCTCTTTCTTTCCAAAGAGAGGAATATGACGTGCGCCATATACGCGAGCTGTTCGGCGACATGCCCCTCGGCGCACTGAGGCCCGACGAGATCAAACGGGCGTATGCTGAAGCGATCTCAACCGGAAGATTCACAGAGGCCGAGATTCGTCGTATCCACGTCAAGCTCAAACAGGTCATGCAGGACGCACTGGAGAATGAGCTAATCGGGCGCAACCCATGCATCAGCATCAAACTCCCAAAGCCAGACCTTAGAGTGCGTAACTTCCTCCCACCCGACGAACTGCCCCGATTCACCAAATGCCTGCTATCCGAACCCATGGGGCCGATGACCGTCTGCACCATGCTCATATTCCACCTAGGACTCAGGAAAGGCGAGGCCCTGGGGCTCTGTTGGGAAGACTACGACCCCGAGGCGATGGAGATCCGAATCATCCGCCAGTACACCAATGACAAAACGCTCAGGGCACCAAAATCGGAAATGAGCAGGCGAATCCTGTCTATAGACTCTTCGCTGGCCGCGTATCTAAACGACTGGAAGATGCGGCAGCGCAGTCTATTCGAGCAACGCGGGCTGAGACAGAGAAACTCTGACCCCCTCGTTCACGCCTTCAGCACGCATAAGGACGAAAACGGCAACCTTCACGTCAGTATCACCCGACCCGATGGACACAACTATTCACGCTGGTTCAGGGATTTCTGCGTCGACAACGGCTATGGCGAGTACGCCAACGTAACAAGCCAGTTCAAGCGCAACGGCAAACTGCACACACGAGGCACCGGATACTCAGGGCTCGTTCCCCATGGCCTGAGGCACACGGCAGCAACGGCCCTTGTTGCGAGCAACGTCGACTTAAAGACCGTTCAAGCGAGAATGGGCCATGCGTCCGCAAGCACAACCGCAAACTTCTACACCCATGCAATCAGGGCAAATGACCGAAACGCAGCTGAGGTATTTGAATCGCTTTCATCTAATAATTAGCTATTTCAACTGGGTACTTCACTATTTCTCCATATCGTGGGCTATTAGTGACATTCGCATGGGCCA
This sequence comes from uncultured Collinsella sp., assembly GCA_902478995.1. Taxonomy (GTDB): domain Bacteria; phylum Actinomycetota; class Coriobacteriia; order Coriobacteriales; family Coriobacteriaceae; genus Collinsella. The sequence goes on from CABSNF010000052.1 coordinate 11,555, forward strand.
TATCGACTGAACGGTGATACATTATTCGCAAGTTGAATGGAAGGAGGTGAGTATACGTGGCGTTGGCAAAGAAGGCTGAGAAGCGAATTCGCATTCCCGAGAATCTCAGGGCCCCCTTCGCACAGATGGTTTCGGACGAGGCTTACCTGCGGGCAACTGACGAATCGAAAACCATCATCGGACTCGTCTTCGAGAAGGTGCTTCCCGCGTCCGCGTTCGCGAGGGACAGAATGCTCAACGTCTACAGCGGTGATAGCCTGTTCACGAGTGTGTCGGACGTATTGCGTTCGAACGTCACCGGCGCAATCGGCACCGTCGCCGAAGCGGACTATAAGCCCATAATCGAGTTCGGAGCGAGGCTCATTCACGAGAGGAGCTGCGGCACTGCGCTCTACACCGGTGCAATGGACATACCGCACCTTCGACGTTGCTTCGAGTCTGTTCTCGACTACATGGAACACGAGACCCGGAGCGACCCCTCGAATCCCCTTCTCGACTACGAGACGTCCCGTGCAGTCAAGTACGGACGCTCGCTGATGGACGAGTGCTCGACGGAGTTCAATCGAGCGCCCGTAGCAGCCCTCGTTCGCTTCGCAGTTGAGTACTTCGACGAGATTGGATGCCTGAACGCAACATGCGCCTATCTCGCCGATGCTTTTTCCGCGCTTGAAGAGAGCGTCACCATCTCGGCTAACAAGTGCGGCAACAAGCACGTACCACCGGACACCCCGGAGCTGCGCCGCAAATGGAGCGACCTTCTGGAGACGGTCTGCTCCGACTGGCAATAGAAAACGGCACCCGACTCCCCTCTCTTAGTCGCCAAACCTCGAAGAGGAGCCGAGCGCCCCAAACAAGGAGTTTATCATGCATCTTGCAGATGACCCCAAGACCGACGCCATCTCCGCAGGCATCAACCTGCGCCATGTCGGCACCAAGCGCATCATGAGCCGCCTGGACGTTCAGATCCTCACCGGCATCGGACAATCCAGCGCCATCAAGCTCATGAAGTCCACCCACCACTGCTTTAGCATCGCCAACCAGTACTTCGTCATGGAAGAGGACCTGTTCGACTACTTCCACAAGCTGGCAGAGGGGGCGAGCGAGTAATGCAGCGCCCGAACGTCAATCCCCTCGTCTTCGAGCTTGATGTGCTCGACGAGCACGTCCACGCCCTTCAGGAAGACAAACCCATCGCCTCCTTCGGGCTCGATGCACTCAACAGCATCCTCGGCGGTGTCTACCCCGGGCTCAACTACGCAATCGGGACCGCCCCGGGCAAGGGCAAGACGACACTGGCACTCCAGGAGGCCGACAAGCTCGCGGCAGACGGGCACCCGGTAATCTACGTTTCCGCCGAGCTTCCCGCGCACAAGCTGATCGAGAAGAGCCTGGCGCGTCTCAGCGACGGCAAAGTCGCGTTGTCCGAGGTCTCCAGCTGCGCGACCCAGAATCACCCTAAGCACGCGACTTTCGAGGCTGCACTCGACAAATATCGCACCAAGATCGCCCCCAATCTCTGCATCACCGGCCCGCTCAACACCGTGGAGCTCTCCAACCTCGTCGGGCTGGTAACACGCGAGCGCGGCGAGGTCCCCATCGTCTTCATTGACTACCTCCAGCTCCTCGCCTGCGGCGTCACGGCGGACCAGCAGTTCATCGACGAGCGATTGGCTATCACAGCATGCGTGAAGGGCCTCCGCGAAATCTCGAACCTCTATGGCTCTCCCGTCATCGCACTGAGCTCGACCACTCGCAAGTCCTACGATTCCGGGAAGTCGGCCAGGCCCAACCTCGCCATGTTCGGTGGTTCCTCCGCTGTCGAGTACGGCTTTGACTCGGTGCTCTACCTCGCCGATGACAATGACAAGCCCGAGTGGCCCTACGAGTCTCCCGCAACCGGCACGCCCCTCAAGCTCGTCGCCCTCAAGAACCGCTACGGCACGCTGGGCGAGTCCCGACTCGACTTCGACGGTACGCGCGCCACCTTCCACGACAGGGGCTAGCCCATGCGTGGCAAAGCCAAGACCGCGCATATAAACGTCCGCATGACCGAGGAGGAGCGTGCCGCCATCACGGTGCGCTCCTCCTCTTTTGGTATGGCCCCATCGACGTTCATGCGCGAAGCCGCCCTCCTCATCGGTGAGAAGCCCGTCAGGATCGCCGACGAGGCGACGCTGCGGCAGCTTCTTCATCAGATGAAGAAGCAGGGCGGAAACCTCAACCAGGCCATTCGCACCGCAAACGCCTATGGCGTGGATACGCAGACGGCCCAACAGCTCGCGGAGGCCGTCCGTCTGGTATCGAGCACGGCCTCGCAGCTATCGAACCTCATCTCCAAGAATCGAGAATGATCATGAAAACCAAGATGCCCACAGCGCTCATATCATCTCTTCTCCTAGCGATCCTCGCATGCCCCGTCCTCGCCGTCCCCGTCGACGATTTCGTCGCCGGGACACCGTTAGGCGCGGCTGCGATTCCGTCGTCGTTCGGCGTGGATACCGTCCTCGGCTGGTGGCTCACGGGTGCGTTCACTACTTGCCCGCTCGGAACCCTGCTGACCTTCCTCCTCGCCTTTTGCATCTGCGCTCTCATCGCCTACTCGACCACCCTCAACGCGAGGGCCGAGGACGGCGGCGTGCTCGGCGACGCCCACGTCAAGACGGGTCGCGAGGTCATAAAAGGGTCCATGACCTGGGACGGCTCGACGATTCCCTCGTCACGTGGGTTCGTCTATGGGTTCACCAAGTATCACGGCAAACCCTGCTATCTCTACGAGCCCAAGAAGATGGCCTTCGTGTCAGGGGCCACCGGGTCAGGTAAGAGTCGCTTCCTCTATCTCCCCTCAATCGACCTGCTCAGCTACGGCGGCGCTTCCAACGGATCCGAGCCCGCGACCCTAATCGTCTCCGACGTGAAAAACGAGCTCATAGAACTCACGGGCGACGAGCTGGCCCGTCGCGGCTATCGCGTCCTGCTTCTCGACACGCAGCACCCCTATAGGGGACAGAGGTTCAACCCGCTCAAGCAGGTGCTCGACCTCCATGCCGAGGGACGCGACCAGGAAGCCGAGCAGGCGGCGGACGCCATCGCGGAACTCGTGGTGCAGGACGACGAGAAAGGCAAAGGCTCGCACTGGACCGCCTCGGCCAGGGGCCTGCTCTCGGCCCTGGTCCTGCTGGTCTCCATGTCCGACGAGTGTCCCGAGGAATCAAAGCACCTCGCGACCGTCTGCGAGGTCCTGGACCGCGGTACCGAGGCAGAGGGCGACGACCCATCCGAGCCCCTGAAAACCGTCTTCCGCTCGTTGCCAAGCGGACACCCCGCCAAGGGAAGGGCGTCCCAGTTCATATCCTCCGGCGGCAACGAGCTCAGGAGCATACTCTCGACGCTCAAGGTCGCCCTGCGCCCGTTCTCCTCCGCCCCGGTCGCCTGGATGACCTCCGGCTCCGACATCGACCCGCAAACGGTACTCACGGAGAAGAGCGCCGTCTTCCTCCACGTGCTCGACGAGGGCTCACCCTACAACTGCATCGCGGCGATATTCCTCTCGCAGCTCTGGGCTTCGGTCCAGGCGGTCGCGGACGTGAACGGCGGCAGGCTCCCCCGCCCCGTGCAGATACCTGTCTCTTATACACATCTGACGCTGCCGACGAAGCTAGAAGTGTA
>CABSNF010000053.1 GCA_902478995.1 uncultured Collinsella sp.
TACACTTCTAGCTTCGTCGGCAGCGTCAGATGTGTATAAGAGACAGGATGTAGATAGGATGATGCGTCAGCAGCACGTTGACGCCGGCCCCAAGAGCACGGTGCACGTTGGCCTCGGTCGCGTCGAGTGCGCAGGCAACACCGGTGATCTCAGCAGCGGGATCTCCCACTGATAACCCAACGTGATCCCAGCCCTCGGCGTCCGCCTTAGGATAGCGCGCAAGCAGGGCGCGCTCGAGTTCGGCGACGATCATGCGGCGCCTACGATCGAGAGCAGCGTCTGGGCAAACTCGTCCAGATCGTCCGGATTCACGCGGTCGTCAAAGGAAATGCGCAGTGCGCCCAATGCCTGCTCGCGACCGATGCCCATCGCGCTTAAAACATGGCTCGGGTCCATGCTGCCGCTCGAGCACGCCGAGCCTGCCGATACCTCAAAGCCGGCGGCGTCGAGCTTGACGATGAGCTCCTCGGAGTCCATGCCGTTGACGTAGATGGAAACCATGCCCGGCAGACGATCGGCCTGTGCGTAGTCGCCCATGGTGGCGTGAATGCGCGGGTGGGCCGTTAGCGTGGCGTAGAGCTTGTCGGAAAGGGCTTGCAGCGTCGCCCGCTCCTGAGCCACATGGGGCGCCAGAGACGAGGCGGCAGCGGCAAAGGCCAGCTGCGTGCGCAGGTCCTGCGTGCCGGCACGTCGTCCGGCTTCCTGTCCTCCGCCAAAGATGCGGGGACGCAGTGGGGTGCGGGTCTTAAGGTAGAGCGCACCGGATGCCACAGGACCGCCAATTTTGTGGGCCGCGACGGACATGGCATCGACGCCCAGCTCGGTGACATCGAGCGGAATATGCAGATACCCCTGGATGGCATCGGTGTGGAACAGGGCGCCCACGGTATGCGCGGCCGCGGCAAGCTCGCGGATGGGCTGCACCACGCCGGTCTCGTTGTTAGCAACCATAATGCTCACGAGCGCGACGTCGTCGCCGAGCAGCTCGATGAGCGCGGCAGGCTCGATGTAGCCCGCACGGCAGGGCTGCACCAGGTCGACGGTAAAGCCGGCGGCACGCAGCAGTGGCAGGTTGTCCAGAATAGAATCGTGCTCGATGGCAGATACGATCACGCGGTTGCGTTTGCGGTCGCGCTGGCGAGCGCCCTCGGCAAGACCGAGGAGCGCCAGTTGGTTGGCTTCGGTGCCGCCGTTGGTCAGGACGATCTCGGACGGGCGGACGCGTGCGCCAAAGCTGCGGGCAATCTCGCGACGCGCCATTTCTAGGCGCGCAGCGGCCTTGCGGCCGAGCGAATGCAGCGAGTTGGGGTTGACGCCGGCAAGCTCGCTGTCGTCGTACTCGCGCTGCGCAAGGAGCGCCTCGGCGCGCATGGGCGTCGAGGCGGCATAGTCAAGATTCACGGGTATGCGGTTTTGACCTGCGGTCATAAGGGTTTATGCCTCCTGTGCGGCCTCGTTGCCCAGCTTTTGCAGCAGCGCAACCTCGGCAGCGGGATCTTCGGACTTAAATACGGCAGAACCGGCCACGAGCACGTTGGCGCCGGCCTTAACGACCTCGGCGATGTTCTTGGAAGAGATGCCGCCGTCGACCTCGATCATGGGCGACACGCCGTGGCGCTCACACATGGCCGTAAGTTCGTGCAGCTTAGCGATGGTGCCCGGGATAAAGCTCTGACCGCCAAAGCCCGGGTTCACGCTCATGAGCAGCACCATATCGACAACGTCGATGATGCTCTCGAGCACGCACACGGGGGTGGCGGGGTTGAGCACTACGCCGGCCTTAACGCCGCGCTGCTGCAGATGGGTGAGCGTGCGGTGCAGGTGCGTAGATGCCTCGTAGTGCACGGTGATCATATCGGCACCGGCGTCGGCATACCAATCGACGGTCTCGTCGGGGTTCGACACCATCAGGTGCGCATCGACCGGCACGTCGGTGGAGCGCTTGACGGCCTTAAGGATGTCAACGCCAAAGGTGAGGTTGCCGGTAAAATGACCGTCCATAACGTCAAAGTGCACGTAATCGGCGCCGGCGATCTTGTCGAGCTCGCCCTTGAGGTTGGCCATGTCGGCCGAAAGGACGGACGGAGCGATTTTGATGGAACCCATGGTAGAAGCCTTTCTGCGCTAGTCGGTGAGTCCGTAGAACTCTTGAGAAGGGACGCGGTCGGTAAGAATCTCGAGCGCCTTATCCAAAGTAATACCGTTGTAGAGCGTTTGCTCCACGGCAAAGGTGAGCGGAATGTCTACGCCCAGTGAACGGGCAAGCTCGCTGACGCTGCGGGCCGCGACGGCGCCCTCGACCACCATATGCGTGCGCGTTTGATACTCGTCGAGCGACACGCCGTGGGCAAACTCGTAGCCAAAGGTGCGGTTGCGCGAATGCTCCGAGGTGCAGGTGGCAATGAGGTCGCCCATGCCGGCAAGTCCCATGCAGGTCATAGCTTGACCGCCGCGGGCGTGCACCAGACGGCTGATCTCTGCCAGGCCGCGCGTCATGATAAGGGCAAGCGTGTTGTCGCCCGCACCGGTGCCGGCGGAGATGCCACATACGATGGCGATAACGTTCTTCATAGCGCCGCAGACCTCGACGCCGGTCATGTCCTGCGACAGGTAGATGCGGAAGGCCGTGGACAGGAGCAGGTCCTTAAAGGTCTCCCCTATCTGCGGGTCTTCGCTGGCGATGACGGCGGCAGAAAGTCCGCCGCGGCAGATCTCCTCGGCATGGTTGGGGCCCGAGAGCGCCGCAACACGTGCCTCGTTGCCGATCTCGTTGGCGATGACCTCGCTCATGAGCAGGCCGGACTCGGGCTCAATGCCCTTGGTGAGGCAGAGTACCGGAGTATCGGCGGCGATGAAGGGTGCTGCCTGATGGCATACGCTGCGCAGGTGCGTGGAGGGCACGGCAAAGATGATGGCCTCCACGCCGTCGAGCGCCTGCGATAGGTCCGTGGCGGCGACAACGTTGCCGGGCAGCTCGTAGTCCACCAGATACCGGGGATTGCGGTGCTCGGCATTGATGCCGGCGGCCGTCTGCTCGCTGTGGGCCCACATGGTCACGCGCTCGGCTCGCGCGGCGGCAAGGCCGGCGATGGCGGTTCCCCAGGAGCCAGAGCCAATCAGCGCAACATTCATGACTCTCTCCTACTGATCGTCGGGCTCGGTGACGCGCTTGGTAAACGAGAGCTTGGACTCCTTACCGGTCATGAGCTTTTTGATGTTCGCGCGATGGGCCCACACCACGGTGATGCCGATCATCGCCATACAAAACTTAAGGCCTAGGCTGCTGTACGGAAAGACCGCACAGGCTGCGATGGGAAGGCCGATGGCGGCGGCAAGCGAGCCCACCGACACAAACTTGGTGATGGCGACGGCCACGATAAACATGCCCAGCAGCGACAGGCCAATGGGCCAGTACCAGGCGAGGATAACGCCCAGACCCACGGCGATACCCTTGCCGCCATGGAAGTTGAGGTAGGGCGAGAAGATGTGGCCCCACACGGCTGCCAGGCAAATGACGCCGAGCATCCAGTCGCCGGCGGCACCGGGGGCCATAATGCTCACGGGGAAGCCATAGCCCAAGTCGGCAATGAGTGGACGGGCGATAAGGACGCAGATGGCGCCCTTAAGGCAGTCGAGCAGCAGCGTGAGCGCGGCCACCTTGGGGCCGGCTACGCGCAGTGCGTTGGTGGTGCCGATGTTGCCGGAGCCCGCCTTGCGAATGTCGGTGTGGTTGAACACGCGGCCCAGGATCAGGCCAAACGGAATCGCCCCGATAAAGAACGAGACCACGGCGCAGATGGCGGTCAGCAGAATCGGATTATGCATCCTTTTGCTCCTTCTTCCTAAAGAAGAGTCGAATGGGTGTGCCGGCAAAGTCGAAGGTCGAGCGCATGCGGTTCTCGATGTAGCGCTGATAGGTGTCGTTGACCAGATCGCTGTGGTTGACGAAAAACGTGAACGTCGGCGGGTTGACGCCCGTCTGGGTCACGTAGTGCATGCGCAGGCGGCGCTTGCCGTCCACCACGGTATGACCGAACTCGCGCAGATCGGTGAGGAACGTGTTGAGGCGCGAGGTGCTAATCTTCTGCGAGCGCGTCTTTTCGGCGGCGTCGACCATCGCCCAGATCTTCTCGACGCTGCGGCCAGTGAGGGCAGAGATGCGCAGGTACTGGGCCCAGGGAGCCATGACGCCCAGACGGCGGTCGATGGTCTCCATGCAGGCCTCGCGCTTGCGGTCATCGTCGAGCAGGTCCCACTTGTTGAGCAGCACCACGATGGCGCAGCCGCGCTCGATGGCCAAGCCCATGACCTTCTGGTCCTGCTCGGTGACGCCCACGGAGGCGTCGACGACGAGCAGCGCCACGTCGGCGCGGTCGATGGCGCGCAGGCCGCGGACCATCGAGTAGTACTCGATGTTTTCGTACACGGTGCTCTTCTTGCGGATGCCCGCGGTGTCGACCATGCGGTAGTGCTTGCCATTACGCTCGACGACCGTGTCGATGGCGTCGCGCGTCGTGCCGGCAATGTTGGACACGATAGAGCGGTCGGCGCCCAGGATGCGGTTGAACAGCGACGACTTACCGGCGTTGGGACGGCCGATGATGGCGACGTTCAGTGCGTCGGGGAACTCATCGGCGACCTCGTCCTCTTCCTCCGGAAGCAGGGCCACGATGTCATCGAGCAGGTCGCCCGTGCCGTGGCCATGCAGGGCCGAGAGCGGCGTGGGCTCGCCGATGCCGAGCGAATAGAACTCCCAGATGCTGTCGTTTTCGCGATCGGGGTTGTCGAGCTTGTTCACCAGCAGAAAGACCGGCTTGTCGCAGCGCTTGAGCATGCGGGCGACCGACTCGTCCTCCTCGGTGACGCCGGTGCGGCCATCGACCACAAACAGGATGACGGCGGCTTCCTCGGCGGCGGCGAGCGCCTGGTCGCGGATGGACGTGGCAAAGACGTCGTCGCTCTTGAGCGGTTCGATGCCGCCCGTGTCGACGATGGTGAACTCGCGGCCGTTCCAATCGGCCGTGTGGTACGAGCGGTCGCGCGTGACGCCGCGGGACTCATGGACGATGGCGTCCGAGGTCTGGGCCAGGCGGTTAACGAGCGTGGACTTGCCCACGTTGGGGCGTCCGACGACGGCGACGATAGGTTTCATCTGCACTCCTTTAATGGGTAGGGTCAGTGGAAGTGTTAGAGTCGGCAGGCACAATGCCAAGGATGTGCTCCAGGGTATCGAGCAGCTCATGCGGCATGGTCGACACCACATGAACCTCGGCGCCGCGACTGGTAAGGCTTGCGAGTAAATCGTCACGATGATACTCGTCAAGCGTCATGCCGTCAGCGTTGAACATGAGCTTAGGCACAAAGAGCATAACCCCCGAGAGGTCCTGCGGCAGCTGTTCCAGAATGTCGCAGGCGACGATGAGGCCGGTCACGTCCACGTTGCCGCCAAAGTAGCGATTCTTGATGGCCGTGACGGTGCCGGCGAGACCATGCGGCGACTCCACAAAGCGCGCCACGGTGTCGCGCGCGCTGGCGCCCGAGAGGCACAGCAGGTGCTGGCTGCGAGCGGCGATGGCCTCGCGGACGCGGGCCAGTCGCTCGGCATCGGCGGCAAGCACATCGTCCGTCTCGTCCAGATACGAGCGGATCATGCCGATGCCGTCGTAGTACTGCGGGTAACCGTCGTAAAAGTCTGCCTCGGGCGGATCGATGCCGGCGTCCAGGTAGAACTCGTCGCTCATCTGGAAGGTGTGGCGGCCAAAACGCTCGAAGGCGCGGTCCTGGTAGGGACGGATCATGGCAATGGTCTCGCGCGCCAGTTCGGGCTTGTCGCTGTATGACCAGCTAAAGCGGTTCTGATGCTTGGTAAAACCGAGCGGCACAATGCCCAGGCTTGTGATTTGCTCGTGCTCCTCGCAAAAGCGCAGGGTCTTTTCCAGCTCTTCGCCGTCGTTCATGCCAGGGCACAGTACGATCTGGGCGTGGATCTCGATGCCGGCGGCCATGATGGTCTCGAGCACGTCCATGCCTCGCTGGGCGTTGCGGCCCATCATACGGCGGCGGACGTCGGGGCTCACGGCGTGGACCGATACGTTCATGGGACTCATGTTGCGCTGGATGACGTTTTGCACGTCCTCGTCGGTGAGGTTGGTGAGCGTGACAAAGTTGCCCTGCAAAAAGCTTAGGCGATAGTCGTCGTCGCGAATATAGAGCGTGGAGCGGCCGCCCTTGGGGAGCATCGTCATAAAGCAAAATACGCAGGCGTTCACACAGGTGCGCATACCATCGAAGATGGGGCCATCGAATTCAAGGCCCCAGTCCTCTCCCGGGAAGCGGTCGAGCTCGACGGGGGTGACGCTGTTGTCGCGCGGGTCGAAAACCTCGAGGTCGACGGTGTCGTCGTCGGCCTCCCAGAGCCACACGATCATGTCGGTGAGCGCCTCACCGTTGACCGTGAGCACGCGCATGCCCGGCTCGATACCCACATCCCACGCGGGCGATTCGGGACGCACGTTCTTTACGAGCGCGCCCTCACCCGGCTCGGGGTCGCGGCTGCGCCCGTAATCGGCCACCTCGGCGGCGTATGCGGGTACGGTCTGGTCCATGATTAGCGGCAAAGCTCCTTGATGCGCTCGACGGCGCGCTCGATGTGTTCTTGCGGGGTGGAGGCTCCGGCGGTGATGCCGATGTGGTGAGCGTCGGTAAACCACGCGTCCTGGAGCTCGGAAGCTTCCTCGATGTGATGCGTGTGCTCGCAGGCGTCTGCGCAAATCTGAGCCAGGCGGCGGGTGTTGCCCGAGTTCTTGCCGCCCACGACGACCATGCAGTCGCAGCGGTTGGCAAGTGTGGCTGCTGCCTGTTGACGCTCACTCGTGGCGGCGCAGATGGTGTTGATCACACGCAGCTCCTGCACGCGCGGGGTGATAGCTGCCACGACCTCGGCGAGGTTCTGCGCGGTCTGGGTGGTCTGCACGACGAGGCCTACCTTGCCCTTGAACGACAAGGCGTTGGCGTCGGCGGCACAGCTCACGACCAGCGCATCAGTGCCGGCGTGGCCCAGGATGCCCTCCACCTCAGGGTGACCTGGCTCGCCTACGACCACCACGCGGTAGCCCTCGCGCACCAGGCGCTCGGCTGCCATATGGACCTTCTTCACGTAAGGGCAGGTGGCGTCGACGACGTTAAGGCCACGCTCGCGAGCGGCATCGATCACCTGCGGCACCACTCCGTGCGCGCGAATGATTACGGTGCCCGATGCGGCGTCGTCCAGGTTCTCGGCCAGGCCAACGCCTGCCTCAGCAAGCTCGCGCACCACGATGGGGTTATGGATGAGCGGACCCAAGGTATGAACCTGAGTGCACTCCCCTGCCTGCGGCGCGGCGGCTAGCGCCATATCGAGCGCACGCTGTACGCCGTAGCAAGTACCGGCGTGGGCGGCGATCTCGATGGTAGGCGCGGTTGCCTGGTCGGACGCAGTCGCGGCGGTGTTCGTCACATTCTCGCTCATGGCTAGAACCTGCCCGGATGCTCGGCGCACAGCTCGTCTCGCATAGCGTAGACGCGGTTCATGGCCTCGGACTCAAACCATTCTAGGCGCTCCGTGCGTTTAAGCCCGGCCGGTGCGTCGGAAAGCGAGACGGCCTTGCCGGCGCGGATCCAACACTTCTTGGGGCGCATGAGCTTTTTGCCCGCAGGCGTAATATCGGACCAGCCGCAGATGGCGAGCGGGTTGACGGGCGCCTTGCCCATCTGGGCGATGAGCGCAAAGCCGCCGTGGACCTCGGGTTTGATCTCGCGCGAGCGGATGCGCGTGCCCTCGGGGAAGATCAGCACGTCCTCGCCGCGCTGCAGCGCGTGCTGGGCAGCGCGCAGGCACTTCATGTCGGCGGTGCCGCGCTCGACGGGAATACCGCCCACGCGGCTAAAGGCCCAGCGCACGATCTTGCTCTTGGCGAACTCGGACTTAAAGATGGGGCGAATGCGGCGGCCGCCAAAGAACAGCGCCGTCTCTACAGCCAGGAGCTCGGCCATCGAGGTGTGGTTGCAGATGACCACGCTGCCGCGGCCTTCCTGGCGCTCAAACAGAAGATCGGCGTCCTCGACCTTCCAACGCCACATGAGCTTGGAGAAAGCCCAAAGGATTGCCATGACCACGAAGACGGTGCCGCGGATGAGCGCTGGGAACTCGGCGTAGGGGGCGTTGTAATAGTCCTCGGGCGTCTGCTTAAACAGGCGCATGGGCTACCTCCTTTGGTTGATGAGGTCCTCGATTATCGAGACGACCTCATCGATGGTGTGGGCGGTGGAGTCGATGTGCACGGCGTCCTCGGCGGGCACGAGCGGGGCGACCTCGCGGCTGCTGTCGAGCTTGTCGCGCTGCTTAAGGGCGTCGAGCGTCTCGTCGACCTCGGCTTCGAGCTGCTCGGTCGTGAGCGGCTGGGCGTCGTTTTGGTGACGCTGCAGTACGCGGCGGCGGGCGCGCTCACGCGGGTCGGCGGTTAGGAAGACCTTGACCTGCGCGTTAGGGAACACGACGGTACCGATGTCGCGACCCTCGGCCACGATATCGCGGTCCTCGGCGGCGCGGCGCTGGTGGATGAGCATGGCGGCGCGCACGCCCGGATAGGCCGAGACCTTGGACACGTTGGCGTCGACCTGCGGGGTGCGGATGGCGGCCGAAGCGTCCTGGCCGTCAATGGTCAGGCGCGTGTCCTCGCCGGTGCCGTTTGTAAAGCGGATCTCGATTTGCTCGGCGAGGGCGTCGATTGCCGCCTCGTCGTCCAAATCGATGCCACGGTCGAGCGCGGCGAAGGTGACGGCGCGATACATGGCGCCCGTGTCGAGCTTGTTAAAGCCCAGCTGGCGGGCGATCTCCTTGGCGATGGTGGACTTGCCGGAACCGGCGGGGCCGTCGATGGCGACGATCATGCAGTGCTTCCTTTCGATGGTTGACGTGCTGGTATGGTTCGCGGGCGTTGGGGCGCGGCGGGTTGCCTAGCCCGTGTAACGCTCGCGGTAGGTGTTGCGCTTGGGTGCGGAGCCGTGGCTGCCGTGGTGGCGCGTGCGGCTGGCGGGCGTGTCTTGGGGCTTGCCGCCGTTGCGCTTGGCGCTCGCCTGCTTGGGCGGGATGCCGCCGCTTTTGAGGACCTGTACCTCGCGGTCGGTGAGCTCGCGCCACGAGCCCTTGGCCACGTCCTTGAGCTCCAGGCCGGCAAAGTTGCAGCGATGCAGACGGATTACCGGGTGGTGAATCTTGCTCAGCATGCGCTTAACCTGGTTCTTGCGGCCTTCGCGGATGATGACCTCCACGGCGGTGGTGCCGGGCTTGACGCCCTGGGGAGCTACGGCCTCGGCCTCGCGTGCGGTGATGATACGGCAGATTGCCGGCTGGCATAGGCCGTCGTCGAGCTCGATGCCACGGCGGAGTGGTTCCAAATCGCGGTCGGTGAGGTGGCCGTCTACGAGGGCCTGGTAGGTCTTGTAGACGTGCTTGCTGGGGTGCAGCAGGTCCTGCGACAGGTCGCCGTCAGTGGTAAAGAGCAACAGGCCCGTGGTGTCGCGGTCCAGGCGGCCCACCGGGAAAAGCCCCGGAAAACGGTCGCGGGGGACCAGGTCGGCCACGCAGGGACGCTCCTGCGGGTCGCTCATGGTGGTGAGGTAGCCGGTCGGCTTGTAGAGCATCAGGTACACAGCGCCCTGGTTGAGTTTGACGGGCATGCCGTCGACCTCGATGTGGTCGCGGTCGACATCGACCTTGGTGCCCAGCTCGGTCGCGACTTCACCGTTGACGGTCACACGGCCGGCGGTCATCAGATCCTCCGAGCCGCGGCGGCTCGCCACGCCCGCGCGCGCCAAAAAGCGCTGCAGGCGCATGGTGTGCGGGTAGACGGACACCGCGTCGCCTACGGGCGCTGCGGTGTCCGTGGCGCTTGCGACGCGCGTCTCCCCTGCTTCGTTAGTCCTCGTCATGTATATCCTCCGAGGTAGCACCTGTGAGCAGAAGCTCCTCTTCATCGGTGTCCTCAACATCGGTATCGATCAGTTCGCGCTCTTCGTCCAGATCTTCGGCCTGTTCCTCGAGCGTAGACTGAATGCTGCGGCCGCTCAGGCGCTCGCGGATAAACTGGCGCGACTGCTCGTCGGGGGCAAACTGCTCCAGATCGGGCAGGTCGCGGGTGGAGCGCAGACCGAACTTTTCCAAGAAGGCGTTGGTCGTGCCGTAAATGATGGCCTGACCGCGCTGGGGGTCACGGCCGAGCTCGCGCACCAGACCCTTGTCCACGAGCGACGCGATGACGCCGTCTGAGTTGACGCCGCGGATGCCCTTGACCACCTCGCGCGTTACGGGCTGGTGGTATGCGATGACGGCCAGGGTTTCGAGCGCCGCCTGGGACAGCTTTTGCGTGTCCCAGCTCAACACATAGGCCTCGACCACGTCGTGGTAGGCGGGGTGCGTGAACAGGCGCCAGCCGCCGGCGACCTCGCGCAGCTGAAAGCCGCGGTTGGCCTCCTCGTACTCAACCTTGAGCTCGGCGAGCAGCGACGCGCACTCGCCGGGGGCGATATCCAGTGCGCCGGCCAGCGCGGGCGCACTCACTGGGTCGCTTGACACCAGCAGCAGCGCCTCGAGGGCGCCTTTGAGGCTGTTTGCCTCCAGCGTGGAAAGGGTTGACATGGTTGCGGCTCCTATTCGGTGAGCTCGGGGCCCTCGCCGGGCACGTATGCCTCGGCTCCCTCGACTCGGTTGATGTAGATGGTTCCGAAGATCTCGTCCTGGCTCAGCGTGAGCGAGCCGCGCTTGGCGAGCTCAAGCATGGCCAGGAAGGTGACGACGAGCTGCTCGGTGGTGGCATCGCCGTCCAGTAGCTCGCGGAAGGTGCAGGTTTGGTGCGCCATGGTAAAGCGGTCGACTGAGGCCACGGTCAGGTCGAGCGGCACGCGATGCGGCGCCACATGCTCGGCCTCCAGCAGGAAGGTCTGGCGCTTGCCGTCCAGGTCGGCACAGATGACGGCGAGACCGCGCAGCGTGATGCCGGCCAGATAGTCGGGCATTAGGCCCAAAAACTCCGGGTCGGGACCGGCCACACGCGGGTGCATGCGGCTTTCGGCCTGCATGCGGGCACCGAGGGCCGCCGCCGCGCCCTTAAACTGCTTGTATGCAATCAGGCGCTGGATCAGGACCTCGCGCAAGGCGTCGCCGTCGAGCGCGCTGAGCTCCTCGAGGTCTTCGTCGAACTCGTCATCGTCGTTATCGACTTTGCGCGGGGCCTCCTGCGGCACCAGAGAGGCAGCCTTTATGTCCAAAAGGGTTGCCGCGACCAGCAAAAAGTCGCTCGCCACGTCCAGGTCCAGCTCCTCGATGCGCTCGGCCTCGGCAAGGTACTGCTCGGCCACCTCGCTGATGGAGATGGCGCCGATATCTACTTTTTGGCGGGTTACCAGCTGCAGCAGCAGGTCGAACGGTCCGCTGTAGACCTGCGTCGACACGCGATACGACATCTTCGACCTCCTTTGACGGCGCCTTCGCGGCGCGGTTTGGGTGCATGCTGCGACCGTTTTACACGGACGACCTGTAAGTTTACCTTAGATGCTGGCGATTGCGAAGTTGAGCAGCTGCTCAGCAAGCGGATACACGGTAACGTCGAAATAGCGGCCGATTACATCGATGCCGGTCCACATAGGCAGCAGGTATAGAACCAGGATGAGTATGGGCATAGCGTATTGCTGCAGGCGGTAATAGTTGTTGAGCGCCTTGCCCTTGAGGAAGGGCACGATGATCGACGAGCCATCAAGCGGCGGAATCGGAATGAGGTTAAAGAACGCGAGCGACAGGTT
This sequence comes from uncultured Collinsella sp., assembly GCA_902478995.1. Taxonomy (GTDB): domain Bacteria; phylum Actinomycetota; class Coriobacteriia; order Coriobacteriales; family Coriobacteriaceae; genus Collinsella. The sequence goes on from CABSNF010000053.1 coordinate 11,836, forward strand.
GACCACGATAAACGTGGCGCCGAAGTTCATAATTTGGGACGCCACGGCAAAGGACATGCTGGTGTAGAGGCTGCCGTACGTTGCGTGCATGAGGGCGGCCGCGAGGCACGCGAGGGCGATGTTCGACGCGGGGCCGGCCACGCTCACCAGGACCTCGTCACGCTTGGGGTGCTTGAGGTTGTTGAGGTAAACGGGCACGGGCTTGGCAAAGGCGAATATCGGGCCGCCGGCGGCGAGCATAAGCAGCGGCAGGATGATGGTGCCAAACGGGTCGATATGGTTGAGCGGGTTGAGCGACACGCGGCCGCGCGAACGCGCCGTCATATCGCCGAGTGCCCAGGCTGCGGCGGCGTGTGCGCTCTCGTGGATCACGATGCCGACGATAACGGCAACGGTGCTGGCAAGCAAGTTCATCAGGTAGCTGCTGGACATGGCGCTCCCCTAGCGGACGCGGCGCGAGGCGCGCGTAAGCAGGTAGTCGGCTACAAACAGGATGACGGCCACGATGGCGTAATCCAGGCGGAACACGCCACCAAAGGGCGATGTGATGATGCCGTAGCCGGCGATGGCGCTCGGCAGCGCGCGTGAAAGCTCAACGACAAAGCCGACAATCTGCAGCTTGGCGGTCAGGCCGCTAAAGCACAGCAGCACGGTCATCGCGCTCATAAAGATGCCGCAGATGCGGCACGCAATGGCGATGATGCTCATCGCCACGGCAGCGGCCTTACGAGAGTTCACGCGCGGTCTCCTCTTCGATCTGGGTGGAAAGCTCCAGCCATTCGTCCTCGAGCTTGGGCAGCTCTTGCTTAAGGCCGTTATATTCCCCCAGCGCGGCGTTGAACTTGTCCTGATCGGCATAAAGCTCTTCGCTGGCCATCAATTCCATAAGCTCGTCATAGCGGGCGCGCTTTTTGTCGAGCTCCGCCTCGATCTTCTTGAGCTGGTTGCGCACGCCCTTGAGCTTTTTGTTGAGCGCAGCGCGGGCCTGGGCCTCGGCGCGCTTTTGCTCCTTGGTCTTCTTGCCCTCGGCAGGCTTGGAAGCGGCGGCGGGCGCATCGGGCTGGGCCGCGGTGACTTTGGCGGACTTGGCCGTGGCCGGCGCACTCTCCCCTGCCGCCTCGGCGGCGGCGCGGGCCGCGAGGTCCTCGCGCTTGTAGAGGTAGTAGTCGTAGTCGCCGTCGTAGACCGTGACCTTGCCATCGCGGATGTCAATGATGCGGTTGGCAACGGCGCGCACCAGGTGCTCGTCGTGGCTGATCAGCACGATGGTGCCGGGGAAGTTTTGCAGGGCGTTCTCGAGCATATCCACCGAGTCGATGTCCAGGTGGTTGGTGGGCTCGTCCAGGCACAGGAGCGCCTCGGGGGCCACAAGCATCTTGGCCAGTGCCAGACGCGCCTTTTCGCCGCCGGAGAGGACGCGGACCTGCTTCTCGATGGAATCGTTGTCGCTAAACAGGAAGGCGCCCAGCAGGCTGCGCTGCTGCGGCACGGTCCACTTGGGCGTAACGGTGTCGATCTCTTGCAGGACGGTATTGGACTCGGTCATACCCTCGAGTGCGTGCTGGGCGTAGTAGGCTACACCCACGTTGGTGCCCAGATCGCGGGTGCCGGTGGTGGGCGGCTCCAGGCCTGCGAGGATCTTCATGAGGGTGGACTTGCCGGCGCCGTTGGGACCGACGAGCGCCACGTGCTCGCCGCGGTAGAGTTTGAGGTCAATATCGCTGTAGATGTGCTTGTTGCCGTAGGACTTGGACACGCCCTCCAGGCCCACGACCATGTCGCCTGAGCGCGGCGGATCGGGGAACTTAAAGTCGATGTGCTTGTGGCCTTCGGGCAGGATGACGAGCTCCTTTTTGATCTGCTCGATCTTGCGGATGCGCTCCTGCGCCTGGGCGGCCTTAGTGGGCTTGTAGCGGAACTTGTCGACGAAGACCTGCATGTGGGCGATGTCGCGCTCCTGGGCGGCACGCTTGGCGCGCATCTGCTCCAGGTTGTCCTCGCGCTGCTTGAGGTAGCTGCTGTAGTTGCCGGTGTAGGTGGTTACGCGGCGGTTTTCGAGGGCGGCGACGTGGTCGACGCAGGCGTCCATGAAGGCGCGGTCGTGGCTGACGATGAGGACGGCGCCGTCGTAGTTGGCGATAAAGCCGCGCAGCCACTGGACGCTTTCGAGGTCCAGGTGGTTGGTGGGCTCGTCCAGAAGCAGCAGGTCGGGATGGCGCAGGAAGAGCTTAGCCAGCGCGATGCGCATTTGCCAGCCGCCCGAGAACTCGGAACACGGGCGCTCAAAGTCGGTGACCTTAAAGCCCAGGCCGGACAGGATCTTGCGGGCGTTGCTCTCGAGCTCGTAGCCGCCCAGGTGCTCAAAGCGGTCCTGGACCTGGCCGTACTCGTTGAGGAGTGCGTCGACGTTCTTGCCCTGCTCGGAGAGCTCGGTGATTTGGGCCTGCAGCTCGTTGGCGCGCTCGCCCATGCGGCGGATTTCCTTGGCGGCGGCCATGACCTCGGCAAGGATGGTGGTGTCCTTGTGCTCCAGGTTGGTTTCCTGCTCCAGGTAGCCCACCTGGCAGTCCTTTGCGTACTGGACCTGGCCGGCGTCGGGGCTGTCGATACCCATGATGATCTTGAGCATGGTGGTTTTGCCGGCGCCGTTGGGGCCCACGAGCGCAAAGCGTTCGCCGGGGTTGATCTGGAAGGACGCGCCGCTAAAGAGGACGCGCGCGCCGAAGCTTTTTTCGATCTTGTCGACCAGGAGGATCATGGTGCCGCCTTTGACCTTGTGTGCCTATATGAAAAAAGGCCCCAACTTGCGTTGGAGCCTCATTCAATGCTCGGGTGGAGA